>NZ_CP039393.1:0-300624 GCF_004803695.1 Muribaculum gordoncarteri
TTATTGAGGAAAAGAATCGTAATATAAGAGAAACGCTGGATAATGTTGATAAAAATGTCTCATACTTGTTCATTATAGATGATGCAAATAGAACTGCCATTTGGGATGAGGCAATCGAGTTTTATGAGCATACCCTCAATAGTAATGTTAAATTTATTGCGACAGTTCGCAGTTATGCTCTTGATTCCGTAATTACAAAATGTTCTAATTTGGTAAAAAGTTGAGCAAATTGCAATGTCAGAATCTCCGGAAGATCTTGCATCAAAAATTCTTACATCGTTTGGTATTACTAATGCACTGTGGCACAAACGCATTAATAATATCACTGGTAAGAATATCAGATTAGCAGTGATGTGTGCTCAAATTGCTTTGGCTGGAAAAAAGTATAACGATTTAATTAATGTGGAAGGGGTTTATGACGCATATTACAAACCTTTCTTTGAGCGTTTAATTTCGGATTGTACGGATTGTAAGCTAATCAAGGTAGTTGCAATTATTTCTTTTTACAAAGTTGTTGATTTAGAGGAGACTTCATTATTAGATCAAATTGAACACGTTTTTGGTCTTGAATCGTCAGAGTTTAAATCTATATGTCGTAAGCTTGATGATTTGGAATGTATTAGTATAACAGATGATGATATTGCTACTATAGAGGATCAAAATTTTGGAACTTATGCATTCTATAAATGTTTCTATGTCCTTAAAGAACTAAGTTTGTCGAATCTAATTGAGAACCTGCATAATCGAAGAGAACGATTGAGAGATAGTATATTTTCCGTATGGAATTGTTTCCATAAAAAGGAGGTGATAGATTTCTCGCGAAGTTCTATCTCCGATGCATGGAAAAGTCTGTCTGTTTCTATCAAAGAAGAACGAGAAAAATGCGAGTTCTTAGAAGTATTTAGTGGTGCGATTCCTGCATTGACTTTTCTTTACATTAAGAATTTAATTAAAGAAAATAAATTTGATGATTTTAGTCATTCTTATGTAAATTCTGATATAATTCTTTCCATACTTTCTAATTTCTCTCATTCAGAGGAATCTGATACCGCCACGGCATTAGCTCTCATAGTTGAGTTTTTGAAAAGCCATCCTAATAAAATGGAAAGTGCCGTAAAAATAATATCAGAACATTGGATATATGATGATATTGACTATGCCAATTCATACAAACGTGAAACGAATATCATTGAAGTTCTCATAGATTTATCAAAGGAGAGTGAAACTGGCTTCATATTAGCTAGCTGCGTATTGCCATCATTTCTTAAGTTTTCATACCAATATTCACGCATAAAAGGAAGGAACTTCGTAATCGGACGTTATGCAGTAGTTATCACTGATGAACTGAAGACCAATCGTAAAAGAATATGGGAATGGATTAATAGCAATATCGTTAATTTAAATCAGTCAGTATTATTAAGTGATCTTTATGAAGATTTCTATGAAGTAAAATCTATTGCCCGAAAGCTAATAAGTGCTGAATTGGATTTTATAAACGATTGTGTTAGCAAACTTAATATCACAGAAGATTTCAATGTGTGTAAGAATCTGGAAACTCTTCGTCAGAGAATAAAAGCTATTATGGGGAAAGACCTACTTCAGATAGATTGGTCTAAGGCAAATAGGCATTATCTTCTGGACTGTCAGATAAGCAAGGTTAGAAAACAGAGATGTAATAGATTATATGATTTTGAACGAGAAAATATTGCTCAAATAATAAAAACAAAATCAGTCACCGAACTCATAAATTTTTGTAAAGATATTGCACATATCTCACATTACAAAAATATCGGAGATGACGTTAGGATATCATATGTAATTGAATGTGCTTTTGAACTAAGTCAGGAAAGTGGATTTGAACTTTGGCAATACTGTATTGATCAAGGATTGTATTTTATACCAACTCGAATTATTTCAACGTATTATAGTAAGGGACATGATTTAGCAGAGCTTGTTGGATTTATTGGGTCTCAAAGGCTTAATCTAAAATCAGACTTATTGTTGGCTTATATCGTTATTATTGATAATGCATCATCTCTGGTTTCTGCATCGGATTTTTGTAAAGCTATACGTCATCACTCTTTAGAGTGGTTTACCATAGATGGTTTATGTAATAGATATTTTTCCGCTGAGAGTTTTGATAATGGATGTCGCTCCATAATGGCTGCTCTGATATACAGAATTCGCAATGCTATGTCTATTGCTGGATCAGAAGAGTTTTTGTTGAAATTTTGCAAACGACATCAATCAAAAACAGATCTTGTCAAATATGCATACATCAGTGCTATTAAAAGTCAAGATAAATTTGATTATAACCATAAATTACTTAAGTATTTATTGCAAATATCACCGCAGTTTTGGGTCGAATGTTGTAAAGCCTTTCCAACATTTGTCACTAAGTATCAAATCCATCCCTATGAGTTTATATGGGATATTGAGAACTATTCCATAGTTATTGAGTCGACACTACAGTATTATGGTGCTATGGCCTATTTTCCATATAGCGAAAAAGAGAATTTATATTCGTTCTTTTGTAATCTAAAGGATGATACTGCTGCAAATTTCATAGATGATATGATATATAAATACTGCCAAAACAGTAATATTTCCAGTATTATTTTTGAGATAATATCGTCATATATGGGTTCTTTTAGAATCCGTCATTACATTACATTCATTTCTTCCAATACCAACCTCACCGATTTTCGGCAATTAGATTTATTCCCTCATTCAATGACTGGCGGAGATAGTTTTGCACCTGCCATAAAATGTAGGATTGAGTTTCTGGAATCGCTAATTGTAGAGATAAGAAAATTGAAAGATAAAATAAATTATCTTGAGCATATTCAATATCTTACAGAGGAAAAAGAGTCATTGGTACGAGAGTATGAATTCGAACTAAAACGCGGTCACAAACATAAACTATACGATTTGTAAATGGATAACGGACAGATAATATTATTCCAGACGCAGGGCGGAGAGACGAAGATTGAGGTTCGGCTCTCAAATGAGACTGTGTGGCTCACTGCAGACCAGATGGCGGAGTTGTTTCAGCGCGACCGCTCAACTATACAACGTCATATCAAAAGAATCTACGATGAAGGTGAGTTAACCGCCGATTCAACTTGTGCATTTTTTGCACAAGTTCAAACGGAAGGGAAACGGCAGGTTGAGCGTAAGATTCCCATTTATAATCTTGACATGATTATCAGCGTGGGTTATCGTGTCAACTCTCATCGTGGTGTGCAGTTCCGGCAGTGGGCTACTCAGGTGCTGAAGGAATATATGATAAAGGGGTTTGCGCTGAATGATGACCTGCTGAAAAATGCCGGACAAGGAAATTATTTTGATGAGCTGCTGGCGAGAATCCGAGATATACGCAGCTCTGAAAAGGTGTTCTATCGCAAGGTACTTGAAATTTACGCCCTCAGCATCGACTATGACCCTCGCACCGCCATCACCCAACAGTTCTTCAAGACTGTTCAGAACAAAATGCACTTTGCCGCACACGGACATACTGCCGCAGAGGTTATCTATGACCGTGCCAATGCCGAAAAGGATTTCATGGGTTTGACAACATGGCGAGGTGCCATGCCTACCAAACATGAGGCTGAGATTGCGAAGAATTATCTCGCAGAAGAGGAGGTAGATATGCTGAACCGAATCGTCAACCTATATCTTGACTTTGCCGAACTTCAGGCCAAGAGCCATGTGCCGATGTATATGAAAGACTGGATTCAGAAGCTCGACGATTTCCTGAAGCTGTCGGGTAAGGAATTACTGAACCATGCCGGATGCGTCTCGGCCGAAGTTGCCAAGCTGAAAGCCAATGAGGAATACGACAAATTCCGTGAGCGTACCCAGTATCAACTATCCCCGGTCGAAATCCACTTCCTCGAAGCCTTTGAAGCCGAACAAAAGCGACTCCGCTCCAAGAAATAAACAAAAGAAAAATGAATACATCTAAAGATATATCGCAATTGATTGCCCATGCGAACGAAGACGATTTGCGCGATATTGTTTCAGGATGGGCCAACAAACATTCTGATTTCAAGGATTATATCCGAAATTGCCTCTGCCCTTCGGTAGAAAATGTGGATTTCGCCCGCAAACTCAGTCAGGCCGTAAACCGCGAGACAAAAGAGTTCTTCTCGCGCCATGAAGTGAGAGAAGCGACTGACTGGAGCAATGTCTATAATGACTTGATAAAGCCATGGAGCGAAAACGCAGACTCGCTGTCTACCGAGAAGCTATATGACCTGTGTGACGTAATAGTCAAAGAGGTCGGTATGCAGGTGACTGATGAGGATTTTTACGGTGATGATTGGTATGGCGATGATTTTTCCGGCAGTATTCAGGATATAATGGATGTATTGGGAAACATTGTCGGACTTCTTATGATTCGCGAGGATGTCAGCCACGATATTCTGAATTCTTTAGAAAAACTCATTAAAGCTGCTAAAAAGAAGGATGTGATAGACGACTACATTGGTTCGCCATACGATTTTATTCTTGAACTTATCGCACTCAGACGCGACAACGATGAAGTTACGTGTGGAATATACGATGCTCTGATTGACGAGAATCTGGGTGATGAGGCAGGGACGTGGGTGTGCCGTAAAATTGATTTTATCCGTTCAATGGGTCTTGCAGATGAAGCTCGCCAATATATGGAGGATGAAATACAGTATCCTGAAGTCTGCCTGAAATATTATAATGAGTTGCTTGATGCCGACAACTGGCTTGAGGCTATCCTCCTGCTCGACAGGGCGCAGGCAATCAAGGACAATGGCTCTTACTTCTATTCGCCAAAGACTCCGAACTGGCTTGAACTTAAACAGCAACTTCTTGTGGAACATGGCACATTGGAAGAACGTATAGATAATCTCAAACGCCTGTTCTATAACAGCTACAACGATAAAGCAAAATTCTATCATCAACTCAAGGAACTTGTTGACGGGGACAAATGGAACGCATTCTACCATAATCTGCTCTCAAAGGCAACCGGTTATAATGTCATTGATGAAATCGCCCCATTCCTCATAGAGGAAGGTGAGTTTGACTGGTTATTCCGTCTCGTGTCGGAAGCAACGGCAAAGGATTCGACTGATTATCGGACTCCGTTAAAGTACGCCGGATCATTGCGTCAAACTCATTTTGAAGAAATGCAGGCGATCCTAATCCGTACAGTCCGTGCATACGCTGCCGACCGTTTCCCCCAAAGAAAAAAGTCAATTCTTCCAAGTACTCATATTTCAGAGCAGACCTGGAATCGTTGTCAGAACTTGGGTATTCAAAAACGCAAAAGGAAATTGTCGAATTTCTATTGCAGGAATATAGGTTCCGTCCATCTCTCACTAAAGAATTGAAGTCTATAAAACTGGAAACAGACAATGAGTAAGAAGTCGATACGATTTTTCAATGATCGCGAGGTGAGGGCGGTTTGGGATGACGAGAATAACTGCTGGTGGTTCTCGGCTACGGATGTGGTGCGCGCTATCAATAATGAGCCGGACTATACAAAGGCCGGCAACTATTGGCGTTGGCTTAAACGTAAGCTGAAACAGGAAGGTGTTCAACTCGTGAGTCCCACTCACGGGTTCAAATTCGAGGCCCCGGATGGCAAACAGCGTATTGCTGATGTTCTGAATAGCGATGGCGTTATCCTTCTTGCCAAGCATTATCCCAATAACCGGGCGAGCGGGTTTCTCGACTGGTTTACCTATAGTGATAATACCATTGACGGTCAGAGCCGAAAGAAAGCATACACTTTGTTTGAAAGCGGACTGCTGAACTCTCTTGAACCGGGCAGTATGAAATGCCTGCAACAGATTCATGCCTACTTGTTCGGCGGCCTATATGAGTTTGCCGGACAAATCAGGAACAAGAATATATCAAAGGGAGGTTTCACTTTTGCGAATTGCCTCCATTTTCCGACCATCATACCGACCATTGAGGGAATGCCGGAAACGACGCTTGACGAAATTGCCGACAAGTATGTGGAGATGAACGTGGTACATCCGTTTATGGAGGGCAACGGGCGCAGCACACGCATCTGGCTCGACCTGATGCTCCGCCGCTCGCTCAAACGCTGCGTGGACTGGAGCCGGATTGATAAGAACGAATATCTGACAGCGATGCGAGAGAGCGTTGTCGACTCCACACATATAAAAACGCTGCTCGAAGGAGCCTTGACCGACAAAATCAACGACCGCGAAATGTTCATGAAAGGCATCGACTACTCTTACTATTACGAAGAAGAGTGAACCTAACTCAAAGTTGCGTGCAGGCCTTTTGCACGTAATATGCACGTAAAAATAAAAGAAAGCGACTTAACTTGGTGATATTCACTTTATTAAGTCGCTTTTGTGGTGCCCAGAACAGGACTCGAACCTGCACGCCTCGCAGCACTCGCACCTGAAACGAGCGCGTCTACCATTCCGCCACCTGGGCTTTTGCGACTGCAAAGATACGCTTTGTTTTTGTATTTTCAAAATATTGTAGCAGTGTTTTTCGGCCGAAAATAAAAATATACCCAATGGTGATTGGGTATATGTCGATCGATTCACATCCTCATGTATTGCACTTAATAGGGTGTCAGTTTTTGTGAAACCACCATTTGAGCTTTTCCCACACGGTGGGCGGGTTGGCTTTCAGGTGAACGTTTACTCCCATGTCGTTTTTGTTGAGGAATATGATTGAGCTGTGGAGCACAATCGCTATTGTTTCTTCAAATTGCGAGAAGCCGTGCACGCGTTCAAGCGCTATTTTGTGAAATGGCGACATGGGGTCAAGACTCCCGATTACGATGTGTCCCTCCTCGTCAATCTCGACATTGTGATGCTCCGACGCGTAGTCGAAGAGCAGCCCTATGTCAAGATGTTCAATGCCCGGGGGCAATTTGGCGTATTTCTTATATAGTTCGTCGATAACCTGTTTTGTAATCATAATTTCAGTACATACAAAATTCTGAAAATTTTTTGCATTAATAGTTAATATGCACTTATGCTTTGGAGGGAAACGCGGTAAACCTAAAATTGGTTTAAATTGAAGCGTTTATTAACATTTATTATCTGAAGACAATAGGTGACAAACATTGGTTGGGTAAACAATGCGGCGGAAACGCATTTAAGCAATAACCGCCGCATTGATATTTAGAAGTTTGTTATGCAAGGAATCCGAGGAGCACACCTGCTGCCACGGCCGAACCGATAACACCTGCAACGTTGGGGCCCATGGCGTGCATGAGCAGGTAGTTGCTGGGGTCATATTCAAGACCAAGGTTGTTGGAGATTCGGGCCGACATCGGAACTGCCGATACGCCGGCGTTACCGATAAGCGGGTTGAGCTTCTTGCCCTTGGGCAATACAAGATTGAACAGCTTTACGAACAGTACGCCCGATGCCGATGCAATGATGAATGCCATGAATCCAAGTGCAAAGATGAAGATTGTGTCGAGTGTGAGGAATTCCGACGCCTGGGTCGATGCACCTACGGTCATACCGAGAAGTATTGTAACGATGTCGGTGAGGGCGTTGCTTGCTGTCTTGGCAAGACGGTTGGTGACACCGCACTCACGGAGCAGGTTACCGAAGAAGAGCATACCGAGCAACGGAATACCCGAAGGCACTACGAAGCAGGTGAGCAGAAGTCCTACGATGGGGAAGATGATCTTCTCGTTCTGCGACACGGCGCGTGCGGGCTTCATCTTTATCAATCGCTCGTGCTTGGTTGTGAGCAGTCGCATGATTGGCGGCTGGATGAGCGGTACCAAGGCCATGTAGGAGTAGGCCGATACTGCGATTGCACCCATCAAGTTGGGGGCGAGCTTTGATGAAAGGAATATGGCGGTGGGGCCGTCGGCACCTCCGATGATTGCGATTGCACCTGCCTGGTCGGGGGCGAATCCCAATGCGAGAGCCACCATGTAGGCTCCGAAGATACCAAACTGTGCGGCTGCGCCTACGAGCATGAGCTTAGGATTGGCGATGAGGGCCGAGAAGTCGGTCATCGCACCGATTCCGAGGAAGATTAGCGGGGGATACCATCCGGCGCTTACGCCGTTGTAAAGGATGTTGAGCACTGAGCCTTCTTCGTAGATGCCGATTTCAAGTCCGGCTTCGGCGTTGAAGGGGATATTACCTATAAGTATACCAAATCCGATGGGCACCAGAAGCATGGGCTCGAAGTTCTTCTTGATGGCAAGCCAGATGAAGAACAGACCCACGACAAGCATCACCAGGTGTTGCCAGGTGGCATTGGCGAAGCCTGTCAGCTCCCAGAACTGATGGAAGTTGATAGCCATGAATTCGTGGAAAGTCATAATCTTGAGATTCTAATTGGATTGTAAATTCGTGATATTTGTTCTCTTCGGTTATGCTTAATCCAGAGTGATGAGCACGGCTCCTTCAAGCACTGAGTCGCCGGCGCTTACATTGACCGATGCCACCTTTCCGTCGCGGCCTGCATGGATGGCGTTTTCCATCTTCATGGCCTCAAGCATGAGCACTGTGTCGGATGCCGAAACGGTGTCGCCCACCTTTACGTTGATCGACAGGATGGTTCCGGGCAGGGGAGCTTTTATCTGGAAGCCTCCGGCGCTTACATTGGGCTTGCTTACTACCTTTTCGCCTGTAGCTGTGCGCGGGGCAGCCGAGGGACGCGGAGCCGATACGATGCTTACGGGGCCCTGCTTCTTTTCAAGCTCTACTTTGTAGGGCATTCCGTTTACGAGAACCTCGGCCACGTTGTCGACGATGTCGCCAATCCCCACGTTGTAAGTGTTACCGTTGATTTTATATTTATATTCTTTCATTTTGTGGTAATTGTTAAAACGAGTATTTAATGTATACTTTAATTATAGTGGAGAATTAACGACGGGGAATCTCGCGGAGTCCGTAGATCTTGGAGCTCCACGGCGAGTAGCTCTTTCTCACCTTGTTTATGGTGAGGATTGTGCTTTCCTTGTCGTGGGTGTTGAGGTGTTCGTGCAGTGCCATTACGATTGCGGCGATTTCCTCGCCCGAGTCGTGGGCCGGACGCTCTTCCTTGGCCAGAGCCTTGGTTTCGAGTCCTTGCGAACGTGCCTTGTTGGTCTGCGATATACGTGCTCCTATGCGGCTTATGCCGTAGAAGCAGAGGCTAAGGAGCAACAGGGCGCTGAACACGATGCACATCGCCATGATCGACAGTCCGAATCCGTGTCCGTCGGTTTCGGCAAACATTTCCACCTTTGAGTTGGTGTCGATGATGATGTTGTTGCTGCTCGGGGTTATGTAGAGCAGGTCGCTGCCGTCGCGCACTTCCCATGCCTCGGCGCCACTGCCTGCGCCGTCGACTTTGCGGGCGTAGGTTGTGTTGGCTTCAAGTGAGGCGGGGATGGTTATCGAGTCGATGAGTGTCACTCCGTTGGCGTCGTATATACCTATCCAGTTGTCCTGTCCGGGCTCAAGCTCGAAGCTGAGGTGGAAGGTGCCCTTGTTGGGCTCTCCGTCGGCCCAGAACACTACATGCTGGCGGGGAGGTATCTCGGTGTTGACATCGCCCAGGGGCACGGGGTACATCTTGGGCTTGTCGGGATTGTTGGTAAGATACACACTCGATATCTCCATCGGTGCATAAGTCGAGTTAAACAGCTCTATCCATGCATGGTGAAGGCCGTAGTCGTCGACATAGTTGCTGTCGTTCTGCACCATCACCTCGTTGATGCGCAATCCGCGTCGCCCTTGGGCGTAGGATGCGGCACTCAGGGTGATGACTGCAACGAGCAATAATAATATTCTCTTTTTCATTGCGTGTCGTTTATAGAGGAATATTGCCGTGCTTCTTGGCGGGGTTGGTCACTTTCTTGGTGGCGAGCTGCTGAAGAGCGCGGATTACGCGGAAACGAGTGTTGCGGGGTTCGATTACATCGTCGATGTAGCCGTACTTTGCTGCATTGTAGGGGTTGCAGAAGAGCTTGTTGTATTCGGCTTCCTTCTCGGCGAGAACCTTTGCGGGATCGTCCGATTCCTTGGCTTCACGGGCATAGAGCACCTCTACTGCACCTGCACCGCCCATAACGGCGATTTCGGCGGTAGGCCATGCGTAGTTCATGTCGCCGCGGAGCTGCTTACAGCTCATCACGATGTGGCTTCCTCCGTAGCTCTTGCGCAGTGTCACGGTTACCTTGGGCACTGTGGCTTCGCCGTAAGCGTAGAGAAGCTTGGCTCCATGCAGGATTACGCCGTTGTACTCCTGGCCTGTACCGGGAAGGAATCCGGGAACATCGACGAGTGTTACCAACGGAATGTTGAATGCGTCGCAGAAGCGAACGAAGCGTGCGCCCTTGCGTGAGGCGTTGCTGTCAAGCACGCCGGCGAGATATTTGGGCTGGTTGGCTACGATACCTACCGACTGGCCGTTCATGCGGGCAAAACCTACGATGATGTTCTTGGCGTAGTCGCGCTGGATTTCGAGGAATTCGCCGTTGTCGATGATTGCGCCGATTACCTCATACATGTCGTAGGGCTTGGTTGCACTGTCGGGGATTATGTCGTTGAGTGAATCCTCAAGACGGTCGATGGGATCGGTGCACTCAACCAACGGGGGCTCTTCAAGGTTGTTCTGCGGGATGAAGCTGAAGAGCTTGCGGATGATTTTGAGAGCCTCTTCGCCGTCTTCGGCTGCAAAGTGTGCAACACCGCTCTTGCAGGCGTGAACATTGGCGCCGCCGAGAGCTTCCTGAGTTACATCTTCGCCGGTAACGGTCTTCACTACCTTGGGACCGGTGAGGAACATGTAGGAGATGCCCTTGGTCATGATGGTGAAGTCGGTGAGGGCTGGAGAGTAAACTGCACCGCCGGCGCAGGGACCGAGAATACCTGAAATCTGAGGTATTACACCCGATGCCATGATGTTGCGCTGGAAAATTTCGGCATATCCGGCAAGCGCGTTGATGCCTTCCTGGATACGTGCACCTCCAGAGTCGTTAAGACCGATGACGGGAGCGCCCATCTTCATGGCCATGTCCATGATCTTGCATATCTTCAAGGCCATGGTTTCCGAGAGTGAGCCGCCGAATACGGTGAAGTCCTGTGCAAATACGTACACAAGACGGCCGTCGATTGTTCCGTAACCTGTCACCACGCCGTCGCCGAGGTAGCTTTTCTTCTCCTGGCCGAAGTTGGTGCAACGATGGCGAACAAACATATCGAGTTCCTCAAACGAACCTTCGTCGAGCAGCTGGGCAATGCGTTCACGTGCCGTGTACTTACCTTTATCGTGTTGTTTCTGGATGGCTTTTTCGCCGCCACCTAAACGAGCTTCGTTGCGTAATGCAATTAGCTCCTGAACTTTTTCGAGTTGATTGCTCATGTCTATTTCTTTCCTTTGGAAATGTTGTTATTTAGCCGGCATTGCGCCGACCTTGATTTTATTTGTTGGGGTCTTCGCAAAGCTCGATGAGCGCACCGCAGGTCGACTTCGGGTGGAGGAATGCGATGTTGAGGCCTTCGGCACCCTTGCGGGGAGCCTTGTCGATAAGGCGGCAGCCTTTTTCCTCAGCTTCGGCAAGAGCGTTGGCTACACCGTCCTCCATAGCGAATGCTATGTGCTGGATGCCGCCGCGACCGCCGTTGTTGGCGATGAACTTGGATATTGCACTGTCGTCGCTTGTGCCTTCAAGAAGCTCGATTTTGGTTTGTCCTACTTTGAAGAAGGCTGTACGCACTTTCTGGTCGGCAACTTCCTCAATGGCAAAGCATTTAAGGCCAAGAATGTTCTCGTAGAAAGGTATAGCTTCGTCCAAGCTGGGAACGGCTATGCCCACGTGTTCGATGTGAGAAATGTTCATTTTGAAAATGTTTTAAATATGGTTCATTATATAAGTTAACTTGAAAAAAGCCGAGTCGACATCGCATAAAACGCTGAAGCTACGGATTATTGTGCAAAATTAATAAATATTGTGGAACTTGCGATATTTTAGATATATTATTTGTGCCGATTATTTTAACATGAAAAATGTGAATTTTTGGCAGATTCAGGAAATTGTGTCACGGTAGTTTGACAGTTGCATTTTCATGAATCTTTTTTGCTGGCACGCTTGCACGTGTCAAATTTTATTACTATCTTTGTAGCACCGTGTAGCAATCAACGGCAGGGCGGCATAATATGAAGCTGAAAATAACCAAGACAAAAAAGACTTCCATCCTTTATGTACAGAAGGCATACAGGGACAAGAACGGCAAAAGTACCTCAAGAATCCATGAGCGCCTTGGAACGCTTGAGGAAGTTCGTCAGAGATGCGGAGACAGAGATCCTGTTGAATGGGCCAGGGAATATATCGCCAGGCTTACGGCACAGGAGAAGGAGGGCCGGCAGGTGATAATATCACGTCTGTCGCCCACAAAGCTTATTGAAAAAGGCGAGGCTCAGAGTTGCGAGAGCGGATATCTGTTTCTTAAACGGCTGTACCATAAGGTCGGGATGGACAGGATATGCGAGGCAATCTCACGTAAACATAAGTTCGACTTCGATTTCAACAAAGTTCTGGAGCTGATGGTCTACGAACGGCTTTTGAGACCGGCTTCAAAACTAGGTAATTATCGCAGGAGCGGAAGCTATATCGAGCCTTTTGATATAGAAAAACAGCATATCTACAGGAGTCTGGATATCCTGGACAGACACGGTGAATACATCCAGAAGAGACTTTTCCTTAATTCGTCAAAGGTTGTCGAACGGGATACGACCGTCATGTACTATGACTGCACCAACTATTTTTTCGAGAGAGAATCTGCCGATCCGGACTATGTGACAGACAAAAAAGGGAACGTTCATGAACGTATACGCAAGTACGGAGTCTCCAAGGAACATCGACCGAACCCCATCGTACAGATGGGTATGTTCATCGACAACTCCGGCATGCCGGTTGCGATGTGCATCAATCCCGGCAATGCCAACGAACAGACTACCTTGATTCCAACTGAAAAGATTATAGTTGAGAAGATGGGGGTCAGCAAGATTGTAGTCTGTACAGACGGAGGTCTCGGTAGTTTGACAGTTGCATTTTCATGAATCTTTTTTGCTGGCACGCTTGCACGTGTCAAATTTTATTACTATCTTTGTAGCACCGTGTAGCAATCAACGGCAGGGCGGCATAATATGAAGCTGAAAATAACCAAGACAAAAAAGACTTCCATCCTTTATGTACAGAAGGCATACAGGGACAAGAACGGCAAAAGTACCTCAAGAATCCATGAGCGCCTTGGAACGCTTGAGGAAGTTCGTCAGAGATGCGGAGACAGAGATCCTGTTGAATGGGCCAGGGGATATATCGCCAGGCTTACGGCACAGGAGAAGGAGGGCCGGCAGGTGATAATATCACGTCTGTCGCCCACAAAGCTTATTGAAAAAGGCGAGGCTCAGAGTTGCGAGAGCGGATATCTGTTTCTTAAACGGCTGTACCATAAGGTCGGGATGGACAGGATATGCGAGGCAATCTCACGTAAACATAAGTTCGACTTCGATTTCAACAAAGTTCTGGAGCTGATGGTCTACGAACGGCTTTTGAGACCGGCTTCAAAACTAGGTAATTATCGCAGGAGCGGAAGCTATATCGAGCCTTTTGATATAGAAAAACAGCATATCTACAGGAGTCTGGATATCCTGGACAGACACGGTGAATACATCCAGAAGAGACTTTTCCTTAATTCGTCAAAGGTTGTCGAACGGGATACGACCGTCATGTACTATGACTGCACCAACTATTTTTTCGAGAGAGAATCTGCCGATCCGGACTATGTGACAGACAAAAAAGGGAACGTTCATGAACGTATACGCAAGTACGGAGTCTCCAAGGAACATCGACCGAACCCCATCGTACAGATGGGTATGTTCATCGACAACTCCGGCATGCCGGTTGCGATGTGCATCAATCCCGGCAATGCCAACGAACAGACTACCTTGATTCCAACTGAAAAGATTATAGTTGAGAAGATGGGGGTCAGCAAGATTGTAGTCTGTACAGACGGAGGTCTCTCTTCTGAAGGCAACCGGTCATATAACTCCACAGCAGAAAGATCATTCATAACGGTGCAGTCAATAAAGAAACTGGAGGATAATCTCAGGGACTGGTGTCTGGAACCGACAGGATGGAAACTTGTAAAGTCCGACACGGTACAAAAAGACAAGCGGTACCGGGATGCAGACGAGGATGAACTGGAGTTTGACCTGACTGATGCCGATACTGCCCGTTATTACGGAGACCGCACTTTTTATCGCGAGCGTTGGATTGTCAATGAAAAGACAAAGTTCTCTCAAAGATTGATTGTGACATTTTCATACAAATACCGCGACTACCTCCGATTCCTGCGTCAACGCGAGATTGACAAGGCTGACAGCAATGCACGTGGAAACAGGACATTGACCAAATCTTATAAGAGCCCTGACAGGTTCCTTTCCGAGACCTACGCCACAGAAGACGGCGAGGTTGCGGTATTCAGAACCGTCTCCCTGAATCTTGACGCCATATCAGAAGAAGAAAAATATGACGGCTTCTATGCGATATGTACGGATCTGTCTGACAATGTGACGAAAATCATCGAACTGAACCATAACCGCTGGGAGTCGGAGGATGCCTTCAGGGTCATCAAGACTGACTTCAAGGGTCGACCCGTCTTCGTCTGGACGGCGGAACACATAAGGGCCCACTTCATTGTCTGCTTTATCACACTACTGCTCTTCAGAATAATGGAAAAGGAACTGAACTATAAATACACATCCTCCGCTATAATTGAGAAACTACGGTCAATGACTATGAACATAGTCAAGGGAGAAGGCTACAAGCCTAACTTCACACGGGATGATCTTACCGATGACCTACATGCCAAAGCCGGCTTCAGACTCGACACCGAGATTGTTACTCGTCAGAAAATCAAACAGATTATTGCTAATATTAAAAAAGGTTAAATATAGATAACCCCATTCCAGTGCTACATATATAGACCCTTTTGCACATGGCTTCACGCCAATGTACAAAAGGGTTTGCTCGTTTTTGGACTGTAAAAGATGGGATAATCCCCCACATAACCGCGTTACACCGCCAAAAATGTGGAAATCGCAATCGATGTTTCGTTGCCGATTTGCGGGGATGTGGAGTAATTTTTAACTTTGCCGAATAAAAACAATGTGGATGTTATGAAGATAAGAGAAGTGCGCACCGACGACGCAAAGGAAATTGCCGAAATATACAATCACTATGTAAGGACTTCGACCGTGACTTTCGACACGGTCATAGCCACCGAGGAGATGACGCGCAACCGCATCGAGGCTATCGCTTCGCGCTATCCCTACTATGTGTGCGAGGACGAGGGCCGCGTGGTAGGCTATGCCTATGCCCATGAGTGGAAAGGACGCGGAGCCTATCACAACACCCTTGAGGCTTCGGCCTACGTGCTCGACGGAATGACCGGACGCGGCATCGGCCGCAAGCTGATGGAGTGTCTTATCGACGACTGCCGCAAGCGCGGATTCCATGCCCTGATAGCCTGCATAACCACCGGCAACGAGGCGAGCGAGCGCATGGTGAAGTCGTTTGGCTTCTACGAGGCGTCGCATTTCCGCGAAGTGGGATATAAGTTCGGACAATTCCTCGACGACAGCGACTACGAGCTTCTGCTGTGACACATATTTGAGGCTGCGATGAGCCGTGACGCAAACAATGGACGGCCCGGCTGTGTTACATCATAGTAACCAAGATTTTCAGGATGATGAAACGAATTGTTATCATGGGGGCCTCGTCGGGGATAGGCCTCCGTACAGCCGAGATATTTGCTTTAACCGGATGGCATGTGGGCGTGGCGGCACGCAATGAGGGCCCGTTGAGGGCTTTGAAGGAGATGTTTCCCACTCAGGTGGAGTATGAGGTTATCGATGTAACCCGAAGTGACGCTCCCCACAAGCTTACAGAACTTATAAGGCGGCTTGGAGGCATGGATGTCTACTTCCATGTGGCCGGCATATTCAGCGAGAATCCCTGCCTTGATCTTGACAAGGAGGTGGCCGTGACCGAAACCAACACAACTGGCTTCGTGAGGATGGTCGACACGGCCTATCACTACTTCTGCCTCACGAGAATCAAGGGCACCATCGCCGCCGTGACATCGGTAGCCGGAGTAAAGGGCATAGGGCGGATGGCCGCCTACTCGGCATCGAAGCGTTTCCAATGGAACTATCTTGAGGCGCTTGAACAGCTTTCCAACAACAAGCGCGCCGGAATATCATTTGTCGATATACGCCCGGGATGGGTGCGCACCCCGCTTCTCGACAAAGAGCGCAAATATCCGGTGAGCATGTCGCTCGACCATGTTGCTCCGCTCGTTGTCGATGCGATAGAGCGCAAGATACGCATAGCCGTCGTCGACTGGCGGTGGGCCATAGGGGTGTTCTTCTGGCGTTTGATTCCGGGATGCCTCTGGGTGAAGATGCCCGTAAAGGTGTCGAGGGCGGTTAAGCGCATACCCCGACCCGCCAAATGATGTAACGGTCGATACAATAAGCCGCGACCTGCATTCGTTTACATTTTGTAATGAGTGCGGGTCGCGTCATATTGTCACGTTTCGTTGTCGTTCTCATCCTGATAGCCGGGGTGGGATGTCACGCTTGTGCGCAGCGCAACAACCGCGTGATGAACCGCCCATATACCGACCTGAGGCCGTGGCATCTCGGATTCAGCGTGGGGCTGCACACCCAGGACCTTCAGCTGACGCATAGCGGATATGTCACGCCCGGCGGCGAGTCATGGTTTGTCGAGCAGCCCGACTTCTCGCCGGGATTCTGTGTGGGCGGACTTGTAGATTTCCGGCTCAACGAGTGGTTCAGCCTCAGGGTGTCGCCGGGCATCTATTTCGGCAACCGCAGCCTGGTGATGCGCGACTACGAGAGCGGAGCCGTGGAGCGTCAGGACATCAAGAGCAATCAGGTGGTGCTGCCTGTCGACCTGAAGTATGCGTCGTTGCGCTACCGCAACGTGCGTCCCTATCTTGTGGGCGGCGTAATGGGCGCATTTGATGTGTCGAAGCGACATGCCCGCGACCTGTTGCAGCTCAATAGTGCCGATGTCCTTGTGTCGTTGGGGTTGGGGTGTGACATCTATCTCCCTTATTTCAAGTTGTGCCCCGAACTGAAGTTCTGCTTCGGGCTTACCGACATGCTGCGTCACGACCGTCCCGACCTTGCCGACGACCCCGACCGTTACAAGTTCACGCAGTCGCTTTCCAAGGCGGTTACGCGCATGGTTGTACTAACCTTCTACTTTGAGTGACGCATGACACGGATTAACCGCATATTGTCGCTGATTGCCGTTACGGTCGCATCGCTTGCCGTCACCGTCGACGCGCAGGTCGACATGATGATGACCAACTATGTCGAAGCACTCAACTACTACAATGCCGCCGCCATAGGCACGAGCGACTACCTGCGCGTGAGGGTAGGCGGCCGTTGGGACCGTATAGGTACCGACCCGGCTCCCAAGTCGTTCATGCTCACAGGCGACATGCCGCTTCCCCTCCTCGGCAACAAGCTCGCGGCAGGAGTGGTGGCGCAGCGTGAAAGCATGGGGCTTTACCGCAACATCACCGCAGGATTACAGTGCGGCTACAAGATAACGACCGGACGAAGCTCGAGCGTCACGCTCGCGGTTCAGGCCGGCATCATCGACAATGAGTTCCGGTGGTCGGAGAGGGAGCTTCCCGAAGGTGACGCCGCAAGTGACGAAGCCGGTGACATGCCGGTAGAAGACGAACGACATTCGGCTGTGGACCTGTCGCTTGGGGCGTTCTATAACTCGCGTCACTTCTGGGCGGGAGTGTCGGTGACGCATCTCACCCGGTCGCAGGTCACGCTCGATGTCGACGGCGACGGTGACAACGCCGTCACGTTTAATGCCGGGCGCAAGTTTTATTTGATGGCCGGCGGCAATATTCCTATAAAAAACACGTTATTTGAGATACAGCCGTCAATGCTTCTGAGAGTCGACCGCGACCGCGTGACGGGCCAGCTGACGGCCCGTGTGCGTTACAACCGCTTCCTGTGGGCCGGCGTGGCATGGCGTCACGACGATGCCGTGGCACTGCTGCTCGGAGCTGAGTTCAGCAACATCTTCATCGGCTACAGTTACGACCGTGCCGTGGCCGATGTGTCACGCCGGGGACGGGGCAGTCACGAGGTGTGGGGCGGCTACAAGGTAAAGCTTGACTTCGGGCCGCGCAACCGATACGGGCATAAAAGCATACGCATAATGTAATCATCACAATATGAAAGGAGTATCGACAAGATTATCAATCATTATAATAGCCTCGGCCATGGCGGTGTCATGTGCCGTGGGAGGGCATGGAAACTCCGGCGGCGAGGTTACCGGCGTGGGCGGCGTGTCGTGGAGCGAACTTACGCCCTATGGCATGGTGCTTGTCGACCGAGGGTCGATAATGGCAGGTCCGGCCGAAGCCGACAGCGCATGGAACCTGCGAGCCGACGCCCGCGGAGTGTCGGTCGACGGATTCTGGATGGATGAAACCGAAATCACCAATGCCAAGTACAAGCAGTTTGTCTACTGGGTGCGTGACTCCATAATCCGCGAGCGACTTGCCGACCCGGCCTATGGCGGCAACGACGAGTTTCGCATCGAGGAGGACCGTGACGGCAATCCCGTGGGGCCCTATCTCAACTGGAGCAAGCCCATTCCGTGGCGTAACGCCGACGAGGACGAGCGGCGTGCCATCGAGAGCATGTACCGCGTGAATCCGGTGACGGGAGTGCATGAGCTCGACCCCGAGCAGCTCACCTACCGTTACGAGGTGTACAACTACACCGAGGCGGCCAAGCGAAAGAACCGCCTGAACCCGGCACGGTTCTAGTGGTCGGAAGAGGTTTGTAACGATAGTATTTTGATTTTTAGATTATTGACCTCTGATTTCATTGATTTTACTTGAGCCTCAAGTCTTTTTATCGTTTCTGTCTGATATCTAATCAATTCTGTCATGATGGCCTGTTTGGCTATGCGTGGCCCCATATTATGGGCAATGGAATATATTTTAACCAGCAGGGCGACAATCAGGGTCATATACAGCATTACCTGTATTCCGTGTACATTTGTTGATATAAAATGTGAAAAGCTCAGATCCTGTTTGAGAAATTTAAAGAATACCTCAATATCCCAGCGCCTTCGGTAATATTGGACAATTTCGATGGCATCTTTCTCAAAGTTATTGGTAATCAAGACCATCTCGTCATCATAGTGTCGGGCGTGGCGTCTGGTGTTTCGTGGAGATTCCGGACGCGGTGTCTTGAATCTAACCCGTATAATCCTGTAAAGGCATGAGGTATCCCATTTGTCGGATTGTTTGGCTCTGAGATAACCCTTGTCATCCGCGGTCACTACCACTTCATTGTCTGCCAGCACAGAGTCTTCGGGCAACATCGTTTCTACGGGTTGTGTGCAGCGGTTTAGGTTGAGCCTCCCGACGAAGAAGGCCCGGTTCTGTTTTGTCAGTTTCGCGATACATTTGAAATCATCCACATCCTTCAAGCCTCTGTCAAAGACATATCCATTCGACATCCCCGCCCTTTTACGCAGACATTGTGCCACAGTCTTGCTTATCGGGGCATTGTCGGCAGAATATGTCCTTTCTGTAAAGACATTGGCCGCCACAACGTTGAGTCCGTTATAAGCCATGGTGTACTTGAGTTGTCTCCGGTCTGAAGATGTATTTTTTGTCATGCCGGTAGAGAAACCCTCCACAAGTTTGTTTGAGGTCTCGGCGACCATGGTGCTGTCAACGCGTATTATTTGCATGTCATCCAGTACAGCATCGGGTACATACTTAAGATATTTGGAGCATATCAGTGCATATGCCTCTTTGAAAAAATCTATATTTATCCTGGTCAGCCGCTCGCTGAAAGATGAATGAACCACCACTGTGCGCTTGCTGTCAGAGGTGCCATTTGTGTCCGTCATCAGCGGGATGCCATTTTTTATCGATATAATCCTTTGACTGACCTGAGATGAAGACAGCATTGCAAATATGCAGTCGACCATCATGTCTACTCCACGTAATTTTTTTGCTTTGTAATCGACCTTTGTTTTGGCCGCTATCTCTGAGATTTTATCGTATGGGAGGTTTTTTATCACCCCGATGGCTGTTACATTATCTTTTGGGTGCTGTGTAGTCATATCTGTTTTTTTGATATAACAACCAGGCTCGACTTTTTGCTGTGTCTTCCGACCACTAGAACCGGCACGGCGCGAATACAACACCGACAAGCCGGTGCCCACGCGCGACCCGGTGATATCGAAGGACACGGCCTACATAAACGACGACGGCGAGATTGTGCGCGAAACCATAACCCGTGCGCTGACCGGCGACTACGACTTCGTGAACACCTATATAGTAAATGTCTACCCCGACACCACCGCGTGGATCAACGACTTCGACAACTCGTTTAACGAGCCCTACGTGCGGCTCTACTTCTCCCACGGCGGTTACAGCGACTATCCCGTGGTGGGAGTGAGCTGGGAGCAGGCTATGGCATTCAGCAACTGGCGCACCGACTTCCTGCGCAAGTCGCTCGGCAAGGATGGCATCCACATCGAGCCTTACCGCCTGCCCACCGAGGCCGAGTGGGAGTATGCGGCCCGAGCCGGAAAGAGCGAAAACAAATATCCCTGGGACGGTGACCTGCCGATGAGCGAGGACAAGGGGTGCTTCTATGCCAACTTCAAGCCCGGCGAAGGCAACTACACGCGCGACGGCCACATAATAACCTCCAAGGTGGGAACCTACGCCCCCAACGACTTCGGCCTATACGACATGGCCGGAAACGTGAGCGAGTGGACCTCGACCGCCTACAACGAGAGCGTGAGCCGCCTCACAAGCGATGTAAATCCCGAATACCGATATGACGCTGCCGTCGACGACCCCTACCGCATGAAGCGCAAGATAGTGCGCGGCGGCTCGTGGAAGGATGTGCAGCACAACGTGCGCAGCGACCTGCGCATGTGGGAGTACCAGAACGAGCAGCGCAGCTACATAGGATTCCGTAACGTGCGCACACGCATCGGATTTGCCAAGGGGCGCAACAAATAACTCTCAATAGACTACTGTGACAATGGGAAAAATCAAGAGATACCGTAACCGCGTAGAGCGTTTCCTGTCAAGCGACCGCGGACAGAGCTTTTTCAATTTCGCCTATTCGATAGGCGCCGCCATCGTGATATGGGGTGCGCTTTTCAAGATTCTCGACCTGCCCGGCGGCGACCTTCTTCTCACCGTGGGCATGGGCACCGAGGTGATAATGTTCATCCTGACGGCTTTCGACCGTCCGCCGCGTGAATACCGGTGGGAGGATGTGTTTCCCGTTCTCGACTCGCACCGTGACGCCGACCGCCCGGTCATGACCGGTGCATCGGGTCTTGCAGTGGCTCCGGCGGCACCCCGCCAGGCATCGGGCGATGTGAATGACCATGTGGCACGCATAGCCGAGGCCGCCGACGCACTCGCCGGGGTGTCGGCCACGCTTATGGAGCAGTACAAGGCGGCGGGAAGCGACAGCGAGGAGATAAGCCGCGTGTCGGCCGACTACCTTGAGCAGATGCGCAGCCTCACCCGCAATATCGCCGGACTCAACGCCATCTACGAGCTGCAACTGAAGAATGCCGGGTCGCAGCTTGAAACGATCGACCGCGTCAACCGGGGCATGAACGATGTGCGTGACATGTATGAACATTCATCGGAGATGACGCGCCGCTACCGCGAGGAGGCCGAG
The DNA here is from genome assembly GCF_004803695.1 of Muribaculum gordoncarteri. Lineage (NCBI taxonomy): Bacteria > Pseudomonadati > Bacteroidota > Bacteroidia > Bacteroidales > Muribaculaceae > Muribaculum > Muribaculum gordoncarteri. The sequence continues at coordinate 21,799 of NZ_CP039393.1, forward strand.
AAGATGACCGAGCACATGCAGCAGCTCAACGCAATATACGAAAAGATGCTAACGGCCATGACCGCCAATCCGTTGTCGGCCGTGTCGTCCAACCGATAAAGACTTACGATGGGAAGTAACAATACACGCAATCTGTCGCCGCGTCAGAAGATGATAAACCTGATGTATATCGTCCTGACGGCCATGCTTGCCCTGAGCGTGTCGAGCGATGTGCTCGACGGTTTCGGTCAGGTCGATGAGGGGTTGTCGCGCTCCAACGCGAATGTGGAGTCGCGCAACACCGCGCTTCTCGACCGGCTTGAGGCTGTAGCGTCGCAGAATCCCGAGAAGGGGGGAGCATGGCGCGACAAGGCGGTGGAGATACACTCGATGACCGGCAGCCTATATGCGCTCATCGACACGCTGAAACTCGCCATTGCGGTGGAGGCCGACGGAGAGGATGCCGACCCGGGCAATCTGCGTCACCCCGAAAACCGCGAAGCCTCGTCGGTGGTGATGGTGACTGCGCCTGATGCCCGCGGCGAAGAGCTACGCAAGGCCATCGAGCGTTATCGCGAGCAGGTGACGGCGCTTGTGCCCGACCCGGTGAAGCGTGACAACCTGCAACGCGCACTGTCGACCGACCCCATGCTGCGTGACGGCGCACTCGCCAAGCGGCCGTGGGAGGAGGCACTGTTCCTGTCAAAACCGGCCGTGGCTTCGGTGACCATGCTCACCAAGTTGCAGAACGACCTGCTCTATGCCGAGGGCGAGGTGCTGGGCGCACTTCTTGCCAATGTCGATGCCGGCGATGTGAGAGTCAACGAGCTGAGAGCCTTTGTGATACCGTCGTCGCGCAACGTGATGCGCGGAGCGAGCTACCGGGCCGACATTGTGCTTGCCGCAGTCGACACGACACAGCGCCCGAGGGTCTATATCGACGGCCGCCGCCTCGACAACGACCGCGGAGTGCTCGAAATCGACGCTTCGGCTACGGGAGCGTTCAGCTACTCGGGCTACATCGAGCTGCCACACCACGACGGCACTGTTACGCGTCACGACTTCGAGTCGACTTACAATGTGATCGAGCCCGGCGCTACTGTGTCGGCCAAGATGATGAACGTGCTGTATGCCGGAATCGACAATCCGCTTGGAATCTCGGTGCTGGGCGTGCCTCAGTCGTCGGTGAGCGCGACAATGACCAACGGCTCACTCGTGCGCCGCGGCGACGAGTGGATTGCCCGCCCCGACCGCATAGGCGAACAGGCGGTGGTGACGGTGGCCGCCGACATCGACGGCAGCCGCCGTCAGGTGGCCTCGACCGGCTTCATGGTGCGCCGTCTGCCCGATCCCGCTCCCTATATGACGATCACCGATCAGGCGGGCAACAAGGTGCGCTATCGCGGTTCCAAGCCCATTGCCAAGTCGCAGCTCATGCAGGCTCAGGGGGTTGAGGCGGCAATCGACGACAATCTGCTCGATGTCAACTACCGGGTTCTCGGGTTTGAAACGTTGTTTTTCGACTCGATGGGAAATGCGATGCCCGAACTGTCGGACGGCCCCCGGTTCTCGTCGCGACAGCGCGAGGCGTTCAGGCGCTTGTCGCGCGGTAAGCGATTCTTCATCTCGCGTGTACGCGCTGTGGGTCCCGACGGCGTGGAACGTGACATCTCGCCCATGGAAGTTATTGTAAATTAGAATAATCAGGAGAAAATAAATTATGAATGTCATGACTTCGATATATCGCTACGCGCTGGCGCTGTGCATGGTCGCTGCCGCCGGTGCTCTGTCGGCTCAGAATGCATCGACCTCCTCGGGCGTGAGGCGCGTAGGGGGCGACGACAAGCGCCCAGCCTCGCAGGCTCAGGTGAGCGACCGCATGCAGATGCGACAGGCCGCCGACTCGCGCGTTCCCGACGATGACGCGCAGTGGATGAAGGTGGTGTATCGTTCGCTCGACCTCGCCAAGGTGCCCAATGCGTCGCTCTACTATCCGCAGGAGGTGGTTGACGGACAGGAGAATCTGTTCCGCATCATCATGAACCGCTTTGCGTCGGGCGAGCTTACGGCCTACGAGTATCTCGACGGGCGGGAGATGTTTACCGAGCAGTATCGGGTCAACCCTGTCGATGTGCTTGAGCGTTTCCACGTGCCTTACACCGAGGCTGGAAGCGGAGCGCGTCGCCGTTATGTGGTCGAAGAGAGCGATGTGCCCTGCAACGAGGTGCTGAGCTACTACATAATAGAGCGATGGGAGCTCGACCGCTCCACGACGCGCATGACAACGACGGTGCAGGCGCTGTGTCCGGTGCTTCACCGTGCCGGCGACTTCGGCGGCGAGGATGTGCGCTATCCCATGTTCTGGATAAAGATGGATGACCTGCGCCCCTATCTGCTGTCGACAACGACATTTGTCGACGACGACAACAACGCATCGCGCTACACCTACGACGACTTCTTCGCCCTGTCGCTCTATGACGGCGAAATCTACAAGACGCGCAACCTGCGCAACCTGTCGATGATGCAGATGTATCCCGACCCCGACGACCGCCGTCGCGCCCAGGACAGCATCCAGCACAGGCTTGAAACGTTTGACGACATGATGTGGGTGCCTACTCGCGAGGAGGTGCAGGCACGTGGCGGCGCAGAGTCGGCCGACTCGGTTGCCGTGGGCGAGTACCGCAAGGAGGCCAAGCCGGCGTCACATTCGCGCAAACCGGCCAAGGTGAAGGCTCCAAAGAAGCCCAAGTCGTCGGCCGACAGCGGAGCGAAGCGCTCGGTGCGTCGCCGCCGTTGAAAAAATACCTTAATATGCGCTTGTAATCGGGAGGGAAGCATTAAAAAAATGTAATACGGAAAAATTTCTTTATTTAATTGTCACCGTTATCAAAAAAGTGACTATCTTTGTAGGCGATTTAGAGTACATAGCCCATAACTAAGTATATACATCTAATAAACTCAATTAAATAAAGTCTACAAAATGAGCAAAATTGATTTAACTCAGTACGGTATCACCGGTACCACAGAGATTGTACACAATCCCACCTATGAGCAGCTCTTTAAGGAAGAAACCTGCCCTACGCTTGAGGGCTTTGAAAAGGGCGTAGTTACTGAACTCGGCGCCGTTAACGTAATGACAGGCGTCTATACCGGACGTTCACCCAAGGATAAGTTCATCGTTCTTGATGACAATTCAAAGGACAATGTATGGTGGACAACCGAGGAGTATCCCAACGACAACAAGCCTGTTACCGAAAAGACTTGGGATGCCGTTAAGGAAATCGCTATCAAGGAACTTTCAAATAAGAAACTTTACGTAGTTGACCGCTTCTGCGGTGCCAACAAGGACACCCGCATGGCAGTGCGCTTCATCATGGAAGTTGCATGGCAGGCTCACTTCGTAACCAACATGTTTATCGCTCCTTCAGAAGAGGAACTCGCTAACTTCAAGCCCGACTTCGTTGTTTACAACGCTTCAAAGGCTAAGGTTGAAAACTACAAGGAACTCGGCCTCAACTCCGAAACCGCAGTTGTGTTCAACATCACTTCTCGCGAGCAGGTTATCATCAACACCTGGTACGGCGGTGAAATGAAGAAGGGTATGTTCTCGATGATGAACTACTTCCTTCCTCTCGAAGGCATCGCTTCAATGCACTGCTCGGCCAACACCGACAAGAACGGCCAGAACACTGCTATCTTCTTCGGCCTCTCGGGAACAGGTAAGACCACCCTTTCAACCGACCCCAAGCGTCTGCTTATCGGTGACGACGAGCACGGATGGGACGACAACGGTGTCTTCAACTTCGAGGGCGGCTGCTACGCCAAGGTTATCAACCTCGACAAGGAGAGCGAGCCCGACATCTACAACGCCATCACTCGTGACGCTCTTCTTGAGAACGTTACCGTTGACGCTGAAGGCAAGATCGACTTCAAGGACAAGAGCGTAACCGAGAACACTCGTGTATCTTATCCTATCAACCACATCAAGAGCATCGTTGAGCCCGTTTCGGCCGGCCCCGCTGCCAAGAATGTAATCTTCCTCTCGGCTGATGCATTCGGTGTGCTTCCTCCCGTTTCAATCCTTACTCCCGAGCAGACTAAGTACTACTTCCTCTCAGGCTTCACTGCTAAGCTTGCAGGTACTGAGCGTGGTATCACCGAGCCTACTCCTACTTTCTCGGCTTGCTTCGGCCAGGCATTCCTTGAATTGCACCCCACCAAGTATGCTGAAGAACTCGTTAAGCGCATGCAGAAGAGCGGCGCCAAGGCTTACCTCGTAAACACAGGCTGGAACGGTTCAGGCAAGCGTATCTCTATCCGTGACACCCGCGGTATTATCGACGCTATCCTTGACGGTGCTATCCTCAAGGCTCCCACCAAGCAGCTCCCCATCTTCGACTTCGAGATTCCTACCGAACTTCCCGGTGTAGATCCCAAGATCCTCGATCCTCGCGACACCTACGCCAACCCTGAAGAGTGGAACGTTAAGGCTAAGGACCTTGCCGAGCGCTTCATCAAGAACTTCAAGAAGTACACCAACAATCCTGCCGGTAAGGAACTTGTTGCCGCAGGTCCTCACGTTGGCTAATTCATGCAAGTAGTGACTGACTAACTTTCACGACTATAAAATTTTCCCCGGAAGGTGGACGCCCACGCGCCCACCTCCTTTTTTTGCGCCTGCCGTCCAATGGTGGGGGTGCAACCCGCAAGGGTTCTAGTGGTCGGAAGACACAGCAAAAAGTCGAGCCTGGTTGTTATATCAAAAAAACAGATATGACTACACAGCACCCAAAAGATAATGTAACAGCCATCGGGGTGATAAAAAACCTCCCATACGATAAAATCTCAGAGATAGCGGCCAAAACAAAGGTCGATTACAAAGCAAAAAAATTACGTGGAGTAGACATGATGGACGACTGCATATTTGCAATGCTGTCTTCATCTCAGGTCAGTCAAAGGATTATATCGATAAAAAATGGCATCCCGCTGATGACGGACACAAATGGCACCTCTGACAGCAAGCGCACAGTGGTGGTTCATTCATCTTTCAGCGAGCGGCTGACCAGGATAAATATAGATTTTTTCAAAGAGGCATATGCACTGATATGCTCCAAATATCTTAAGTATGTACCCGATGCTGTACTGGATGACATGCAAATAATACGCGTTGACAGCACCATGGTCGCCGAGACCTCAAACAAACTTGTGGAGGGTTTCTCTACCGGCATGACAAAAAATACATCTTCAGACCGGAGACAACTCAAGTACACCATGGCTTATAACGGACTCAACGTTGTGGCGGCCAATGCCTTTACAGAAAGGACATATTCTGCCGACAATGCCCCGATAAGCAAGACTGTGGCACAATGTCTGCGTAAAAGGGCGGGGATGTCGAATGGATATGTCTTTGACAGAGGCTTGAAGGATGTGGATGATTTCAAATGTATCGCGAAACTGACAAAACAGAACCTGGCCTTCTTCGTAGGGAGGCTCAACCTAAACCGCTGCACACAACCCGTAGAAACGATGTTGCCCGAAGACTCTGTGCTGGCAGACAATGAAGTGGTAGTGACCGCGGATGACAAGGGTTATCTCAGAGCCAAACAATCCGACAAATGGGATACCTCATGCCTTTACAGGATTATACGGGTTAGATTCAAGACACCGCGTCCGGAATCTCCACGAAACACCAGACGCCACGCCCGACACTATGATGACGAGATGGTCTTGATTACCAATAACTTTGAGAAAGATGCCATCGAAATTGTCCAATATTACCGAAGGCGCTGGGATATTGAGGTATTCTTTAAATTTCTCAAACAGGATCTGAGCTTTTCACATTTTATATCAACAAATGTACACGGAATACAGGTAATGCTGTATATGACCCTGATTGTCGCCCTGCTGGTTAAAATATATTCCATTGCCCATAATATGGGGCCACGCATAGCCAAACAGGCCATCATGACAGAATTGATTAGATATCAGACAGAAACGATAAAAAGACTTGAGGCTCAAGTAAAATCAATGAAATCAGAGGTCAATAATCTAAAAATCAAAATACTATCGTTACAAACCTCTTCCGACCACTAGAACCGCAAGGGGTTGTGGAGGGTTGGGGTCACGGCTTGTCCGCGGGTAGGGCTTTCGCCCAACCCGCGGACAAGCACATGATATGCCTATCGGCATATACCATCTGGCCACGCCCCGCATGCTGTGGATGGGTCTGTTTGGGTGTATATGATTGCATATACGCGGCGCGGCCGGCGGCGGTTACTCCAGGAAGGTGTTGAAGGAGTGGGGGGCGAGGGTGGTGTTGATGTAGCGGTCGCCGAGCTTGAGGCTGAAGGGGGCTTCGCTGTCGGCGAAGTTGCCGGCGATCACCACGTGCTTGCCCTGCGGATTCACTGCCACGAGCACCGGCATGGTGCCTTTCTGGTCGCCTTTCCAGCCCACGATGCGCGAGCCTTTGGGGAGGAACTGGCAGTAGTGTCGCGCGGCATAGTACTCGGGCGTGAGGGTGGCCTTGCGCTCCTTGGAGTCGACGCGTATCAGCGCGTTCTGCTTCCATCCCCAGGGACTTTCGCCGTTGTCGGCCAGGATGAAGTTCCAGAAGTTGTATTCGTTGCATCCGTTGCCCAGATAGTGGTTGATGAGCTCGAATGTGTGTTCGGCTGCCGGCCAGTCAAAGCTTCCCCAGCCGCATTCGCTCTCCGAGCAGATGTAGGACCAGTCGGGGTGCTGTGCCCTGATGGCGGCGAGTATGTCGCGTCCTTCCCACTGGAAGCCCATGCCCGAAATCGACTTGTTGAGCTCGCTGTCGCTCAGCACCTTCTCCACATGGTCCTGACGGTTGGTGTTGAACGTGCCGAGATAGAGCTTCACCTCGGGATGGTTGCGCTTAAGCGCGGGGGCGAGATAGTCGCGGTTGAAGCGTATCGTGCCTTCGGCGGTCCAGGCGCATCCGGGGTAGGGGGTGTAGCTGTAGGCCTCGTTCTGATACATAACCATGTCGATGGGTATGCCCTGCTCTTTGTAGGCGTCGATGAAGCGGCAGAAGTAGTTGGCGTAGGCGTTAAGGTAGCGCGGATCCTGTATCATGTAGTCGGTCGTGGCAAGCTGACGCGGAAACACTCCGTCGCGGGCTCCGGTGAGCTTCATCTCGTCCTCGTCGATTTCGGCCGATTCGGTGCCGAAGAGCAGATAGTTCTGCTTCTCCGACAGATTGTTGTATTTGCTGCTCACCACGGGGTAGTCGCCGTTGATTTTCATCCAACTCGGCGGACACCACGGCGATATCCAGCAGGTGATGTCGGGGTTATACTTCTGCGCGGCGCGGATGAAGGGTATTATCGCCTGCTTGTCGCGGTCGATGTTGAAGTGGTTGAGGTTGAAGTCGCCCTCGACCTCGTCGCAGCTGTACCATGAGCGGGCGTAGTCGTTGGCTCCCGGCGATATGCGTCCACGGGTCACGCGCAGGTCGCCGTCGGGGGCGAATACGCGGTGCAGAATCTCGTCCTGCTCCTCGCGGGTGAGCATCGACAGCGCGTCCCAGTCGAGTTCGTTGAAAGTTATGCCCCAAGCCTTGAATTCCTGCCCCTTGGCGTCGCGTGCCACTTCGAGCACGGGTGCTGTGGCGGCTTTTTTCTCCATTTTGCCTTTGGTGCTGCTCCATTCGTTGCCTTGGGTCGACGAGATGTGGGTGTAGGACTGTGCCGACATGTCGGTTGCCGCTGTCGCGAGCAGTGCCGACAGTGCTATTGCTGTGATTCGGGCGTTCATTGTCATGATTGGTTTATGATGTTGATGTTGTGGATGTTATGTCGGTGTAATCAGCGGGTGGGGACTACCGGCTTTATCGAGCCGTCGGGGTTGAACTCCATGCGGTCGATGCACACTTCGCGATGCCAGCCCGGGCCTTTGTCGCGGTCGATGTACTCCTTGTTGATGCGGTGGTACACGATGCACCACTCGTCGGTGCCGGGGATGTTGAGCACCGAGTTGTGGGCCGGGCCGTAGATCTCCTTGTCGGGACGCTGGATGAGTATCGTGCAGGGGTCGGCCACCTTGATGGGGCCGAGGGGGCTGTCGGATGTTCCGTAGGCCACGTGGTAGTTGGGCGAGCCCGTGTCGTCGACCGACCACAGGAAGTAGTAGATGCCGTTGCGGTAGAACACGTAGGGAGCTTCGCGGAAGGCGTAGGTTTCCAGTGTGCCGCCCTGCGGAGTCATCACGGTTATCGTTTCCTCCTTCAGCGAGGTCATGTCGTCGTTGAGTTCGGCGCCGGCCATGTAGCCGTTGCCCCAGTAGAGGTAGTATTTTCCCGAAGCCGGGTCGCGGAACACATCAACATCGATCTGCTGCCCATGTCCGGCGGGAGAGTCCTTGACTAAGGGGCGGCCGAGGTCGACAAATGGGCCTGTGGGGCTGTCGGCCACGGCAACGCCTATCTCCTTGCGGTTGTCCTCGGGCGAGTGTCCGCTGTAGTAGAAGTAGTATCGGTAGCCGTCGCCCTCCTTGCGCTCGATAATGGCGGGGGCCCATGCGTTGCCGCTGGCCCAGGGCACCTGTTCCGACTTCACGTCGAGCATTATGCCGTCGTCGTGCCAGTCGGTGAGGTTGTCCGATGAGAACACGTGGAAATACCAACCACCCCATCCCGGCTGTCCGTCGGTGGTGGAGTAGATGTAGTAGCGACCCGTGTTTTCCGAGTATAGGATTTCGGGGTCGGCGTGAAATCCGGGCAAAATGGGGTTGTGGGCCCGGTCGGATAATGTGTGGGCCGAGGCCGACATGGCGGCCGCGACGCAAAGTGACAATAATATAGTTCGCATATACAAGAAACGGATATTTGATAAACCCAAAGATAGCCAATAAAATCCATCCGTGCAAATCCCGCCGGCCCCCGGGATGATGGGAGCGGTGTATGCCGGTATATAATCCGGTATATAATAATGTGTAATGTTTGGAATGGATGGGAAATGGGGGCATGACGCATAGAGCGTTATATATGGGTATGGATGCTTGATGGGATGCAATTTCCCCACACTTCATTAGCAAATCCGCGCGTTAGCGCTTAGAGCTGCGATAGCTGCTCAATAAGGTTAGCCCCATGCTGCACGTGCCTTTAGGTACGTGCAGCATGGGGTCATGTGCAGGTTCCCCACCATACCGAGGGCTGCGTTAGCTGCCCAATAGATGCCATCATCCCAGGGGATGGGGGTGCAGAGCGGGGATGTTAAAGTGAAAGGGGAAATAGTATCTCTTGGTAGGAGATACTAACTAAGAGATTACAAATCTATGTAAAATGTTTGAATTAAACAAAATATTTTTTGGATAAAATGTGTTCAAGATGCTTAAAATTATTCGGTCAATTTTAACTTAAAATCACAACCCACCTGGCCCTCAGCCCCTTACCCCACGTAGTATCTCCTACCAAGAGATACTATGCGAGGAGGCCTTATCGATTAGGATATATAGTAATTTTGAGGAAAACGCTTACAGAGTTCAAAGTGTGGGATAGACCATGAAATTACTGTATTGCAGAATGTTAAACTATATTTTTAGTATTTTTTAATAATTATTTAACCCAATTATTTACCATTTAAGTAAAACTACAATGAAAAAGTTGACTTACTTAGTCGCTTCGCTGTTGACTACAGCGACAGTCGGTATGACTTTCACCGGCTGTATCGACAATGATGAGCCCTACGGCATTGAGCAACTGCGTGGTGCCAAGGCTGAATTGCTTAAGTCCAAGAAGGCTCTTATTGAGGCTGATGCTCAGTATAAGCTTGCTTTGGCTGAGGCTGAAAAAGTGAAGGCTGCTGCTGAAGCTGCCAAGTTTGATGCCGAGCGTGCAAAAACCGAAGCTGAAATCGCTGAAATTCGTCAGAGAATGGATGATGCAGCACGCATTGCCGAGCAGACGTTGCAGAATCTCAAGGTTGCTTATGAGCAGGCCCTTTTGGCCTACGAGAAGGAAAGATTGGAACTCTCTCAACAGCAGCAGACTATTCTCGATGGATTCTACAGAAAATACTTCACCGCTCTTAACAATTACAACGAGAAGTATATGGAGTATGTGAGAGCCCAGAAGGATCTTGTAGCGAATGCTCTCGACCCCGATGGTATTGCTTATGATGCCAAGAAGCGTGTAGAAGATGCTGTTGCCAACGCTCAGAAGGCTCTTGATGACGCTCAGGCCAATATCGAGGACTATAATGAGCAGCTCGCCGACGCAAAGACCTGGAAGCCTTCGGAACTCGGCGCAAAACTCACCGCTTATCAGGATCAGGTTGAGGAAAATACCGAGAAGATGAAGCTCATTGACCTTACTATTGCTGAAAACAACAACGAAAGCGAAGAGGGTAAGGCTCTTGTAGCAGCAAAGAAGGCTTTAGACGCTCTGTATAACGAAGAGGTAGAGATTCCGGCTTATACTTTCAATGCCGATGGCGCAATCACTATCCCCGGCTTGACTGAACCTGAGGAAGTTATAGGTGAAGGATGGAGCTATACTTGGAATAGTCAATACGGCTACCACGGTTATAATGACGCTTTTAACCGCCTTGGTAATTTCAAGAATAGCATTCGCCGTTATGTCCTTGATGACAACGATGTTGAGTGGACTAAGGCAGAAATCAATAACCTTGAGGCTGAAAAGAAGGAAAAAACTGCTGAATTCGACAACCTGTTTGCCGGCTGGAAGATGTTTGCCGACGCTTATAATGTAGGTGCTGCTCCCAAGTATGACGCCATCATCGGTTACGATGAGCTTAAGAAGGCTGTTGACGCTTACAATGCACAGGTTCCCGCAACTCAGGCTGCCAAGGATGCATATTATGCCGCTCAGAAGGCCGCTCAGGAGGCTTGGGATGCTTATAACGAGAAGAACAATCTCGAAGGTGATGCTTGGAGTGACTATTATGAAGCAGTAAATGCCGCAAACGAGGCTTATAATAAAGCTGTAGAGGCTGCAAATAATGAACTTGACAAAACTATCACCGCGCTTAACAATGCTGTAGTTAAGGCTCAGCAGGAAAAGAATGCTGCTGATAGCAAGTATATGATTGCACAGGGTTTGGCTGATAAGTACGATGATAACGACCTTAAGGAGGCCGCTTTAGCAGCTCTGAAAGTGGCTGAAGATGCAGCTAAGGCTCTTGAAACCGCTGAAAAAGCAAGAGATGAGCAGGCTCCTAAGGCTCAGGCAAAGGCTGAAAAGGCTAATGATCTTGCTGCTGCCACCCGTGACAACGCTATCACCGATGCTGAAAAGGCACGTAAACTTGCCATTAACGATGCTCCTCAGATTGCCGATCCGTTGCTTGATGCCGCTAATGCTGCCGATAACAAGGTAAATGAGGCACAAGATGCTTATAACGAAGCATGGAATGAATTAAGCGAACTTGTTAGAGTATGGGATAACGAAACTCAGAGTTATACCGGTGTTTATGGCGCTATAGACAATCAAGTTGAAGAGATTAATAAAGAATATCAGTATGAGGAAGAGTGGTATGATGGCGAAAATTGGCATACATACACATGGATGCCTGCCTCCGATTATTCATTGTTCTATCAATTCGAGAATGAAGTCAACGGCTCTCAGTGGGATGCAGAAGTAGCTATACCTGAATGTTCGGTTGCTGATGTATGTGCTTATTCTTCTTCCAACATGAAATATAATATCATCGCTTTGTCAAATAAGATATATGGAAGTTACTATTATGATAAAAATGATGACGATATCTTAGGCATACCTTCAGCTCAGTTGATACCTCTTACCAAGGACGATATCGACAAGATGCTTGCCAAGTATGGTGTAGATGAAATTAACTACCCCAACAGCTATAATTATTATTTTGGCTTGTTCGGAATAACTCTCTATTATGACAATCGCATCGAGGTAGCTAACGCTTACATCACCAACAAGCCTGCTATTGAGGCTGCATTTGAGGATGTTCAAACTCAGATTGACAATCTTGTCGCTTCTCGTGAAGAATTGTCAGATAAGATTGATGAAGCAGGCAAGGCTGTAGAGGCTGCTCAGGAAGCTGTTGATGAGCTTAACGCTGATTCATGGGCTGAGTATTATGAACTTCAGCGTCAGAATGATGTTGCCGATAAGATGATTATTGCTATCTCGGCGGCTGCTGAGGCAACCGGTGTTGCTCAGACCGAGCAGTGGACTCAGGAAACTATCGACGCGGCTATCGAGAATATCGAACAAAGCATCAAGGATGAAGAAGAGAGCATACCCGACCTTGAAGAGGCATTGGCAAGAGCTAAATACATCCTTGACCAGTACGAAAAGGGTCTTATAAGCTCAGCCGAACTTGCAGCTCTTGATGTAGAAGAGGCTAAGCTTGCAATGGATGCAGCCAAGGAGAAACTTGACGCAGCCAAGGCTCGCCTTGATGCAGCTATCAAGAGTGTAGAGAACGCTGAATAATCTCACCGTCATCCAATTAGAAACAACAACAATCATTTAATATCGAAAAAATGATTAAACGACTTTGCACAATCTTATTGTCGGCACTTCTGGTCGCTCCCACCGTGTGGGGGCAGACCGGGGGATGCCCCGACAAGGGATGCGCATCGTTTGCACCGCACAAGGGTCAATGGGAGTTCTCGTTGATGCTCGGCAGCAGCGGCTCGGTCTATGGCGACGACCAGACCGCCCTGCTCCCGATGTACAACTCCAACTACGGTTCGATCGGTCTTCCCAACGGCGGGACGGCCACTTCGGGCAACCTGAGCGGCTACTTGAACCTCACAGGGTTTGACAACAACAGTCTTGTAAACATACTCGGCATTCAGGCCAAATATTTCTTCCATGACAGCTGGGCGGTAAATCTGTCGGCGGGCATGAACATCGGAGTAACTCCGAAGAAGGACTATATCGAGGCCGAATATGAGGATCTGGACAACCTCCGCATCCCCGACCAGAAGTATGTCAACGCGCAGGTCAACAACAACTGGTATATCAACGCCGGAGTTGACCGCTACTTCAAGACGAGCAACGAGCGCATACACCCTTATGTGGGAGTGACGATAGGGATGCAGATGGCCCGCATCCACACCAAGCAGCCCTACACGGGCATCATGGTTGACGATGAGGACCTAAGCGACCTCGGCGAGCAAATCGAGGAGGCCGTCTACCTTGCCCCGGGTCGTGTGGGCCAGATGATAGCGCTTAAGGGCGCGGCTGTAGCAGGTATCGAGTACAGCCTGACACGCGGCATGTTCCTTGCCGTAGAGTGTCAGCCGGTATCCTACCGCTACGACCTTATCCAGATGGCACCGCAGGGCTTTGACAAGTACAATCTGTGTCACCATAACATCAAGCTCATAGACATGCCTATCGTAAAACTCGGATTCCGATTCTGATTTTACAGAGGTACAACAATCCTGAAGAGGGCGGAGCGGCAGCAGCCGTGCCGCCCTCTCTATAATTGACTAATCAATATTGACGATGAAGACAATCAATTTTATTGTGACGCTGCTTCTTGTGGCTGCATTTACGGCCTGCGGCAGCGGAGCATCCAACAAGCCCGAATGTACGGTGACTATAGTGTCGCCGGGCGAGGAGTATGCGCAGGCGGTGCTCTACGATGTCGACAACCGGGTGCTTGACTCGGTGGTGTTCAGCAACAACGAAGCTGTGATGGTGCGCCGCGACACGGCCGAGATGCCCTATCTGGGCTTTCTGCGCTTCTACAATCCGGCCGACTCGCTCGACTTTATCGAGCTTCCGATGGCGGTTGAGCGCGGCGACGTGAACATCGACCTGAGCCACGGCATCGGCCTGTCGGGCACGCCGCTTAACGAGCGTGTTCACGGGTTCCTGATAGCTCGCGCACGGCTTAACTCGCAGTTTGACATCGAAAACGACACTACCGTGACGGTGGAGGGGCTTCGCAAGGCGTTCTCGCAGTTCTACGTTGAGCAGATTAATGCCAACCGTGATAATGTGTTGGGCGACTTCCTTCGTGAATCCTACGGAATCCACGTTCTGCCGGCCGACCGCCCGAAGCTGAAGTGACGGGGTTGCGCGGCCGCGGTGGCGGTTGCTGTTGCTTATGCGGGCTTTTGCCTCGCTTTGGCGGGTATAAAATATAATAGGCACGCGCTTATTAGCTGTGGGGCTGTCCGGCCTAAAGCAATACGGTGGGGCATTAGCCGGGCAGCCACCGCAGCTCCTCTCCCTTCTTTACCAACATAAAACCGTAAATTATTGAAAAAGATGGATATATGCGATCGCATCAATGCGATAATACAACATGAGAATATGAATGTTTCATCGTTTGCGCGTCACATCGGAGTCGGCGACCAAACGGTGAGGGGCGTCGTGGTTATGCGCCGCAACAAACCCGGCTACGACTTCCTGCTGAAGGTGGTAAGGGCATTTGACTGGCTTGATACCGACTGGCTCATCACCGGCGAGGGCAACATGGTGCGCAGTCTGAAGCAGCAGCCCGACGCCGCGCCCGTCACCGACCAGGTCGACGCCCTCTTGACAATCATCCGCGAAAAAGACGAACGCATCGAGCAGCTCATCCGCGAAAACACCCTCCTCCGCCACAACCCGTAATCCCGCGCGGCCCAGCGTATATGTGCTACCCCTTGCGGGTTGCATACTACCATCCGAGGGATTTAGCGGGGGTGTGTTTGTTGTTGAGGTGGGCAGCGTTTACGCGGTAGACGAGGATGGTGACGAGGACGACAAAGATGATTGCAAAGAGCCCGGCGCAGCCTTGCAGGAGCAGCTGCACGGTGGTCGATGTGCCGACCCACCCGAAGGCATTTATCAAAAGTAGTATTATAGCGATGGCGATTGATGCGATTGCAGCATATTTCAATCGCAAATTGGGTTTTTCGTTATAGTACTTTTCAAGCTCCCTGCGATGTGCTTCCTTCTTTTCAAAATAGTTAGCCATAATCATTTGATATTTTGGTGATTAGAGGAGGGTGTCGAGGGTGGTGGGGATGTTGTTCTGCTTTTTGAGGAGGACTGTCGAGGGGCGGTCGGTGTTCCATTCGACTATCTTTCCGTCGGGGCCTACGAGAATGTAGGTGGGGTAGCCGATGGTGCTATAGATGGGCGCCGACTCATTGTGCATGATTACAGTGTTGACATCGTTGAGGTTGTAGCGCGTGATCATGTTTTTCCATCGCTGATTGTCGGGATTGCCGCAGCACACAGTCACTACCTGAAGATTGTCGGCCTTGTCGCCAAGCGCTTTCTTGAATTCATCCATTTGTCGGAACTCTTCAAGGCAGGGGCCGCATCCGATCGACCAGAAGTCGAGCAGCACCGGCTTGCCCTTGAAGCTGTCGAGCGACAATTCACGACCCTCGCTGTCGATAAGCTTCATGGGCGGCAGGTCGCTTCCCGTGCTTGTGAGCTTGTAGGTTTCGACAGCTTCCGACAACAGGCTCCTTAGCCACGGGGTGGTTATGCCCTCGATCGTCTTGTCGGCAAACGGACGGATTTTTTCATAGGGGTCAAATACCATGCAGTTGCAGAGCTGATAGGCGTTGACAACATCGGCAGTGAGCGAGTCGGGCGAGATGCCTCTTGATGCCCGGATTATGTTGTAGTAGTCATCGTTGGATAACAGGGAGTCATTGTTGACATTTAAAGTAGCATTGAAGGTTACATATCGTGATGCAAAATCGCGTGTCTTGGGATACTTCATATCGTCGCCGGTGATGCATTTATAGGGCTCGGATGATTTCAGGGCTGCCTGACCTGCGGTGATGCGTGGCAGCAAGTCGGGCCGTCCGGCGATAAAACCGACGACGCCGAAGTAAGCGTCATGTGCAAAGTAGTTGTGATTGGCCAACATTCCTGACGAAGCCTCGAAATCATCTATCAGCTTGTTGTAGTCGTTGATGTAGTCGTTGATGCTGTCGACGAGCGCCGATTTGGCCGAATCGGTTAATGCGTAGTAGGATGCGACATTAATGTCGAGAAACCGCTTGCGCATGTTTTTGTGGCATAGCAGCGCAAATTCAAGGTCGCGGTTGAAGTCCTTGTCGTTGCTTGAAAGAGTGAGCTTGCCGTCATGACAGTTTACTGTCACCGTTTTATCGGGCATCAAAGGTATTGACACGGCATCGTTGTTGACATACAGGTAGGCTTCCTGCAGGGGGCCTTCGATGTCGATCGTGCTTTGGAAGTTGCCGTCGTTGTCGATGGTAATCTCCTTGGAATAGTTGTCAAGGTATCCGGTTACGGCCATTTCAAACAGATTGCCGAATGACGGGTCGACATTTCCGTTTATTACGAAACTTCCTTTTTCGCCTAATGAGGAGATGTTGTCGCCGGCATGCAATCCCAAGGCAGCCGTGAGCATAAGCAATGATGCGATAATGTGATTGGTGTTCATAAATCAGCTGATGTGAAAACAGATACAAATTCCGATACGCAAAAGTAGCAAAAATTATCCAATGCCGATTGATTGCAACAAGATTTTATGAATTGGTGAAAATCAGGGAGGCTGTGTCGAAAGTGCGGCACAGCCTCCCATTGAAATATGAAGAATGAAGGGTTTAAATCGAACCTTTCGGGATGTCGTCGGACGACTGTGCGGGCACATCGTCCACACCCTTGAAGAATTTGCTCAGCACCTTCTCCTGGAACGTTTGCATCATGTCCCAGAAATTGGGGACAAAGAGGGTTCCGAGGATTGCATTGAGCAACATTCCGAATACTACGGCCGTACCAAGCGAAACGCGGCTTTCGGCTCCCGCACCCGTGGCAAACATCATGGGCATTACGCCCAAGATGAAGGCTATCGCTGTCATCATGATGGGTCGGAAACGTATCACACCGGCATCGAGTGCCGCCTGCTTTATCGTCACTCCGCTCCTGCGGAAATAGGTGGCATACTCCACGATGAGGATCGCGTTCTTGGCCGACAGGCCGAGCAACAGGATAAGTCCTATCTGAGTGTAGATGCTTATGCTCTGGCTCATGAACATACATCCGAGCACGGTTCCCAGGATGGCTATAGGCATCGACAGCACTACCGCTATAGGGTCGGTCCAGCTCTCATACTGGGCTGCGAGCACGAGCAGTGTAAGGATGATGGCAAAGAGGAACACGGCCGTCACCGTGGTGCCCGACTGGGTTTCCTGATAGGCTTCGCCGGTCCATGCGTAGGAGTAGTTGTTGCCGAGAGTCTTCTTGACAAGCTGCTCCATGGCCTTGATGCCGTCGCTCGAGCTGACGCCGTGGGCCACATTGGCCGTTATCGCCGCCGTGGCATACATGTTGTAGCGCGATGCCGTGGGCTGTCCCATCACCGACTCTATTGTCGTGAACGAGGCAAAGGGCACCATCTCGCCGCCCGAGTTGCGCACGCTCAGCTTCATCACATCCTCGATGTTGCCTCGGGCGCTGTCGTCGCCTTTAAGCGTCACCTGATATACGCGGCCAAACTCCACGAAGTCGTTGACATAGCTGCCGCCCATGTAGTAGGCGAGCGTCGAGAATACATCGCTCATCGTGAGCCCCTGGAGCTTTACGCGGTCACGGTCGATGTTGAGGCGGTACTGCGGCACTTCGCCCTGATACATCGTAGTGATAGAGCTGATGCGGGGCTCATCCTTGGCCGCTTCCTGAATGCTTGCTATAGCCTTCATCATCTCGGCTGCGCCCAGGTTGTTTATGTCGAGAAGCTGCATCTCAAGACCCGACGACATACCCAGTCCGGGAATCGTGGGCGGATTTACCGAGAACACTATCGCCTCCTGATAGCTGTCGGCGATGTTGCGCACGCTGTCGATCATCGCAAACACGCTTTGGCTCTTGGACTTGCGCTCCTTCCACGGCTTCAGCACAACGACGAGCGAACCCATGTTGGACGACGCGCCACCGCCGAGGAACGAGAATCCCGATATCGCCATGACATCCGACACTTCGGGCAATCGGCGGCGTATCTCGTCGGAGAGGCTGTTGACCACCTTCTCGGTACGTTCGAGCGAAGCTCCCTGCGGCAGCTGGATCGACGACATGAAGTAGCCCTGGTCCTCCTGCGGGATGTAGGATGTAGGCCATTTCAGGAATGCAATGATTCCTATCACGGCTATTATGACAAATGCAAGTATGGCGAGCTTGGCATGGTTGAGCGCATGGCCCACCACTCGCTTGTAGAATGCCTCGACGGCGTTATATCCCTTGTTGAATACCTTGTAGATGACATTCTTGGTGTTCTTGTTGCGTGGCGTGAGGAAGAGGGCGCAAAGAGCCGGGGTGAGCGTGAGCGCGTTGAATCCCGAGAATGCCGTCGACACGGCTATGGTGAGCGCAAATTGCTTGTAGAGCTGTCCCG
Source organism: Muribaculum gordoncarteri (assembly GCF_004803695.1). NCBI lineage: Bacteria > Pseudomonadati > Bacteroidota > Bacteroidia > Bacteroidales > Muribaculaceae > Muribaculum > Muribaculum gordoncarteri. Next base: position 40,122 of record NZ_CP039393.1, read on the forward strand.
TGATTCCGCTTACGAAGGCCGTAGGGATGAATACCGAGAGCAGCACGAGCACCTCGCCGATCACCGGGCCGGTCAGCTCGTTCATCGCCTTCTCGGCCGACTGTCGCCTTGAAAGCTTGCCTTCATCGACAAGACGCGAGCAGTCCTCGACCACGACTATCGCATCGTCGACCACAATCGCAATGGCGAGCACGAGGCCGAAGAGCGTAAGCGTGTTTATGGTGAATCCCATGAGCTTCATGACTGCGAATGTGGCGATGAGTGACACCGGAATGGTGAGCATGGGTATTATCACCGCGCGCCAGTTCTGAAGGAATATGAGAATCACAATCATCACGATGAGTGTAGTTTCGACGAATGTCACTGCAACCTCCTCGATTGAGGCTGTGACAAACTGCGATGTATCCTCGATCACCGAGTACTTCACGCCCGGCGGGAAGTATTGGCTGAGCCTGTCAAGCTCCTTCTTGGCGGCCTTCGACACATCGAGCGCGTTGGCACCGGGGAGCTGTTTGATTCCGAGCAGTGCGGCCTCCTTGCCCGATACAAGAGTCGTAGCCGCGTAGCTGATGCTTCCGAGGTCGACACGTGCCACATCGCGCAGACGCAGCAGTCCGTCGCCGTCGGAGCGTATTATGATGTTGCCGAACTCCTCGGGGCTCTGCAGTCGGCCCTGGGAAACGAGCGTGAACTGGAACGCATCGGCTCCGGCCGTCGGGGCTGCGCCCACATCACCTGCCGACACCTCCATGTTCTGTGACTGGATTGCCGAAAGCACATCGCCCGGAGTGAGTCCGCGGGCACGCATCAGTTCGGGATCGAGCCATACACGCATGCTGTAGTTGCCTCCGCCGAAAGCCTGAACGCCACCCACGCCCTTGACGCGCGAGAGCTCGTTGACAAGGTTGATGTTGGCGTAGTTGGTGAGGTAGAGAGCGTCATACTTACCGGTGCTGTCGCCTTCGAGGGCGCAGAACAGCACGATGTTGGTCGACTCCTTGTTGACCGTTATGCCCTGCTGCTTCACTGCGGCCGGCAGTGTAGGCTCGGCCTGGTTCAGTCGGTTCTGCACGTCGATAGCGGCCTGGTCGATGTCGGTACCCTGCTCAAATGTCACGGTCAGCGAGTAGCTGCCGTCGGAACCGGAGTTGGAGCTCATGTAGAGCATGTTTTCCACTCCGTTGATCTGTTCCTCGATAGGAACGCCGATTGTGCGAGCCACGGTTTCGGCATTGGCTCCCGGATAGGAGGCCATCACGCTTACCGTGGGCGGCGTTATGTCGGGGTACTGCGCCACCGGGAGCGATGACACAGTGAGCAATCCCGCCAGCACCATTAGAACGGCAAGCACCGTGGCGAAAATCGGTCGGTCTATGAAAAATTTTGAAAACATGACGGTTGAGGCATTACGTTTACTTTATCACCGGGTTGACCGGCATACCGTTGCGCACCTTCAGCAGTGCCGATGTCACGTAGCGCGACTGCGGCGTGATGCCTTCGGTGACCACTCGCAGGGTGTCGTTGTAGAGATCGCCCACCTTGATAGGCGTATAGATCACCTTGTCGGAGTCGTTGACCACATAAAGGTACTTGCCGAGCTGATCGGTGCCTATCGAAGCGTCCCTCACGAGTATGGCCTTGGGGTCGGTGTCGTAGGGCAGGTGTACCGTCACATACATTCCGTCGCGGAGTTCGCCGTAGGGATTGTCGACCTGCGCCTTCAACTCGAGAGTACCTGTGCTCTTGTCGATTGTGGGGGCGGTGTAGAAGAGGTCGGCGGTATAGGAGTGGGGAAGCGTGTCGGTGAATGTCAGCGGCACGTGACGATAGGAGGACTCGTCACTGGTTCCGCGTGAGTTGAGCATGCGCTGATACTGTGTGTCCTCAATCTGGAATATTATCACGACCTTTGAATCGTCATATATCTGTGCGAGGGTGAACGGAGCGCCTTCACCGCTTATGAACGACCCCGGGTCGACTGTCGATGTGGTTATGTGTCCTGTTATCGGGGCTCTTACGGTGCAGTAGCCGAGATTGGTCTGAGCCGTGCTCAATGAAGCCTGTGCCTGCTTGATAGCCGCTTCGGCCTGCTCCATCGAACTTTGGGCGTGTATCACATCCATCTGCGACACGGCATCGCTTTCGAGCGCCTTCTTCATGGCCGCGTACTGATTGGAAGCGTATTCATATTCGCTCTTAGCCGTTTGCAGTGCGGCTGATGCCTGCTGCACGGCGTCGCGATATTTGGTGGGCTCGATCGTGAAGAGTACCTGTCCTTTCTTGACGAGCGAACCGCCGTCGTAGGTTCTTGTAAGCAGAGTTCCGTTGACGCGTCCCACCACGGCGGCCGATGCGTTGGCCGAGATGTATCCGGGATAGGTCTTGTAGATTGTTATTGAATCGGTTACGGGCATCGCTACTTCGACGGCCATTTCACCGCCTTCCTGATGAGCCGGGCTCTTGTGGCTGCATGCGGCGAGAGTAATCATTGCCAGTCCCGGCAATGTTAAGCGCAGGAGAGTCGATTGTTTCATTGCTATAGGGTGTTTGTTTTTTTATAATTCAAAGTTGTGTTATGTCCCATCCGCCGCCGAGCGCCTGATAGAGGGCCACGAGCGAGGTGAGAGCCTTGCCTTGTGCCGCCACAAGCGAGTTCTGGTTTTCGAGCAGGCTCATCTGTGCGTCGACCACGTTGCTGAAAGCCGAGAGGTCGCTCTTGTAGAGGTCGACCGACAGCTCAAGCGACTTGCGGCTCTGCTCGATCACCTTTTTCAGCATCTCGATGTTGTCGAGAGTGGCAAGATAGGTCGACATGGCGTTGTCGACCTCCTCGACGGCGGTCATCACGGTGAGATTGTAGTTGTCCATCTCGATTTCCATCGAGGCACGTGCCGAGGCCATGTTGTAGTTGCGTGCGAGTCCGTCGAATATGGTCCACGACAGGGTGGGGGCTATAGCGTAGGTGAAGCTGTCGTTTTTGAACATGTCGCCTATCCGGTGGGCCGAAGTGCCTATCGAGCCGTTGAGCGTGAGCGTAGGCAGAAACTCTTTCTTGGCGATTCCGAGCTGAGCGGCCGATGCTGCGAGCTGATACTCGGCCTCGACAATGTCGGGGCGTCGGCGCAGCAGCTCCATCGGAATTCCGGCGGTGACGATGTGGTGGTAGGATGGCAAGGGGGCAGTTGCCGACAGTCGTTCGTTCAAGGCTTCGGGGTATTCGCCGAGCAGCAGTGCGAGAGCGTTGATGGTGGTGTGAATCGACGATTTCAGCTGCGGAAGCGTAGCCTGGGTCGAGTAGAACACAATCCTGGCCTGTGTCACATCGAGCATGGAGCAGAGTCCCGCTTCATGCCGCGCCTCGGTCATCTTCAATATCTTTTCCTGCGAGGCTATGTGCTCCTGAGCCACAAGCAGTTCGGCCTGCCACATGCGCAGCGTTATGTAGGTCTTGGCTATGTTGCTGCACAGTGAGGTCATCACGGCGGCATATTCGGCTCGGGTGGCGTTGTAGGATGCTTTGGCACCCTTGGCTTTTGTGGCTATTCGTCCGAATATGTCTATCTCCCAGCTCATGTCTATGCCGAGCGAAAAGTAGTCGACCGTGCTTGCGCGTGTCATCACGCTGCCGAGCGCACCCGAGTTGCGTGACTTGGTCCAGCCTCCGCTCAGATTGAATGTCGGGAAGTAGCCGGCACGTATCGAGTTGAGCGACTGGCGTGCCACCTCGATGCGCCGGGCGGCCATGAGTATGTTGTAGTTGTTGTTTTCGCCTGCTGTGATGAGCGAGTCGAGCACGGGATCCTCAAAGTAACTCCACCATCGGTCGTCGGATGGCAGCTCCTGACTGAAGTTCTCGTTATAAGTCCACTGCTCGGGAAGTGAATCATTAAGTACCCTGAGCGGCTTGAAGTCGTCGGCATTCATCGCCGACGGAGCAAGCAACAGGCCTGTAATCAGGTAAAATGAAATCGATTTGATACGCATATTCGGAAAGACTCAGTTGTTATTCCGAGTGCCTTCGATTAGTTGGGAGGCACTCTTAGTAATAACTTTCGGTGTGTGCAATCCGTTTACGTATCTACATTAGATTTAAGTTATTTTAAGTCAATGGCTGTGTCAATGTAGTTCGATGGAGGTTATTACATCGGCTCCAACAGCCTCGTTGAGCAGCTGCACGAGCCGGCTGCGGTGATAGGACAGCTCGTTTTTCAGCGAGGCCGAGCTGATGTAAACGTGCATCACGCCACGGTCGACATAGCGGCGTGTGGTGTATCGGTTGATGCCGGGACCCACGACCTCCTGCCACAGATAGGCGGCGCGTTGTTCGCGGAATCGGGTTTCAAGTCCGTCGTTGCGCAACGCCTCGTTTATGATGTCGTTGAGTAGTTTGGGTTCAGTGCGTTTCATGATTGTTAATCGGTTCAACGGTTCCGTGACTTACGAGCCACAGCTTGTAGTCGCCCGTGGTGCGTGACATTATGTCGTCGAGATGGGTGCGGTTGGTGTCGGTTATGAATATCTGTCCGAAGTCGCTTTGCGTCACAAGTTCCATTATGCGCTCCACCCTTGTTGCATCGAGCTTGTCGAAAATGTCGTCGAGCAGCAGCAGCGGCATCATTCCGCACGAGCTTCTCAGAAATTCATATTGCGCGAGGCGCAGTGCAAGCGAGTAGGTTTTGCACTGACCCTGCGAGCCTGCGCGACGCATGGGCATGTCGTCGATCAGCATTTCGATGTCGTCGCGGTGAGGCCCCACCGAGGTGTGTCCCACAATTTCGTCATGACGGCGTGCGCTGTCGAGGAGCGATGTCATTGATGTCCCCGGCGATGAGAGCGTGCTTATGTATCGGAGTGTCACGTTCTCGCCCTCGCCGGCTATGGCGTGGTAGAAGGTGTTGAATATCTCGGTCAGGGTTTCGACCCATCGTGAACGTGCGTTGTGCAGGTAGGTTGCGGCCATGTCCATTTGCAGCTCGACGGCCATGTAAAGATTGTGATCGACCGAGTGGTCGCGCAACAGGCGGTTGCGCTGCTCGAGTGCGCGGTTGTAGCGGAGCAGGTTGTCGAGATATACAGGGTCGCTCTGTGAAATCACCATGTCCATGAGTCGACGGCGTTCGTCGCCGGCACCTCTTATGAGGTCGATGTCGATAGGAGCCGCTATTACGAGCGGAAACGCTCCTATGTGACTTGACAGCCGGTCATACTCTTTGCCTCCGCGCTTCAGCGACTTGCGCTTGCCTCGCGACATACCCAGCACAAGTTCCTCTTCGGCTCCCCGGCGCAGATAGTTGCCTTTGAGTATGGCAAAGTCCTCGCCTCGCCGCATGACCATGGAGTCGGTCATCCCGGTGAAGCTTTTGCAGAAGCTGAGGTAGTAGACGGCGTCGAGCAGGTTGCTCTTGCCCATGCCGTTGTTGCCGAGGAAGCAGTTGACCTTGGGTGAAAACTCCAGCCGTGCCTCCTCGAAATTCTTGAAATTGGTGATTGAAAGATGTCTTAATATCATAGTCAGTACAAACTTACACAAAAATCCCCGAAATCTTGCGATTCGGGGATTGTAAAATTTTGCTGACTTAGAGTTTTGCGGTGGTTGTTAGGCTGTTATTTCTCGGCCCAGGGCATCCATTTCATGTAGTCGACCTCGCTGAACATGTCGGCGCGGGTGATGTTGGTGTCGATTTCGGGCTTGTCGAGCAGGAATCGGTCGACAAATGCCTCAACCTCTGGATACTGGCTCTCGGGAAGCTGGCAGTGGCCGTGGTTGCCTTCGATTGAGAATCCCATGCGCTCCTCGATGCCGAATGTGCGCCACACTTCGCGCGCTGCACGGCTTGACACATAGTTTGACTCGTCGGCGAGCCACTCGAAATCGGTGTTTCCAAGCACGAGCAAGGCTCGGGGTGCTATGAGCGCAGCCACCTGGTGGTGGTCGATGGGGAGTCGCGACACATTCTCTTCGGCAAACTGTGCCATGCTTTCAAGGAACCATGAGTAGTTGGTGCGTCCGAGTGTTTCCACGTTGCCGAGAGTTTCCGACACTCTCCAGGCGTCGACTCCGCCGCCTCCGGGCTCCTGTGCTATTGTGAGGGCTATGCGCTCGTCAAGCGCTCCTGAGAATAACGCCATCTTTCCGGCAAACGAGCATCCGGTTATGCCAAGGTGTTTCAAGTCGATGCGCGATTGCTCGCCCACGATCTCAAGTCCGTCGATAATTCGGCTCACACCCCAGGGCCATGCGCTGTAGGCTCCTATTTGTATCATGTCGGGGTATATGCGGTTGATGGGCTCGGTGCCGCGTTTCTGGGTGTGCGACATCACCTGCGTGAAGTTGAATGCTATACCGGCAATGTTGCGGCTCTCGAATATCTGCGGAGGCAGCGATCCGTAGGGGAATCCCACGCCTATCATGGCCGGGAAGGGCCCGTCGCCTTCGGGATATTTTATAGTGGCCGAGAGGTTGAGGGTTTCGCCTCCGTTGTGCACGGTCACGCGCAGGGTATCATTGTCCATGAATGCCTCGATGCTGTCGCGGCTCACTACCGGCTTTTCGCCTATTTCGTAGTGGTAGAGCTGCTGGATTATTTCGGAGCGGTGGCGCGCCCAGTCATCGAATCGGGTTGAGCGTCCGCTACCGTCGGCCCATGCAAACGGGTCGGGCAGGGTGGCTATTTCGGGAAGCTGCTGCAGTCCCGGCATCTCGATTGCGGGATAGTTGTCGGCAGTGTTCTCGCGGTCGTAGACTGTCGGTATTTCCTTGGGTTGGCATGACGCGAGCATAATCGCAATCAGCGGCAGGGAGAGGGTTGATAATTTCATCGGCTTAAAATTAGGTTAATTAAGTTATGACTTCAATCAGTAAAAAAGGTTTAACGGGCGCTTGTGTAAAAGTTGCGGGGCAGGGTGGTGTAGATGAATCGCGGTGAAATCAGATGCGTGAAATCGAGGAGGTTAATCACATTTAGTTAGAATGATTCTAAATAACGGGTGAATTTCATCATTTTTGAGTATTTAGCGGGTTAGAGGGTAAAACTAATTTTGCATAAACAAAAATTAACCAAAAATGAGTATGTACATAGTGCGAAATTCACTCTTGGCCCTGACCGTTGCAGCAGGTTGCGCATCGGGTTATGCGCAGGATTCAACCGCAGTCGACAGTTACGACAAGTTCCGCTTTGGCGGTTACGGTGAAATTGTGGCATCGTTCAAGGATTATGGTATAAACCGCTTTCAGAAGGATGGCGCGACACGCGAAAACCGCAATACGATATCGATTCCGCGATTTGTCCTTGCGCTTGACTACAAATTCAATCCCAAGTGGGTACTTGGCGCTGAAATCGAGTTTGAATCGGGCGGCACCGGCTCGGCTTATGAAATTGAGAACACCGAAAACGGTGAGTATGAAACCGAGATAGAGAAGGGCGGCGAGGTGGCTCTTGAGCAGTTTCATATAACGCGCGTCATATCCCGCGGGCTGAATGTGCGTGTAGGACATCAGATAGTGCCTGTGGGGCTTACCAATGCCCACCATGAGCCTATCAACTTCTTCGGCACCGAGCGCCCCGAGGGTGAAACAACACTCCTGCCTTCGACATGGCATGAAACGGGATTGTCGCTGTTTGGCTCGTTGGGGCGTGGCTACGGCCGATTGGACTATGAGGTTATGGCTGTGGCCGCACTTAATGCCAACGGCTTTGACCGCAATGAGTGGATCGCCGGCGGTAAGCAGGGATTCTTTGAAAACGACAATTTCACATCGCCGGGCTATGTCGTGCGCATTGATTACCGGGGTGTGCCCGGATTGCGCACCGGAGTTTCGGCCTACTACTGCCGAAACACGGGAGCCAACTCCGACAAGTCGCAGACCTATAAGAGCTACGGGCGTATTCCGCTCACGCTGGTGTCGTGGGATGCACAGTACCGCAACCGCTATGTCACGGCACGGGCCAACGTGCTTTACGGCCATCTCGGAAACAGTGCGGCCGTAAACGATGTCAACGGTAAGCTATCCAACGCATCGCCCTATAGCCGGCTCACGCCTGTAGCCAAGAATGCACTCGCCTACAGTGCCGAAGTCGGAGTCAATTTAGCCTCTGTTTCGGGCATCAGGCAGTGTCCTGTCATCTATCCTTTTGTGCAGTATGAGTATTACAATCCCCAGCAGAGGGTGGAGCAGCCCCGCACCCCCGACAAGCGTCTTGAAGTGAGCAAGTGGAGTGCCGGATTAAACTGGTTTGCATTGCCGGGCCTCGTCGTGAAGGCCGACTATACGACACGCCGGATAGGGACTTCGCGTGTGTTTGGTCGCGGAGAGTACAACAGCGAGAATGAATTTTCAATCGGAATCGCCTACATAGGGTGGTTCATAAGCCGATAGTAACTACAATAATCAATAACAAAAACAATAACCCAAGATGAAGAGAACATCAATCACAACGGCCTTTGCCGTAGCCCTGACACTGGGCCTTACATCATGCGGAAGCGACAATCAGCCCGACAATCCCGGCGATGACACAGTCAATGCCAAGGATATAGACTACACTTCGGCCAACTCCAAGAGCTGGCACAATTACATGATCAATGTAGCCCTCCTGCTTAGCGATGACGCTCAAAGCCTTTGCGACGCATGGACGGTGAGCTATAATGGGGACGAACCTTTTGCGGCGACATTCAAGAATCACTCCAAAGGAGCCTATCAGAGCGCGTTGAATTGCCTGGAGCAGATTGTCGACGGTTGTGCCGACATAGCCAATGAGGTGGGTACCGCTAAAATCGGCGACCCTTACAATCTCTACATGGCCGGACGCACCGAGGAGGCGTTATATGCCGTGGAGTCGTGGTACAGCTGGCACTCGCGTGACGACTACACCAACAATATCCGCTCAATACGCAACTCCTACTACGGCTCGCTTGACGGAACGGTGAACACGCACTCGATGTCGGCACTCATAGCCGAGGCCGATCCCGACTTCGATGCACGCTTGAAGGCCGCGATACAAAAGGCGGCCGACGACATACAGGCCATACCTCAGCCCTTCCGCAATCACATAAACAGCTCTGAGGCCAATGTCGCGATGGAGTCATGTGCCTCACTCGAAGCGTTACTTAGCAACGACCTGAAGCGTGCGCTTAACTCCATGTCGGGCAATGACGAGATGCTTGACGCAATCGTGGAGAGTTATGTCGACGAAGTGGTTGTGCCTACCTACCGTAACCTTGTGTCATGTAACAATGCATTGCGTGACGCAGTGAATCGACTTGCCCGAAATCCGTCGGATGCCGCATTTGAGTCGGCTTGTGACGCATGGCTTGAAGCGCGTGAGCCGTGGGAGAAGAGCGAGGCATTCCTGTTCGGCCCCGTGGACCAACTCGGCCTTGACCCCAACATGGACAGCTGGCCTCTCGACCAGAATGCAATAGTGCAGAACCTGAACACCGGCAGCTTCGACAACCTTGACTGGAGCGACGGCGACAGTGACGATGTGATAGAGGCAGCTCAGAACCTGCGCGGATTTCACACTCTTGAGTTTCTGCTCTTCAAGGACGGACAACCGCGCCGAATCAAGGAGTGACACCTGACATGAACCGACTGTTTATAATAAAGAGTATATCGGCACTCGTCGTTGCGCTGGCCCTCATGTCGTGTGACGACGAGGGGCTCGATGTGCTCGACATCGAGGTTCCCGAAGGCTATGCTCTCTCGGCGGGCACCTCTACCATATTCATGAACTCGTCAAAAGCCTACGACAGCGAGGCCGAGTGGGTGACCGGAGCATTGGCGAGCCGCTTCACGCGAGGCGACAGGCTCTACGACGACATGCGCACGAGCAGCAACGACTATGGAGGCGGCCTTGGCCCTGTCTATGCCGGATATTCGTGCGGAAGCTGCCATGGCAATGCCGGACGCACCAAGCCGGCACTGTGGAGCGACGGCGGTTCGGGCCCTTACGGATTCTCGGCGATGCTCGTCTATGTCACGCGCAAAAACGGAGCGTTTTTCAAGGATTACGGGCGCGTGATTCACGATCAGGCAATATACGGAGTCAGTGCCGAGGGCAAGCTGAAGGTTGAGTGGCGTTACGAATCGGGAAGTTTTCCCGACGGTGAAACCTATGAACTCGCTTGTCCCTCCTACACGATTACCGACTGGTATGCCGACGAGATAGACCCTGACGACCTGTTTTGCACGGTGCGCATTCCACTGCGTCACGTGGGGATGGGACAGATTATGTCGCTCGATCCCGTCGAGATAGAGGCGCTTGCCTCACGCAGCAACTATCCCGAATACGGCATAAGCGGCCGATGCAACTACGTGACCGAGCGAGGGGTGTTGTCGTTGGGCGTGTCGGGCAACAAGGCCCAGCATGCCGACCTCACGGTGGAGCTTGGATTTTCAAGCGACATGGGTGTCACCAACAGCCGATACCCCGAAGAGATATGTGAAGGGCAGATTCAGATTAACCAAGGGTCGATGATGGGGCTACTCTATGACAAGCTTGACGTGTCGACCGAGGATATGGAGAATGTCGACCTCTACATGCAGTCGCTTGGCGTGCCGGCCAGGCGCAATGTCAATGATCCCGAGGTGAAGATGGGGGAGCGCATGTTCTATGAGGCCAAGTGTCATTTGTGTCACGTGACTACGCTGCACACGAGGCCTCGCGGGTCGGTGCTGCTCAACGGAACACAGCTGCCGTGGCTCGGCAACCAGACGATACATCCCTACTCCGACTTCCTGCTTCACGACATGGGCTCGGAGATAATGGGAGTGGGACTTAATGACAACTATGTGTCGGGCCTTGCCCGTGGCAATGAGTGGCGCACAACCCCGTTGTGGGGAATCGGGCTTCAGGAGAAGGTGAACGGACACACCTGCTTCCTGCACGACGGCCGTGCGCGCAACTTCGTTGAGGCAATAATGTGGCACGGCGGTGAAGGCGAAGCGTCACGTAATCTTTTCAAGGCGATGACTAAAGAGCGGCGCGACGCGCTTGTGAAGTTTCTGGAATCGCTTTAGATGTCACTGACAATCAATTAAATGCAAGTATATGAAAAAGATTTTTGCGATAATGTCGATTATGCTGATGCTGCACGCGACGGCATCGGCGCAATATGACGCCGATACTGAAAACGGGGTCGTGTCACTTGCCGGTCGCGACGGCTTTACATGGAGCAGCAACAGCGGCGACTTTGTGTTCAAGCCCTATCTGCTTGTGCAGACCTCGGCCAATTACAACTACTATGACGACGAGGGGCTTGATGCCGCCTACAATCAGGACAATGTGGCCAACAGCGGATTTGCAATACCCTATGCCGTACTTGGATTTACCGGCAAGGCTTTCGGAATAGTCACCTACAACCTGTCGATAAATGCAGCGGCAAGCGGGGGCAACCTGCTTCAACAGGCATGGGCCGATGTGAAGCTTCGCGATGAGGTGGCGGTGCGTGTGGGTAAATTCAAGACCCCCTTTTCACATGCGATTCTCACGACTCTGGGCGAAACGCTGATGCCTTCGCTGCCGTCATCGCTCACTACACCGGTCATAATGCCACACTCGCTGAACGCGGTAGCTCCTAAGATAGGTACGGGATTTGATCTCGGAGTCGAGGTTCACGGCATGATACGCGACCGATGGGGCTATCAGGCCGGAATATTCAACGGCACGGGGTCGGCCATCAACAGCGCCACCAAGACATTCAGCGACGACTGGCACATACCGTCGCTGCTCTATGCCTGCCGCTTCACTTTCCAGCCAAAAGGCGTTATGCCTGCGACACAGGGCAATCCGCGTCAGCTCGATCTCGACAGGATGCTCATAGGCGTGTCGGCGTCGCTCAATGTCGAGAGTGAAAACGAAAGCACCAACGACTTTCGTGCAGGGGCCGAGTTTGCCTGGCTTAAAGGACGAATGTATATCGGTGCCGAGCTTTACTACATGCGTGTGGGCTTCACCAAGCGACAGAAGATTCATGACTCCTACAGCTACACGGGAGGTTACATCCAGGGAGGTTACTTCATCACCGACAGGCTGCAGGGTGCGTTGCGTTACGACCTCATGGACCGTAACGGGCTCGACCGCGGAGGCTTGCTGAACATGCCTGCGGCGGGAATAAATTATTTTTTCAAGGGGTGCAATCTGAAGCTGCAGGCCATGTATCAGTACATGGGTCGTGTGGGTCATGACAGCCAGCTCGACCGTGACAATGACAACCTTGGACTGGCCATGCACTCGGGTACAGTGATGATTCAATATACATTCTGATGATGAATCGAGCTATTTTTACTATTTTTGTAACTGTAGTCGGATTTTTGATGTTTTTGGCATCATGTGATGACGGACCGGTTTACGGCAGCGCCGAGCTGAAGCCCGAAAACGGACTCGTGCTGAAGCTTACCGGAGAGCTTTCGGGAACCGGCCGGTGGAACGCGGGAGGCTACAGCCTTGTCGTGGCCGGGTTTGACGACAGCGATTACGCCGTTATCACGAAATCGGTGCCTCAGTCGGCCGACGGAGCCGCTGTAACGGTGGTTATGTCGGGCATAGGGGAGAGCGTTACATCGCTTGAGCTGTGTGTCATCAATCGTCTTCGCCGCCGTGTGGTGACATTTGCCTCGGTGTCGACAATATCGGACGATGACACGGTGAGATTGCCGGTAGGACGCATGGATGTCAGCGTCTACAGCGCACTGCAGGCCGGAGTGTTTGACGCCTCGTGTGTACAGTGTCACGGTGGCAGCAACCATGCAGCGGCCGGGCTCTACCTCACCGGCGGCCGCAGCCGCGAGTCGCTTGTCGACATCCCTTCGACTGTTGTCGGAGATGCCGTGCGTGTATTACCAGGCAATGCCGATGAAAGCATCCTCTACGGGGTTGTGTCAACCGACATGACTTGCGGATGGAGCTTCGATCACTCGGCTTTGCTCGATGTAACATCGGTCGAATTCATTAAAAACTGGATTAACAATGGAGCAGAATAACATAACAAAATACAGTCACGTTACAATAGAGAATAACAACGCAATGGAGTACAGTCATGTCACACTCGGCAGCGGAAGCGTTGATGTGACGCTTGCCGCATTCAAGCCTGCGGAGGGTGTTGCCGAGTATCACGCCATGTTCCGATGCCTGATTCCGGGCACAACCTTCAGCGAGCAGCTTGACGGCGTGCTTCAAGCTTACGACGAGCTGTCGGCTACGCTCGGCCGTGATGTGCGTCCGGTGTTCAAGCGTTACTTCCTGAGCGATGCCGCCAATCAGGCGTGTGAGATACCGGCCGAGAGCGAATGTGCCGTTTCGGTAATCGAGCAGTCGCCACTTGACGGCACAAAGATTGCACTTTGGGTGTACTTCCAGGATGATGTGACGGTGAAAAACCTGTATAACGGACTTTTTGAGGTGACGCACGGTGATTACCGTCACTTCTGGCAGGGAAACGCCTGTGCGCCCGACCTTCAGTCGGAGGTGGCCACACGCGCATTGTTGTGCGATTACGCCCTGAGGCTTGAGGACGAGGGCTGCACACTGGCCCGCAACTGCATGCGCACGTGGTTTTTTGTCCAGAATGTCGATGTGAACTATTCAGGTGTCGTGAAGGGGCGCAATGAGGTGTTTGCAACCAACGAGCTAACCCGTGACACACACTTCATAGCAAGTACCGGAATATGTGGACGACATGCCGACCCACGTGTGACGGTGACGATGGACACTTATGCCGTCGACGGATTGCGTGACGGTCAGCACGGCTATCTCTACGCTCCCGACTATATCAATCCCACCTATGAATACGGTGTGTCGTTTGAACGTGGCGCCTACATCGACTACGGCGACCGCCGTCATGTGCTCGTTTCGGGTACGGCCAGCATCAACAATGAAGGCAAAATCATGTATCCGGGCGACATAAGGCGTCAGACAATGAGAATGTGGGACAATGTTCACGCTCTTCTTGACGAGGCCGGTTGCTCGTGGGGAAATGTTGGCTACATCATCGTCTATCTTCGCGACCTGTCGGACTATGCCGTGGTCAATTCGATGTTCCGTGAACGTTTCCCCGACATTCCGCATGTGATAGTTCTTGCTCCGGTGTGCCGTCCCGGCTGGCTTGTCGAGATGGAGTGTATGGCGGTCAAGCCATGTCACAATGAGTGTTATGCGCGTTTTTAAGCGTGTCGCGATAACGGTCTACATCGTTACGACGGCGGTGTTGGCCGTCACCACATTCATGTCGCCGTCGGTCTACTCGTCGGTGTGGTTTGTCACGTTGCTTGCATTGTGGGGCGTTACGCTCGTCGCGGGCATGGTGATGACCGGCATGTGGCACCGGTTGCCGTCGTTTCTGTTGCACTCGTCGTTTGTGCTGATGCTTGCGGGCGGGCTGGTGACCTACGTTTCAGGCGAGAAGGGTTACGTGACAATGTCGCCGGGCGATGAGGTGTCGTCGTTTAATCTTGAATCGGGAGGAGTGTCGCAGCTGTCTGTGACATTGCGGCTCGACAGCTTCCATGTGGAATATTATCCCGGCGGCGTGGCTCCGAAGGATTATGTCAGCTTCATCCGTGTCGACGGCGAGCCTTGCCGCATATCGATGAACAATATACTTGAACGTGACGGTTATCGTTTCTACCAGTCGTCCTACGATGGACGGGGCGGCACACTGCTTACTGTGAACCATGATCCGTGGGGCACGGGCATAAGCTATGCCGGATACATGTTGCTTGCCGTGGGCGGCTTGATGCTGATGTTGTGGCATAAAGGGCGGTTCATGACATTGTTGCGCGGATTGAGCGTTGTCGCGATGCTGTTGTTGTGCTACAATGTGGCCGATGCCTCCTCGATAAAGGGAATTACCCGCGAGCAGGGCGATTCGCTTGCGTCACGGCAGGTCATCTACAATGGCAGGGTGGCTCCATTCAACACTCTTGCGCGTGACTTCGTGACGAAGCTGTCGGGCAGCGCATCCTATAGGGGGCTGTCGGTCGAGCAGGTCGTAGCCTCATGGCTGTTATATCCCGAGGAGTGGCAACACCAGCCCATAATATCGATAGAGAGCGACGAATTGTGTAGCAGGCTCGGCATCGAGGGTGGCATGGCGCGAATGACCGACCTCTTTGACGATGAGGGTCGTTACAGGCTGGAGGCGATGTATAAAGGCACCGACCGCGGACTTGACCGTGACATACTTGAAGTGGACGAAAAGGTGGGGCTGGTGCTGATGCTTACCTCCGATGAGCTGATAGTGCCGCGTGGCGATGATGTGGCTCCGTTGTCACGGGCCAAGGTCGCGGTGGAGATTGCGTATAACCGATTGCCGCTTGAACGGATTTTCTTCATGTTCACACTGTCGATGGCCGTGATTGCTTTTTTAGCGTTTGCCATGAAGTGGCGTTGTCGCAGGCTGCTTGTCGCGGCACTCTATGTTTCGCTGTCGCTTCAGGCGTTGAATTACGCCATGCGATGGTATGTGTCGGGCTCGATTCCGCTTGCCGACGGTTACGAAACCATGCAGTTCCTGTCGTTGGCAGTTCTTGTGCTGACCTGTGTTATTTACCGGCGAAATGAGTTTGCATTGCCGTCGGGCATGCTGCTTGCCGGTTTTGCCGGACTTGTGGCGTGGCTCGGCGAGTCGAATCCGACGATAACGCCGCTGTTGCCTGTGCTGTCGTCGCCTTGGCTGAGCCTGCACGTGACATTGGTGATGATAGCCTATGCGCTGCTTTCGTTCACGATGCTCAACGGCATTGTGGCTCTCGCTATGAAGCGTGAGCGTGAGCGGCTGATGGCGATGAGTACGGTGCTGCTCTATCCGGGAGTGGTGCTGCTCGGCATCGGAATATTCGCCGGTGCAGTGTGGGCCAATGTGTCATGGGGGCGATATTGGGGATGGGACCCGAAGGAAACATGGGCATTGATTACATTCTTGGTCTATGCGGTGCCGCTTCACACTTCGATTGCCAAGTTGCGCACTCCGCTCAACTTCCATATCTACCTGATTCTGGCATTCCTGACCGTGATAATGACCTACTTCGGCGTCAACCTCCTGCCCTCGCTGCACGCGTATTAAGCTGACTATTGCTTTTTTAATTCCTTTAGTTTGTCGGTCGCTTGCTCATACCCTTGATCGGCGGCTTTAGTGTACCATTTTATTGCAGTATCGATATCTTGCTTAACCCCTAATCCATATTGATACATGTATCCGAGATTATATTGTGCAGAGCTGTAATTCTGCATTGCCGATTGTCGGAACCACCAAATCGCAGTGGAATAGTCTTGCTTGACTCCGAACCCTTTAAAATACATGAATCCTATATTGTTTTTTGCTGAGCAACAGTTTTGTAGGGATGCTTTGCGGAACCATTCTAATGCTTTGTTATAATCCTTTGTTATTCCGATGCCTTTTAAGCATCTATATCCCATTTCATCCTGGGCTTTGTAGTATCCTTTTGATGCTGCCTGTTCATACCAATGTGTAGCCGTATTCTCATTTTAAAAAACTCCTAATCCTTTTTCATATATAAGGCCTAAATTGTAGGCCGATAGAAAATGTCCTTGTTTAGCTGCTTTTAAAAAGAGATTAAATGCAGCCTTGTCATCCTGAGGAACTATATCTCCGCTTTGATAGAACTTAGCCATGCGAAACAGGGCTTTGTCATAGTTTTGGTCAGCTGATTTCCTAAACCATTTCAGTGCTTTTGATAAATCTTTTTTTACTCCATAACCGTCGGCATATATTACTGCAAGGCAGTATTGTGATTTCGCATCGTTTTGGTTGGCCGCAACTTCAAGTAATGGCAATGCTTCTACGAAACGACGACTATTGTACAGTTCTATTCCTGACTCTATTGTTTTGGTTTCAGGCTTGTTGACTTTCTTCTCTTTTGGAGGATTTTGGTCCTTTAGCAGCGATAATAGATCGTTGATTAGTATTGTGTCAATTGGATGTTCGTTTATATTACGCCACGTTATGTTGGAGAATACAAGCCGCATAGCCGGCGGTAATTTAGAGTCGTCAATAATATATGGAAGGATTGTGTTTTTAGGCTTTTCGTTGAATGCGAATGTTATTTCGCTTTTTGTAAACTTGGATTCATAAGAGTTGTTGCTTGCAAGGAACAGGAAAAGTTTGCAGTCGATTATTGCATTAGCTAATATCTCCGGAAATTCCATGGCTCCGCCAATACCTTGCCAATCTATAAAATAGGATATTTTTGCACGGTCAAGGGCTTTGCATATACGATTGGCTGTTTCAGAATCTTTTCGACTGTAACTTATGAATATGTCTTTGCCCATGGATTAATTTACGATTTAAAAATTCAGTTTGTACAAATTTAGTAAAAATCATTAATATTGAGGTATTAGGGTGAGATATTTACTGATTTATTATGTATAAGGTCCGGTTTCCTGTAGGCCGGGCGAGAGTTCGGGATTTGTGGATAACGGAAAAAGCCCTTCGGAGTGTGAAGGGCTTTTTCGTGGATATGCAGCTAAAAGATGTGCTGTTGTTTAGAAGTTGTAGCCGAGGGTGAATGTCCATGCTTTGTTGTGACCGTCGGGGTGTTTCTCGGTTTGAGGCAGCTCGCGCAAAACGTTGCGGCAGCTGAAGTGGTAGTGCGCACCGATGTAGTAGTGCTGCATGACGAGAACACCGAGTCCCATCTTCAGTCCCCAGTCGTAGGTCTGCACCATTCCTTTGTCGCCGAAGCAGTCGCTCTTGAAGTCGCGACCTATTACCTGCGGAGCTGTAGGCTCGGTGTCGGATGTGCCGTAGACGGTGTATTTGTTGGCGCCGCCGAATCCCCATGCAAAGTAGGGACCGAAGTCGATCTGTACCTGAGCGAGCTCGGCCACACCCAGTCGCAATGATGCGAGGATGGGTATTCTGATATAATTGCCGGTAAGCTGGCCGTCGATAGCCTTCAGCACATTGTCGGAATTGACAAGATAGTGATAGGTGCTTTTACGGGTGTCCAAGAATATTCCGGGCTGAATCGAGAAGAAATTGCGCAGATTTATGTCGACAACCATTCCGGCTGAGAAGCCGCCTTTCCATTGGTTGTGGTTCCACTTGATGTCTTGAAATGCGTCATCATAGTTGGTGGTGAGGTTGGAGGTGTTGAAGCCCGCTCTCACACCTACCTGAAACAGCTTGGCGGGTACACCGTAGTCGATGAGGGTCTGGGCTTGCGATGATACTGATATTCCTATAAGCAGAAGCGCTGCAAATAGACGGGAAATGGTTTTAGTCATAATATTGGAAGTATAATTTAATAATTGATAGTGTAAAATTACTTAATAAGATTGAATAATACAATATCGCGGGCTGATAAATATACAAATAGACAAACAATACGGATAACATGGATAATTGCCGCAAATTCGTAGAAATTTGACACACAAATTGATTTTCCTCAGCTGAAAGGTTGACAATTGAACAATTAGAGTTATTTTTGCAAAAATTTATCACAAATCATAATTATTATTATGAAATCAATCATCAATTACATTCTCGCGATTGTGATGCTGTCGATGACGGCGTTTTCAATCCATGCAGCGAAGTATGAGTACAGGACTGTACCCAACGACCCGCTGAAAGCCAAACTCTACACACTACCCAACGGTCTTAAGATTTACATGACCGTAAACAAGGATCAGCCGCGTATACAAACGTATATAGCAGTGCGCGTGGGTGGAAAGAACGACCCCGCCGAAACCACCGGACTTGCTCACTACTTCGAGCATCTGATGTTTAAAGGCACTCAGAATTTCGGAACATCGGATTACAAGGCCGAGGAGCCTCTACTCGATGAGATAGAGCGACTCTTTGAGGTGTACCGCAAGACTACCGACGAGGCCGAGCGTGCCGCGCTCTATCACCGCATCGACAGCGTGAGCTACGAGGCTTCCAAGATAGCTATTCCCAATGAGTATGACAAGCTTATGGCCGCCATCGGTGCATCGGGAACCAACGCATTCACCTCCTACGATGTAACCTGCTACACCGAGGACATCCCCTCTAATCAAATCGAGAACTGGGCGCGCATCCAGGCCGACCGCTTCGAGCATCCGGTGCTGCGCGGATTCCACACCGAGCTTGAAACAATCTATGAGGAGAAGAACCGCTCTCTTACCAGCGACTCCCGCAAGGCTTACGAGAAGATGCTCTCGCTGCTCTTCCCCAACCATCCCTACGGAACTCAGACAGTGCTCGGAACTCAGGAGCATCTTAAGAATCCCTCGATCACCAATGTCAAGAACTATCACTCGCAGTGGTATGTGCCCAACAACATGGCAATATGCGTGAGCGGTGATTTCGACCCCGACAACATGGTCGACATCATCACCAAGTACTTCGGCAACCTGAAGCCCAATCCCAATCTGCCCGTGTTGAAGTTCAAGGAGGAGGCACCCATCACGACTCCCATCAAGGGCGATGTTATGGGTAACGAATCGGAAATGCTGTTTATCGGATGGCCTTTCCCCGGAGCCGGAAGCCGTGAGGTTGAGGTGCTCGACATTCTCAGTTCTATATTGAGCAACCAGGGCGATGCCGGATTGATCGACATTGACATAAACCAGCAGCATAAGGCGCTTGCCGCCGGTGCCGGAATGTACAACATGGCCGACCGCACCGCATTCATGCTCATCGGCGCTCCCAAGGAGGGCCAGACACTTGACGAGGTGCGCGACCTGCTTCTCGCCGAAATCGACAAGCTGCGCAAGGGCGAATTTGACGAAAGCCTTATCGAAGCTACGATCAACAACTATAAGCGCAATGTTCAGAGCAGCATCGAGAGCAATGACAATCGTGTGAGCATGTTCCTCGACTCATTTGTCAACGGTACGGACTGGGCCGACGATGTAGCGTCGATCGACCGTCAGTCAAAGCTCACCAAGAAGGATATCGTGGACTTTGCCAACAAGTATCTCGGCGACAACAACTATGCCATCGTCTACAAGCGTCAGGGCAAGGACACCACCGAGCTTAAGATGTCGAAGCCCGCGCTCACTCCCATCGTGATGAACCGTGAGATGTCGAGCGACTTCCTCAAGGAGATTCAGTCGAGCAATGTGAAGCCCATCGAGCCGGTGTTCCTCGACTACAACAAGGACCTCACTATCTTCAATACAAAGAAGAGCAACATTCCGGTGCTTTACAAGAAGAATGAAACCAACGGATTGTTTGACCTCACCTATGTGTTTGAAATGGGTAACCGTCACAACCGTCTGTTGGGTACTGCCGCTCAGTATCTCGACCTGCTCGGCACCAAGGACATGACCGCCGAACAGATAAAGAATGAGCTCTACCGACTCGGATGCACTTTCTATATCAGCCCCAACACCGACCGCCTCTATGTGCGCATCAACGGACTTAGCGAGAACATGCCCCAGGCCGTGGCTCTTGTCGAGAAGCTGATGAACGAGGCTGTTGTCGACACCGAGGCTTATAACGGACTCGTGAGCCGCATATTGAAGTCACGCGACAACAACAAGAGCAGCGAAAGCGCCAACCAGCGTGCGCTGCAGTCCTACATGATCTATGGTGATGCCGCCAAGAAGCTCAATCTCACCAACGATGAACTTCTCAATCTCGACCCGGCCAAGCTCACCGAGGCTATACGCGACCTCAATTCCTACAAGCACCGCATAATCTACTACGGCCCCTACAGCGAAACCGAACTGACATCGCTCGTTGACCGCGAACACAAGACTCCGGCTGCGTTGAAGGATGTTCCCAATGTTCCCCGCCTTAAGATGAGAGAAACCACCGAGCCTATCATCTATGTGGCTCCCTACGACTCCAAGCAGCTGAAGATGATGCAGTACTCCAACAACGGCGAGAAGTACAATCCGTCGATTGAGCCTGTAGTAACCCTCTACAACGAGTATTTCGGAGGCAGCATGAACTCGATCGTGTTCCAGGAGATGCGCGAGAGCCGCAGTCTTGCCTACTCGGCAGGCGCTTACTTGTCGTCGCCCTCTTATCTCGACCAGCCCTACGTTTATATAACCTCTATAGGTACACAGAATGACAAGCTCTTCGACGCTATAAACGCATTTGACGAGATTATCAACAACATGCCGCAGAGTGCACCCGCATTCGCGCTTGCCAAGGAGGGTCTTGACGCCCGCTTGCGCACCGAACGCGAAATCAAGGACATGGTTGCATGGTCCTACATAAACGCTCAGGACCTTGGCGAAACAACCGATGTGCGCCGCCGCATATTTGAGGCTCTTCCCTCACTCACACTTGAGAATCTCACCGATTTCCAGAAAGCCGACATAGCAGGACGCACCTACAACTACTGCATCCTCGCCAATATCGACGACATCGACCTTGACGCTCTCGGCAAGCTTGGCAAGGTGGTTGTCCTCACGACCGATGACATATTCGGTTATTGATAATACTGTCAGTTGACTGAAACGTGTTGCATAAAGTCGCCGGTTTCCCGGGTTTCGGGAATCCGGCGACCTCTTTTTGTAAGGAGTGGCCGACGGTTGCCCGGAGGGTGGAACCGATACTGAATTATTGTGGCGAAATGTTTGTAAAGTTTAAATTGTTGGGTTAATTTTGCACTTCAAAATTGGGAATTTTAATCAACAGTTAATCGGTATCTCTATGCCAAAATTATCACGCAACATCTGGCTGTCGTCCAAGGACTATGTATTTATTGTCCTGGGTTTGTGCATCTACGCATTCGGGTTCACTGCTTTTGTTCTCCCTGAAAAGGTCGTTATCGGCGGTCTTGTCGGAGTGGGTTCACTCGTATATTTCCTTACCGACATTCCTGTGGCCATCACCTCCTATGTATGCAACCTGCTGTTGCTCGCAATCGCCTATAAAATCGTAGGCCGTCAGTTTGTGGTGCGCACAGTGTTCGGCGCCACGGTGCTGAACCTTCTCATAGGTATAATGCAGCCTCTTTTTCCCGAACCGCTCATTGCCCAGCAAACGTTTATGAACATCATCATCGGCGGTGTCCTTTGCGGAG
Organism: Muribaculum gordoncarteri; assembly: GCF_004803695.1. Lineage (NCBI taxonomy): Bacteria > Pseudomonadati > Bacteroidota > Bacteroidia > Bacteroidales > Muribaculaceae > Muribaculum > Muribaculum gordoncarteri. Next base: position 62,107 of record NZ_CP039393.1, read on the forward strand.
TGGGCATCGGATTGGCATTCACCCATAACGGCAGCACGGGCGGCACCGACATCGTGGCCGCGATGGTGTCGAAGCGCAGCAACGTGTCGATAGGCCGCATGATGATATATTGCGATTTCTTGATCATATCGTCGAGCTTCTTCCTCTTTCATCAGATTGACAAGGTGGTCTACGGTCTTGTGGTCACATTCCTTGCATCGTTCATGACCGACCAGGTGATAAACACCAACCGTCAGGCCGTCCAGTTCACCATCATATCGCGTTACTGGGAGGAGATAGCCACGGCCATAAACAATGAGGCCCGTCGAGGCTGCACCGTGCTCTCGGGAATGGGCTGGTACACCAAGCATGAGGTTAAGATGCTCATTGTCATGTGTCGCAAGATAGAGTCGGTAACCATATTCCGCATCGTCAAGTCGATCGACAAGGATGCATTCATCACTCAGGCCAATGTCAACGGAGTCTATGGCCAGGGATTTGACATGGTAAAGCTGAAGATGAAGCCCAGCAAGAATCATGACGGACTCGAAGAGCCGGCTCATGCAGTGCCTCATGATGCGATAAAACAAGAATAATAGAAGAAAAAAAGTGTAAATGTGACATTTATTAGCGAAAAATGGCTATCTTTGCAGCCTGCATTTTGGTAAGAAGTGCCATTTAGGCAGAAGTCAGTCACAAAACGCTTACTTACACATAGACTATGAAGCTATTACAAGCTAAACTGGACAAGTATCAGGAACCGCAGAAAGCTAAGGCTGCGGGCATTTATCCTTATTTTAGAGAAATATCGAGCGAACAGGACCCTGAGGTTATAATCAATGGCCGCAAGGTGCTGATGTTTGGCTCCAATTGCTACAGCGGCCTCGTGAACCATCCCAAAATCAAGGAAGCGGCCATTGCTGCAATTAAGAAGTACGGCACGGGATGTGCCGGTTCGCCGTTCTTGAACGGTACGCTTGACATCCACAAGGAGTTGGAGGCAAAGCTTGCTGAATACGTTGGAAAGGAAGACGCTATGATCTATTCAACCGGATTCGGTGTGAATCTCGGTGTCGTTTCCACATTGACAGGCCGTGAGGATTACATCCTCTGGGATGAGCAGGACCACGCTTCCATCATCGAGGGCCGTCGATTGTCGTTCTCTCAGTCGTTGAAGTACAAGCACAATGACATGGAGTCGCTTGAAAACCAGTTGAAGAAGTGCGATCCCTCAAAGGTAAAGCTTATAGTCACCGACGGCGTTTTCTCGATGGAGGGCGATGTAGCCAATCTTCCTGAAATAGTGCGTCTTGCCAAGAAGTATGATGCAAGCGTGATGGTCGACGAGGCTCACGGTATCGGAGTGTTCGGCCGCGGAGGTCGCGGAACATGCAATCATTTCGGAGTTTCCAAGGATGTGGATCTCATCATGGGAACATTCAGCAAGTCATTTGCATCGCTCGGCGGATTTATCGCCTGCGACAAGTCGATCACCAACTATCTGCGTCACCATTCACGTTCCTATATATTCACAGCCAGCATAACTCCCGCATCGACTGCCGCAGCTATGGCCGCGCTTGAAATCATGCAGCAGGAGCCTCAGCTTCAGGAGCAGCTTTGGGAGCTCACCCACTATGCGCTTGACGGATTCCGCAACATGGGCTGCGAGATAGGCAACACCTCGACTCCCATCATTCCGCTCTTCATCCGCGACAACTACAAGACATTTGCCATCACTCGCGACCTTCTCGAGGAGGGCATATTTGTCAACCCCGTGGTTTCGCCTGCAGTGGCTCCCCAGGATACGCTGATACGCTTCAGCCTCATGGCCACTCACACCAAGGATCAGGTAACTACCGCCCTTGAGAAGATCCAGAAGGTGTTCAAGAAGCACGGAATATTGAAATAGTATATCCAACACTACAGATTATATGTCGACATGGCTGTCTATCGCTGACGGCCATGTCTTTTTTTGTGCGCGAGAAAAAAATCGTGCCGTTACATGAAAAAAATTAAGTAAAACACTTGCATGTTTCAAATAATAATTATAACTTTGTAATGATTACAAAACAGTATTGACTGCAATGAAAATGATGACGACGGCACAACTGAGCGATTATCTGAAGGCCAAGGGGGTAAGACCTTCGGCCCAGCGCATCGCCATATTGCGCTATCTCATGGAGAATCCGGTTCACCCAACGGTCGAGAAGATACATGAGGCCCTGGTGCATGACATGCCGTCATTGTCATTGACCACCGTCTATAACACTCTGAACTGCCTTGTGGCAGCCGATTGCGGAGTGACGATGCTGACTCCCGACTCGCGTAACGCTCACTTTGATTTCATAGAGCATCCCCACGCCCACACCTATTGCCGCTCATGCGGAGCGATAATGGATATGGAACTTGGCGGAGCGTTGTCGGGCGATGATTGCCGGGGCGGCTTCCACGTAGAGCGTGTTGATGTGTGCTACCGGGGCCTTTGCAGCGACTGTTATGCAAAATTGAATTGAACTTAAATTTTTTCGTATAATTATTTAATAACCAAAAGAAATGAAAAAGAAATTTATTTGTACCGTTTGCGGTTATGTTCATGAAGGTAATGAAGCTCCTGAAAAGTGCCCCCAGTGCGGCGCTCCCCGCAGCAAGTTCAAGGAACTCGACGAAACCGCTCTTCTTCAGTTTGTAACCGAGCATGAAATCGGTGCAGCAAAGGGTTCGGACGACGAGATGATCAAGGACCTTACCGCTCACTTCAACGGCGAGTGTACCGAGGTGGGTATGTATCTTGCAATGTCGCGTCAGGCCGACCGCGAGGGTTATCCCGAAGTAGCCGAGGCTTTCAAGCGTTACGCTTTTGAGGAAGCTGAGCACGCTGCAAAGTTTGCCGAACTTCTCGGTGAGATGGTATGGGATACCAAGACCAACCTTGAAAAGCGTATGGCTGCCGAGGCAGGTGCCAATGCCGACAAGATGCGCATCGCAAAGCGTGCCAAGGAACTCGGTCACGATGCTATCCATGACACCGTTCATGAAATGGCTAAGGACGAGGCTCGTCACGGTCAGGGCTTTGAGGGTCTTTACAACCGATTCTTCAAGAAGTAATCAAATCCTGTTTATAAAAAACGCTGTGAAGCTCGCCGTCAGTTCGGTGAGCTTCACTTGTATATGTTCATGCCCCATCGGGTTAAAAATGCTTATATGGTTAACTTTTAGGATTCCAATGTGTTATATTATCTGAATAGAATAATGAAAACATTTAATTTCAAAGTTATGAAAAACAAGCTATTTTTGATGATGTTGGCATTGTGTGGGGTGTTCATGCTGTCGTCGTGCAGCGATGATGACGATGACAATGATGTTGCAGCCTCCAAAGTCCCTCAGGCTTATGTAGAGGCATTGGCTGCCAAGTTTCCTGAAGCTGCAAATGTGGAATGGGAAAACAAGGGCGCATATCTTGTAGCCGATTTCACAAAGGATTTCCGTGACTATGAAGTGTGGTTTGATTCATCGGCAAAGTGGAGTATGACAAATATCGATTGTGGAAAGGATCTGTTCTTCATTCCCGGCGAGGTGTCGAAGGCTTTTGCCGAGAGCGAGTATGGAACATGGACTATCGACGACATCGAGAGTTACGAAAGAGCCAACGACAGCTTCTATGTAATAGAGGTGGAAAAGGTCGGAAACAGCGACACCGACATCTACTACAGGCCCGACGGCGAGCTTATAAAGGCTGTGGTGAGCGACAATGCTGAAATAACCCCGGTCACTGTATTGTAGCCACGATTGCGAATGCCGATGCATAGAGCAGTATAAGCATCGCAGTCATTCCAAGCAAAGGATTAAGCGACTTGCCCGTAACACGGGTGAGTCGCTTCCATAATATGAGGTGAAGCACGATGTACACGTAGGCAATGGCGTGCATGTTGGTGAAGGCTTTCCACATCAGCGCTACGGCAATCAGGCCGTTGAGCAGGTATAGCGTGGCCATGAACGGGCGCCCCATCTTGACGGCAAGAGTGAGCTTGCCCACGGCGCGGTCGTCGTCGATGTCACGGTAGTTGTTTACGATGAGCACATTGGCGATCATGAGGCCCAGTGCCACCGATCCGGCAAGAACTTCGGCGGTGAATGTGCCCGATTGAACGTAGTAGGTGAGATTGACAGGAATTATGCCGAAGTAGAACACTACCGCCACTTCGCCCCAGCCGTGACGCGACAGCGGGTAGGGGCCGGTTGAGTAGGCCATTACGCCCAAGGCAATCAGTATGCCTGCGGGCAGCATCCACCATCCTCCCCAGTGTATCAGCGAGCACCCTACGGCGCAAGCCAGCGCGAGAGTGGCGAATGTGGCTGTTTTCATCGCACGCGGCGTTATGTCGCCCTCGGTCACTCCTCGCCGGGGCCCGTCGCGGCCTGCGCGGTCGAGTCCGTCACGGTAGTCATAGTATTCGTTGGCGAAGTTTGACGCTATCTGCGCAAGTACGGCAAAAATCAGGCACAACGCCGCAGGCAGCGGCTTGAAGTTTCCGTCGAGTTGATTGTATCCTATTGCAAGCACCACTCCGGCTACCGACACGGGAAGCGTGCGCAGCCTCATGGCTTCAATCCAGCACTTAATCATCATTGATGGCACTTATGTCGGGTCGCGGAGCCGAAGCCTCGGTTTCATCGATTCCGAAACAGTGCACTATGGCGCGTCTTATACATTCGGCGTCGCGTCCGTTCTCTTTTAGTATTTTTATTATATCGTTAATGTAACTGTCCTTGTTGTTGAGTCCGCACAGTGCGGCGACATTCGATCCGGGGAGCATCGACTTCTGGTTGTAGACGCGAAGCACCGACTGGTAGTCGCCGTTGACCACGTAACGGTGAAATTCCTTACAGAAGTTCTCGTACATTGCTCTCGGGTTAATTTCGTTGACGAGATTGGCCATGTGCTCCTCCAGCTTGTTGATGTTGGGGAAGCGACCGTCGATGCGATACTCCATGATTCGTTTTACGCGATGTCGAGTGTGCAGCAGGGCCTGCTGGCGTATGTCGTGCTTAAACTGTCCGAGAATCGATTTCTTGACATGCTCAAATACCCGGTTCTCGTTGCGGTGGTGACGGCGTGCTACAGTGCGAATCACCCCTTCGAGCATCAATATGTTTTCGATTTCGGCCACATCGGGTACGAAAATTTTTTTGTCACGCAGATACTTCACCTCTTGGGCGTCGCGGCGGTCGCGGTCGACTATTCCGTGACTGTCGAGGTGGTGGAATGCGTTCAGGTCGTTGAACGTGCGTGTCGCCTCGATGACCTTGTTGCAGCTGCCGAGCGACTTTACCGTATAGTCGGTGAACACCAGCGGATAGAGCTTTGCGTCGATGGAGTGGGTAGCGTCACCTTCGATGAAGAGCACCGGCTTGCGTGCGCCCACGAGGGTGGCATAGAGGTCTTCGCTTATTGAGGAGTTGGGAGGCAGAACTGCATAGTCCCATGTCTGTTTTGCTGCGTCATATCCCCGCACCCATATAATGGCGTTGCCACGCTGTGCCGACAGGAATTCGACATCGTGGGTGGTGTAGACAAATGTGCAGTCGGGGCGCATCGACTCGACTTTATCCCAGATGAAACCTGTGATTGAGGGGTGAAGGAACATTCCCGGGCTGTCGACAAATATGACGGCCTTCTCGGGGGCGTATTGTAACGCTCCGAAGTAGTAGAGTACGGCCTTTTCGCCGTCGGAAAGTTTAAGTGAGGAGTAGGCTTCGGCTGCGTCGTTGTTGCGTCTGAAGAGCAGCTTGCCGCCTTCACGCAACACCTTGTTTTCGGGGAATACCTCCTGCCAAGCCTTTATCACGCGGTCGAGGTGACTCTCGGGCAGCGGCACGGGCTTGCTGTCGGCGTTTGTGACCTTGTGGGCGATAAGGTTTAGCACTTCATCGTAGAGCATCAGGGTGGTGAGCCGTTCAAACTGGGTGGCGTTGTCGCTTCGGATGAACGATGACTGCGATGTGGCCTCCACGTAACGTGAATCGATCGAGCCGGGGAGATTGTCGGGCGTGTCACAACGATATAGAGCCTTCAAGGCCGAAAGCCTGAAGACCGGGGAGTCGAGCTCGGAGATGAAGCGCTCGGTGAAGCGCGTTTTTCCGGCTCCGTTGGCTCCGATAACGATGATTCGCCTGTTGTCGGCGACGATGGTGTCGCGTGACCCGTCAAGCCGTGGAGGAAGTTGTAGTTTCATGACGCTATAGGTGAAGAGTTATAACGTAAAGTTAATAAAAACTTTTGTAACTCCACCTATGCTTTCGGGTTCTCGATTGACAGATTGTACTTTTTGAGCAACATTACGGGATGATATGACAATTTGGCCTTGCGCAGCCCCTCGTCGCCTACATCCTCTTCGCGGTTTATGTAATTGACGCCGTGACGGGTCGTCATGTCGGCGGCAAACAGCTTGTTGATCGTTTCACCCGCACCCGGTATGGTGTGGTTCATCTTCTCGATGTGTACATAGAGCGTGTCGCCTATTATCTCGCCTATGGTGAATGCCACGATGCCGTGCCGGTGGGTCGATAACACAGCGCCCTCAAAGGGAAACCGCTGATAGTTGTCGAGAACGTTGAACACCTGTTCGCGTTCGGCATCGGCGAGCTCCTGCGAGGCATCGGGCTGCAGTGTCGTGCGATGGTAGAACTCCTTCACCGCCTCGATGTTGTCGATGGTGAGCGGACGGTAGTCATAGTCGGGATTGTCGGCGATGAACCGGTTTACGTGATTGCGCTTTTTGCTGTATTTGTTACCCTGAAGGGTAGCGAGGTCGGCTGCGTTGTAGAGGTAGTCGGCCCAGTCGGTCAACTCCTCTATGCGGCACGGGCCAAGGCAGTAGAAGTCCGACAGCCGGTCCTCGGGTACGGCCGAAAATTGAACGGGCAAGTTGTGGTGACGGCAGTAGTCGAAAACAAGCGATATTGCGTCACGCAGTGCCATGTCGCCTATCGGCATCGAGAATGCAGGAACGGCTGTGTCGTTCTCCGACACGCCTTTTATGAAAAGTGTGTTGTCGACTATGTCGTATTGATAGTGGAAATAGTCGCTCCACATCAGCAATCCGGCTATGGTGTAGTCACAGGTGCGGCTTTCGGCCTTTCGGAGAATCTCCCTTAATGCCGGAACAGCGTCGATTGTGACGGGTCGGAACGATAGTTTTGTAAGAGTATCCATAAGTTTGATATCAACATAAATTGTCAAGCATCCGGTGCGACAGTCACATGACTCTTCATCCCTCCTCTTAGAATACTGTCGCACCGGGATAAAAGAATAATGCTTACAGCCCCGCGATTGTTTAATTATGCATAAGTAATTGAAGAGATAGGGCAAAAATTAGTTATGTATTAATTTCCCAGAGCTGTACATCATTGCCTATGGTAAGAAAAGATTTATCAGATAGATATATTACTTTAGGCATAATGGCATCCACTCCGGAAATACGTCCAATTTCCATCCCGTTGTCTAAATTAAAAAATACTATTTCAGATGAGATTGTAATTACAGCGAGTAGTTTCTTATTTTCGGAGGCCCAACCGGAAAAACAAAAGCTTTCTAATTCTGTCCCTAACATTTTATTAGATAATGTATTCGAGATAAGATTAAGGGAGCCGATAGGATTGCTCTTATCTTCATGTCTAACATATATATTCCAACTGAATGGGTCAAATGCAATAAGTTTCCACTCTCCGTGTAGTTCTCCTTTGTTCTCTATTTCCGAGAAAGTAGAACTCCCTTCTTTTATATTAAAACAGTGGTGCATTCCATAATTGTTTATTGCTAAAAGTGTTTCATCAGTTCCATTAGAGAATAGGTTTTCATATTGCCATAAAGTTTCATCGGTGAAAAAGCAAGTTCCGTCATGCATTATTTGTTCTTTTTCTTCCCAATGTTGTGACATATAATAGAATAATTTTTCTCCAATGAAAACCGGAGATTTAATATGTGCTTCGTATCCATCCTCTCCTCTTATTTTGAATAATTCCGGTTCACTGGTGCCAATCTCCCATTTTATAACTAATCCAGGATCACATAGCATGCCGATAAAGCGTCCATCTAACGATATTGTTGCTTCCGTTACTTTAGAGAAGAATGGTTTAGCTCTCGGATAGTCTGTAACTTCCAGCATCGCCAATTCTGTTCCAGCAATAAGTTTCATACTATATAAATCATAGACATAGCAGTATATTACGGGTTCTTCGTTAATTGCAATGAGTAATTTGCCACCTCCAGCAGTACACACTCTGTTGTATTTTTGTCTCATAAGACGCCTCCGACTAACCTTATAATCTCCGATTGATATTTTGCAATTTGTCCGGTATTTGTCAAGTTCCCGAGAAAATGTGCGTGGCGCTATACGGCAGTAAGTGCATAGCGTGGCTCTCTCTGAAGAGAGAAATGACTTTCTTAAGAGAAGTTCGTCATGATTGTATGCATTAGGTATTTTTAATGCAATATCAATATCTGAAGCGAGTCCGTCAATTTTGCCAGAAGCAATCTTTAAATTACAGAAGCTGTTATCGAGTAATAGCTCTACAATTTGTTCATTTTGATTATTTTCAGCAAATAACCAAGGCAATAGATCGAGAGCGTGATTGCTGTTTTTCCTTTTTTCATCATTGAAATATTTTAAAGAAAGGTCAAGAACTCGTGAATGTATACTTTCGCCTAAGTAATCGGCTAAGGATGATGCCACAATAGTTCCTCGTAAAGTATTGTACATCCCAGTTCCTACTGTGCCGCTAACTAATAGCGGAGATAAACGAAAATAGAGATTAGACCATAATGCAATCGGTATCTTTCTTTCCGAGGATACGATTCTATGTCCGTAGTTGTCGTTTAGTCTATTATATAGCTCGTCATCAAGAGCGACAATTTGAAGTAGTTCTTCATCTGTAATGCCTCCTTTTATGAAAATAAGCAGACCCAAGGATAATTGTGCAAATAACGGATCTCCTGAACGTGGATCAGTAAGTTCTCTCCAAAATCGTTTAATAAGTTCTTCTCCTGAATTTATTAATTCCGGAATGTTATCCCATGACTTTAAATCAATACATCGGTTAGTTATTACTTCAAAAATTTGTGGCAATGGAGTGTGGGCATTTCCCAACAGGCGAGCTAATGAAACTTCTTGTGTTTCGGTTATTCTGCGTCCTGTTTCTGACAATCTTTTTCTTATTGCTTTATGAATGTCATCAACTTTGGCTGGCAATAGATCTATGTAAACCGTATCTTTACGGAATGCTAAGTTCTTTACTTTTTTGTCTTCTCCTGCCAGAACAATTTTTAATTTCGGAGCAACATTTATATTTGGAAGCCATGATAATGTGAATAGAATGTCATCTGGCTCTAATTTGTCAACATTGCTTATTAATATGATGAGGGATTTGTTACTATTAACAGATAAACCTGTCCTCATTTTTGAAAATAGCTCCTCGTCACTTATATCTGGTGCTATATTCTTCTCTGTTATTTCACGGTATATTGAACATAATATCATTTTCCCGGAGGAAGACATTGCACTTATCCCGGCATGTCTTATAATTGCTTCTGATGTATCGAGTCCGACTCTTGATAGTAAAGCTCCTGAGTCGTGAGCTTCGCTGCCATGAATTACAGTTATGCGATAGTGTTGTAGGGATGTTTTCAATACATCTGAGCTCGCTCCCGATAGTAGAGGATAGTTTCGTGCATATTTTTCGCTTTCTTTACGTTGTATTAGTAGCTCTTCCATATGGGAATCAAGACCCTTGTGTTCTTGAATTTCACGGTCTACCAATTGTAATAGAAGTTCACTGACATCTTGACAGAACTTATTGTCAAAAGCACCATTGCTGTACTCATTGAATTCTATTGTTGTTTCGATACAATTTGTTGCTGGTAAAAATTTTTCTAGTTGTCTTACGAGTTCTGTCTGTCTATTGTTTCCATCTTTAAATAAAGATAGTTTATCGTACGGAATATTCTTCAGAATGCGTTTATAAAGTCCTACATTGTATTTAAGTTCTTCTTGATTTAAGAGGCCTAAATATATTTCACTTTCAGTGGCTGAGCGTAAATATTGTTGTCTAAATTCTTTGTTGATATCTCCGTATTTCAGTATGGCTTCTCGAGCAGTGTTTAGATCAATAGCTTTGACTTCTTTTGTTGATTTCAGCTTTAGTTCCGGTGGAAATGCATTATTGTCAAGGCGGTAAACAGTTTCTAACGCCAGTTGTTCTTTTTCAGAGCTAAATGAGATGATATTATTCCATAGTTCTATTGGTATGTGGTCAGTATCCGGTATCCACCCATATCTCTCTCCGGCAAGTATTAGAAAATTTGGGCGGGGTGATATTTCCTGACAAAGTTTAATCTCGTTTAGGCATATTTGTAATGTTAGATTTTCATCAGCTTGTTCTTCAGTTATGCCCCAACGTAAATCTACAAATTCAAAATCCCAACCATACTTCCTACAATAATCTTTTATTATAGGAAGTACATGTTTATGCAGTAAAGTGCGTTCCCGCTGCATATCGGCAAATGTAGAGCTTATGAAAACTCGTATAATTCTTATAAAACGCATTACTGCTGTTTTGTTAGTGGCTGAGATATTTTCAAATAGGCTATTGATATATTGTTAATGTTTCGTTGCGGTCAAGTACAAATAGGCCGCAATCTGCCATCTCTATTGCTTGGATACCGCTTTCTACAGATATGGCATCAAGGACTTAAAATGTACTATTATTTAGAATAATAACTGAGTTGTCGGTTGTGGAAAACGCGATTTTGTCTTTATTGGATGTTGCTTCATAGAATCCGAAATCAAGCCCCGTATTAACGATTGTCCATGTAAAGTCGACGAGATTCATTACGACAATTAATCCGTCACGGCATCCTATATATGCGTTGTTACCGCATATTGTGCCACAATATGGGAATGGGTCTATCCAATCAGTGTCTATAAGCTGTTCGTGAGTATCAAATGTATGTACCATGAACCTATGATCGCGGCCTGCTGTAACTACTAATGGAGCTTTTCCTTCTCCACGATTATAAAGTTTGAGAAAATTCAATTGAACTAAAGGATGGTGTCCGGTTATAGGTAGATTTTGGGGAATGATGCTATTGAAAATAGACATGGCTTTCTCTTCTTTTTCCTCTTCTTCATCCTGTTCAAAATCGTCAATATAATTTATAACAACAATACCGGATTTGTTATCTTCATCGTCATTATTGGAATTTTCATTGTTATCATTATTCATTTGCTGATGTACTTCTTGCATAAAATGTCCATCCCAATGAAATGTATCTATTTCTGGCAAATTCTTGGGGTCTAATGTATATATTGTACCATCACGCGATATTGCTAAGTATTCCGAATCTGTTGTTTTAATATAATCAAATGTTAGTGGTCGACTATCAAGTATTCCCATAGCCATAACTCCTTCCCAATAATTATCATTGTTGCGTCGGCATAGCATACCGTCATTATCCACTGCCAAATCGGGCGCTATTATCGTTGTGAAATTGCATAAACCGGCGTCTGTTTTGCCCTCTCCGGTTGTTTTGCATATTAGCACTACAGGATTATCGTATTTGGCCATTTCCCCAAGACCGATTAGCTCTTTGTCAGTTGCTCGAAGTTGTGTTACTTCACAATCTTTGATTCCGCCAATCTGTATAGGTTTTGAACCTATAAAACATAATATGGCACCTGATGACATACTTGCATAGATTTTGTCGCCATATTTGTAAATCGCTTTTACATTGTCTAATTTCATGGTGATATAAATTTTTGTGATAATATGATAATCGTTAAATAAAAAATCTATTTATGCGTAAAGTTTTTATCGTTTGAGTTCTTCCGCAAAGATAAAAAAATTATTTATAATCACATGATATAGTAATAGGTAATTGCAATATGCCGTGTAGTTCTCTACCATTGGAGGCTGTGGGTAGTGATGTATTTTAAAGGAAAGGCGACCTCACGCGTCGGGGGTCGCCTTTATCTTAGCTGTATACATCAGGGGACTACGATTAGCGGCGATTTCATCCGCTTACAGTGAAGTGGGATTGATATCCCGGTCGAGTTCCCTTTCTTGTCTATATAACACATTGTAAATGATTGATGTTTGATTCACAATAGTTAAAAGAGTTTAGAAAGGGATACAAAAAAAGGGTAAGCTTACTACATCGCACCGCTACAGCCCGGTACCGTTGCTCCGGTCAAGGCCTGGCGGAGTTCCCGGGGAGCTGGTCGTGTAGGACTTACCCGGGCACAAAGGTACGACTTTTTTCCGTAACAACAACTATCCGATGTTATTTTTTCATCGGTTGACATTGTGAAATAGGGTTAACGCATTGCAAGCGTGACATGAATGTGGGATGACAATAAGTGACGATGATTTACGTTTTAGTGATAGCAACGTTTATGTCGGAGCGCATATACATAGTATTACGGATCGTGCTTGCCGCGGTGTCGCTTTTGTCGGCGCCGGCGGTAAGGGCTTTTGCGCCCGACAGTTACGCCCGACATTCGGTGCTGTCACATGGCCGGTGGGTCAAGTTGAAGGTCATGTCGGAGGGCATGTATCGCATAAGCCTTGACGACCTTGAGCGGTGGGGATTCCACGATGTGACGCGCGTGAGCGTCTACGGTTACGGTGCCGAACCGGCAGGTGACGCACTTTTGGAGTCGGATTACATCGACGACCTTCCGCAAGCTCCGTGTGAGGTTACATCCCGCGGTCTTGTGTTCTATGCGCGGGGAGCCGAGGGGCTTACGGTGTCGAATGGGCGTTATGTCATGCACAAGAACGGCTACACCGATGCTGCCTATTACTTCCTTGGAGAATCGGAACCCGCTGAGCCCGGCAGGACGGGGATTCCCGGAGCAGTCAACGGCGTCACTTCGTTTACCGAGGTGTTGTCGCATGAAATCGACCTGGTGTCGCCCGGTGCCACGGGACATGAAATGCTCGGAGAGGATTTCCGGTTTCAACGGAGTGCCGAATTTGTATTTGATCTCACAGGAAAGTCAGATGACAACGTGTGGACGGGTTGCCGGTTTGCAGTGAAAAATGTGAAGGGAGCTTCGACATTGGCATTAAGCGTCAACGGGTCGGGAGTGTCGCCCGTCACCTCGATTGCCGCGGGGCCCAATGACAGTCACCAACACTACCGCATAGCCGAAATGTCGCATGACATAACCGTTGATGGCGATGTGCTGACGCTCGGCCTCGACTTCTCGACCAAAGGTCAGGCGGCACTGGCGCGCCTCGACCGCATAACGGTCAACTATAACCGCAGGCTGGCGATGACCGACGGTGTGCTGACATTCAGCCACTCGTCACTGTCGTTGATTCTTGAGGGCGTGCGTGACGATACGCGTATATGGGATGTGACCGATGCGCGTCGGTTCTTGAAAGTTGACGCTGCTGTGTCGCATGGAACGGCCAAGTGGACAGCCTCAAGCAGGGGATTGCGGCGATATGTCGCATGGAATCCCGATGCCGACATGAAGTCGCCGGTACTCGCCGGTGAGGTATATAACAGCGACCTCCATGCCATGGCGGTGCCCGATATGGTGATTTTCACCCCTAAGCGTTGGTCGAGTTATGCCGAATCGCTTGCCGCCCTGCACCGTAACTCGTCAGACAACCTTGATGTGGCTGTGGTGGCCGCCGAGGATGTCTACAATGAGTTTGCCTCGGGAGCTCCTGACTTCAATGCCTTCAGGCGTATGCTTAAGATGCTGTGGGATCGCGGAGGGGGTAGTGCGTCTGCTCCGAGCAAGCTGAAGTATGCGCTCATGTTGGGGCGCGGACATCATGACCACCGGCGCATAACGGCCTCGGCTCAGGCGACGGGCTATCCTATACTTCCGCAGTGGCAGAGTGTCGACGGGTCGTCGGACAACACTTCCTATACCACCGAGGACTATCTCGCATTTCTGCTCGACGGGTCGGGCGTGAATCCGGGAAGTGACTATCACTGTATAGCAGTGGGGCGCATTCCCGTCACATCGGACACGGAGGCGCGCATGGCGGTCGATAAGATTTCGGCCTACATCAACGGCGACAACGACGAGAGCGATTGGAAGATAAACATGGTAATGACAGCCGATGACGGTGACAACGGAGAGCATACCGAGCAGATGGAGCGGATATACAATCAATTGATGTCGACTGACGACGGCGGCCGTGAGATGCTCTATCACAAGGTGTATGTGGATGCGTCGCCGCTTGTCGACAAAGTAGCCGTGGAAGCTCACGACAGGATGATGAGGCTGCTTGGCAGGGGTACTTGCTGGTGGTGGTTTGTAGGTCACGCCACAACCTACTCATGGACTGGTGAGGGGCTGCTTACAGCCGATGACATACGTGACATGAACCTGCGCCGTCAGCCGCTGCTTTTTGCTGCTACGTGTGACTTCCTGCGATGGGATGCCGACGGACAGTCGGGTGCCGAACTGCTGTTCATGAAGCCCGGAGGAATAATAGGAGCGGTGGCTGCCACCCGTCCTGTCTACATGACCTATAACCGTGACCTGACGATTGCCACGGCGAGGATGATGACGCGACGCGACGAGTCAGGCGAGCTGCTTCCCGTGGGTGAGGTCATGCGCCGTGCCAAGAACGAACTCACCTCGCCGAGCGATGTCAACAAACTGCGTTACGTACTGCTCGGCGATCCGGCGTTACGCCCTGCCGGTGCCTCTTTCAGGGCGGTGCTCGACTCTATTGCGGGGCAGGCTGTACATCCCGATTCGCAAGTGACGGTGAAAGGGCGTCAGCAGCTCGTTATGAAAGGACGCATCACCGATAGCCGAGGACGCATTGTGTCATCGTTTAACGGAGTTGTCAATTCAACCATATATGACGCTGAATACAGCACCATCACCGAGGGGCGCAACGATGGAAAGCAGGTGATTTTCGAGCAACAGGGCGACCGGTTGTGGACGGGGCGTGACACTGTTGTAAACGGACATTTCAGCATAAACGTGACCATGCCGGGTGAAATATCGTCAAATTTCCGTCATGCGGCATTGAGCATGACGGCCCTGTCGGTCGACGGCCGCGATGCTTCGGGGGTGAACCGTGACTTCTATGTCTACGGTTATGACGAAACGGCGATTGCCGATGAGGAGCCCCCGGTAATTGAGTTGTTCGGACTGAATGGCGAGGATTTTGTCGACGGACAGACGGTCAACGAGTCGCCCATGGTCATTGCACGTGTCACCGACAATGTGGGCATCAACATATCCAATGCAGGAATAGGTCACCAGATGTCGCTGATGCTTGACGGCAACAAGGCATGTCCCGATGTTCCCCACTACTATAGTCCGGGAAGTGACGGCGGTCGCAGCGGAACGATAGCCTATCCGCTTTCGGGACTGTCGCCCGGTCGTCACACTCTCAGGCTGCGGGTGTGGGACACCTCCAACAATATGGCCGAGTCGACTGTTTCGTTCAAGGTGGTCAAGGGACTTGCTCCCGACATTGTTGAGCTGTACACCGATGCCAATCCGGCAGTGGATATGGTCAAGTTTTACATACGCCACAATCGACCTGATGCGATGTTACAAGTAAAGCTGACGGTATATGACCTGTCGGGACGCACGGTGTGGAGCACACGCCAGAACGGGCGCAGCGACATGTTTGTCACGGCTCCTATCGTTTGGAATCTTTCGGATAACGGCGGCGGACGCGTTTCCCATGGCCTTTATATCTACAAGGTGACAATCAGTGCCGACGGCGGCAGCGAAACTTCGGCAACACGCAAGCTCGCCGTAGCTCCACGTTGACACAGCATAGCTGATTGCGGCCTTTTCGATAACAATGTGACCGACATTCGCAAAGAAAGAAAAAAATGCGTACCTTTGCGCATCCAAAACTATAACAATGTCATGAAGAGCATAAAAGAACTTTATAGAATAGGAACCGGACCGTCGAGCAGCCACACGATGGGCCCGCGTTATGCCGCTCAACAGTTTGCCGCCCGCAATCCCGGAGCATCGACATATCGTGTCACGCTTTACGGCAGTCTTGCAGCTACCGGAAAGGGTCACATGACCGATCGTGCCATAATCGACACATTAAGTCCTACCGCACCGGTGGAGATAGTGTGGCAGCCTCAGATATTCCTGCCGTTCCATCCCAACGGAATGCTTTTTGAAGCCCTTGACAGCGAGGGTAACGTTACTTCCAACTGGACGGTGTTCAGTGTGGGAGGCGGACAGCTTGCCGAAGAGGGAGAAACTCCTACAGCGAGCGATGATGTGTATCACATGAACACCCTTACCGAGATACTCGACTGGTGTCAGCGCACAGGCCGTTCCTACTGGGAATATGTAGAGGAGTGTGAAGGCCCTGAAATATGGGATTATCTTGCCAAGGTGTGGGACACCATGTGCAAGAGTGTCGAGCGCGGCCTCGACCGCGAAGGTGTGCTGCCCGGCCCGCTGCATCTTCCGCGACGCGCAGCCACCTACTATGTGCGCGCATCGGGTTATAAATCCAATCTTCAGTCACGCGGACTGGTGTTCTCCTACGCCCTTGCGGTGTCGGAGGAGAACGCTTCGGGAGGAGAGATCGTGACGGCACCGACCTGCGGATCGTGCGGAGTAGTGCCGGCAGTGCTTTACCATCTTAAAAAGAGCCGTGACTTCTCGGAGGCGCGTATATACCGTGCGCTTGCTACAGCCGGACTCATAGGCAACATCGTTAAGCACAATGCGTCGATAGCCGGCGCCGAGGTGGGCTGTCAGGGCGAAGTGGGCGTAGCATGCGCCATGGCGGCAGCGGCTGCCAATCAGCTGTTTGGGGGCAGTCCCGCTCAGATAGAGTATGCGGCCGAGATGGGTCTTGAGCATCATCTCGGTATGACATGCGACCCTGTGTGCGGCCTTGTCCAGATTCCGTGCATCGAACGTAACGCCTACGCAGCCGCACGTGCGCTTGATGCAAACCTCTATTCGGCATTTACCGACGGCGGGCACCGGGTGTCATTTGACCGCGTGGTCGAGGTGATGAAGCAAACCGGCCATGACCTGCCTTCGATATACAAGGAAACAGGCGAAGGCGGTCTTGCCCGTGACTACGAAATAACGGAATAAGCATAAGAGCCGTTAATATTTATTGTCGAACCGGCATTAAATGACGATATTTTCTCCGCCCCGGTCATAATCAAAACCGGGGCGGAGCTTGTTATAATAGTTACTAATAATGACTGTTATGAGAATATCGGATAGGGATAAGCGAATATTAAGGACTTCACTCTATGTGTTAGTGCTGCTGTTGTCGCTGGCTTTGATCGTATACATATCGATAGACACATTCACCAACGTAAACTTCCTTGAAAACAGGAATTACATGAGATTTCAGCTCCTGGTGTGTGTCGTGTTCATGATTGACTTCTTTGTGGAGCTTGCCCTTGCCGACGACAAGTGGAAATATGTGCGCCGACACTGGTTTTTCTTTCTGCTGTCGATACCCTATCTTAACATAATAGAGATGTTCAATATAAGCTTCTCGCATCAGGAGCTATATTTTATAAGATTCATCCCTCTTGCACGAGGAGCGTTGGCATTGTCGATAGTGATAGGCTATATGACGACCAACCGCATCTCCTCGCTGTTGATGTCATATATCGTAATATTGCTGTCGGTAATATATTTCGCCAGCCTTATATTCCTTGAGAAGGAGCAACCGGTCAACAACATGGTGCCCAATTACGGAGCGGCGCTGTGGTGGGCGTGCATGGATGCTACGACCATAGGAAGCAACATATATCCCGTTACGGTTGTGGGAAAGATACTCGCCGTAATACTCGCCGGCATGGGCATGATGATGTTCCCGTTATTCACGGTCTATGTCACCAACATGGTGCAGCGTTACAACAAGAAGCACTTCCCGAAGATATTCCAGTCGGAATTTGACGACCGTCACATAGAACCGGGATCGGAGTAGCCGTTATATGGTTTCAAGCGACAACACGTTGTTGAGCAGGGCTACGGCTTCCTCGACAGTAGGCACATCGGCTATCGCAAAACTGCGACGGCCGTTTTTTTCGCGTATGCGACAGCGTCGCGGATTAGCTTGCAGGAAGTTGAGCAGTCGGCCAAACATAGGCGACTGGTAGTAGGCCTTGTTGTTGTCGTCGACAAAGTAGATGTACATTGATCCCTGTTTCAGCACTACTTTCTCGATTCCGAGCCTTCGGGCCAGGTAACGCAGACGCGGGATGCGCAACAGTTCGGCTGTTTCCTTGGGAATCTTGCCGAATCGGTCCTCAAGATGAAGCTTGAATTGCTGAAGGTCGAGTTCGCGCTCTATGCCGTCGAGCTCCTTGTAGAGGCTTATGCGTTCGCTCTCCTGAGGCACATATTCGGGCGGAAGCAACAGCTCCATGTCGCTTTCGATCACGCAGTCGGCCACAAATTCCTGTCCGTCGCTCGAGTCGTCGGGCGTGAGAGTGTCGGAGAACTCCTCGTTTTTAAGTTCAAGCACGGCCTCCTTCAATATGCGCTGGTAGGTTTCATAACCGAGGTCGGCAATGAATCCCGACTGTTCGGCTCCGAGAAGGTTTCCGGCACCCCTTATGTCGAGGTCCTGCATGGCGATGTGGATGCCGCTGCCAAGTTCGCTGAAACTCTCAATGGCCTGCAACCGTCGACGCGCAACGGGATTTAGCGGAATGTGAGGCGGCACAAGAAGATAGCAGAAAGCCTTGCGGGAGCTGCGTCCCACTCGTCCGCGAAGCTGATGCAACTCGCTCAATCCGAAGTTCTGAGCGTTGTTGATGACGATTGTGTTGACATTGGGCATGTCGATGCCCGACTCGATTATAGTAGTCGCGAGGAGCACATCGTAGTCGTGGTTGGCGAAGTCGATTATGGCCTTCTCAAGTTTCTCGGGCGGCATCTGTCCGTGGGCTACGATTGTGCGTGCGTCGGGTACGAGCCGGTTTATCATAGCCTCCAGTTCATATAGCCCCTCGATGCGGTGGTTGACGATAAACACCTGTCCGTTGCGCGACATCTCGAAGTTGACGGCTTCAAGCATTATGTCGTCGTTTATAGCGTTGACCGAGGTGAGTATGGGGTAACGGTTGGCGGGGGGAGTGGTTATGGCCGACAGGTCGCGGGCTCCCATCAGCGAGAACTGCAGGGTGCGCGGAATGGGGGTGGCCGACATGGTGAGTGTGTCGACATTGACCTTCATCTGCTTCAGCTTTTCCTTTACGGCGACACCAAACTTCTGCTCCTCGTCGACGATCAGCAGTCCGAGGTCTTTGAATTTGATGTCCTTGCCAATGAGCTTGTGAGTGCCTATGAGAATGTCGATTTTGCCTTCGGCAAGGTCGGCCTTTATCTGTTTCACCTCCTTTGCACTTCGAGCTCGCGAGAGATAGTCGACACGCACGGGAAACTCTTTCAATCGATTCTTGAATGTGTTGAAGTGCTGATAGGCGAGCACCGTAGTGGGTACAAGGACGGCTGTCTGCTTGTTGTCGGTCGCGGCCTTGAAGGCGGCGCGTATTGCAATCTCCGTTTTGCCGAATCCCACATCGCCGCATATAAGGCGGTCCATCGGCCGCGCCGACTCCATGTCGTTTTTAACCGCCTGTGTGGCCGTCAGCTGGTCGGGGGTGTCCTCATAGATGAACGATGCTTCAAGTTCCTGCTGCAGATAGCTGTCGGGTGAATAGGCAAATCCTTTTTCGTCCTTTCGCGCGGCATAGAGTTTGATGAGGTCGCGAGCAATGTCCTTCAGCTTGCTCTTGGTGCGCTCCTTCATCTTGCCCCACGCGCCCGAACCGAGGCGGTTGATGCGCGGTTCCACGCCCTCCTTGCCACGGTACTTGGCAAGCTTGTGCAGCGAGTGGATGCTCACCAGGAGAATGTCGTTGTTGAGGTAGACGAGTTTTATCATCTCCTGCATGCGACCGTTTACCTCGGTGCGTATGAGTCCGCCGAAACGGCCCACGCCGTGGTCGACATGGACCACATAGTCGCCGACCTCTATCTGACCAAGCTCCTTGAGCGACAGTGCAAGTTTTCCCGAGCGGGAGCGGTCGCTCTTCAGATTATACTTGTGGAATCGGTCAAATATCTGATGGTCGGTGAATATACATGCCTTGGTCACGTGGTCGACAAATCCTTCATGGATTGTAGAGATGACGGGAGTGAACTTTATGTCGTCGCCCCGGTCCTCAAATATGGCACGCAGTCGCTCTATCTGCTTTTCGGAGTCGCTGAGAATGTAGACGGTGTAACCGTCGCCGATGAACTTCAGCAGTGAATCGCTGATGAGGTCAAAATTCTTGTGGTAGATGCCCTGCGGCGTACAGCCGAAATCGATTGCGGCCGAAGCTTCGGCATCGGCGTTGGCTGCCGCCGAGAATCGAATCTGGCGCATGTTGTTGAGCGACTCGGCAAACCGGTCGGGCTCGACTACATGCTTGAGAGCGTCCTTGTCGCCCTCGTCGGCTATCAGGGCGCTGTCGCTGAATGTTTCAGTTGCAATAGCCTCGATGCGCTGCAAGGTATAGTCGGCATCGCGCACCCACAGCGGTGTGTCGGCAGGAATGTAGTCAAGAAGCGACTCGCCTTTGCCCTGCTGTGAGACATTGGATGTAATCGATATGCGGTCGTGCTTTGACTCCGAGAGCTGTGTTTCGATGTTGAATGTGCGTATCGACTCGATTTCGTCGCCGAAAAAGTCGATGCGGAAAGGCTCTTCGCAACTGTAGCCGTAGATGTCGAGAATGGAGCCGCGGACTGCGAAATGGCCGGGGTCGTACACGTAGTCAACCTCCTGGAATCCATTTTCACGAAGCCACTTCTCGGTTTCGGCGAGGTCAACGGTGGAGCCTACGGCAAGCTGCAGGGTGTGAGCCTCGATGGTGTCGCGGGTCGCCACATGCTCGGCAAGTGCCTCGGGATAGGTGACGACATAGCGCAGCGAAGGGTCGTCAAACCAGTGGTTGAGCACTTCGGTGCGCATAATCTGCGACGGCGGGTCGACCTGCCCGTATTTTATCGACCTCTTGTAGCCCGATGGAAACATGAGCACCGCGCTCTCGCCAAGCACGCGTGACAAGTCGTGATAGAGGTAGCCGGCGTCATCGAGCGAATCGCCTATAACAAGCATCGGCCTCCCCCGGGAGGGGAGGGCCGACATTAACATTGGTGCCGATGACCCGGCAAGTCCATACAGGGAAATGCGGCGGCAAGAGTTGTCATTTACGGCACTCTCGACCGCTTCACGCCGGCCGGGAGTGAGAATCTTTTCACATAACTGCTTCAGGTCCATCTACTATGAATTCTTCTTTGTAGCAGGAGAGAGTATGGCGTTGTAACGAGCTTTGTCATTAAGGATTACTTCGGCTGAGTCGATTGTGACATCGCGCTTGAGGGTTTCGATCACCTGTCCCTTCTGGTAGTAGTAACGCTTTACGATTTCGCCTGCCAGAATGCCTTCGATGTCCTCGCGGTTGTTGTCGAGGTCGTGGCTGAGGTTGTGCTTCAGCAAGCCTTCGAGTACGGCAAACTCAGCCTTGGTGGAGTCGTTCATGTAGCCTTCGATTTCGGCTGTCGACTTCAGTGCGGCAAGCATCGACTCGCACACCTTGTCGTAGTTGAACTTGTCGGGGTCGATAAATGACTTGAAGTCATTGAAAATCGAGTCGGTGATGACAAAGTCCTCGGCAGCGGCGATTTCGGGATGCTCGGCAGCATACTTTGTGGCGTAATTGAACGCCCAGTTGTCGCTGACGATGTTGTAGGTCAATCGGTTGACTTCGCCGTAGTCGATTTTTACATCGGGGGTTATGCCTCCGCCGTCGCGCACTTCACGACCATGGATGGTGGTGAATACATTGGTGAGCGAGTCGGGAATGCGTGCCACCGAGCCGTCGGGGTTGCGATGGCTGTAGTCGATGGCCTGGATGAGGCGTCCGCTGGGGATGTAGTATTTGGCGATTGTAACCTTAAGCATTCCGTCGTAGGGCAGAGGGCGGGTGGTCTGCACAAGACCTTTGCCATAGGAGCGTGCTCCCATGATTACGGCGCGGTCGAGGTCCTGAAGGGCGCCTGCCGTTATTTCAGAGCTGGAAGCCGAACCCCCGTCGATGAGTACGGCCAGCGGAATTTCAGTGTCGACAGGAGCCGATGTGGTCTTATACACCTTTTCGTTAAGAAGGCCTTTGCCACGGGTGCGCAGAACTTCGGTGTTCTTGGGGACAAAGAGGCCCACAATCTTTACAGCCGCTTCGAGCAAGCCTCCGCGGTTGCCGCGCAGGTCGAGCACTATCGACTTCACATTAGGATTTTTCTTAAGCTCCACAAGTGCGTCCTTCACTTCGCTTGCAGCCTTGTCGGTAAATGAGGTGAGGTAGATGTAGCCTATGTTGTCCTTCAGCACTCCGTAGTAGGGCACTGCCGGCAACTGAATCTTGCGTCGGGTGAGGTCGAATGTCTTTATCGAGTCGGCGACATAGGGTCGCTTCACGGTTACCTGAAGTTTTGTGCCGGGCTGGCCCTTCAGCTTTTCGCTGACTTGCGAGCTGTGCCATCCGATAACCGAGTCGTTGTCGATTTTTAAAATGAGGTCGCCGGGCTTCAATCCCGCTTTCTGGGCCGGACTGCCTTCGTAGGGCTCGGAAATGAACACTCCCTTTCCGGGCATCTCCACAATCATGGAGCCAATACCGGCGTATTCGCCCGAGGTCATCATGGTCAGATCCTCTTGGTCGCTTGCTCCGTAGTACTCGGTATAGGGGTCGATGTCGTTAAGCATGGCCGCAATGGCGATGTTGATCGACTTCTCGGCATCGATAGAGTCTACGTAGTTGGTCTGCAACTCCTTGTATAAGGCGTTGAAAATGTCAAGATTACGAGCTATTTCTCCCTTATTGCTCCGTGTCGCCGCGATAGTTGACATTGCGACAATCACGATGGTAGCCACGACTGCAAGGCGGCTCAACAGTGAATTACGACGATTCTTCATTGTTATCTTTCAAAAATTAAGTTGCTAAGTTACTTAATAATTATAACAATCAAGTCTTAATTTTGTCAAAAAAATCTTCAAGAATTATCGCATCGAGTAAATGATGATTTTGGTGAATCACATTCAGGAAGGTGTTTTTTGACGGTTAAGAGCCGTTAACACGGTAGTTTGACAGTTGCATTTTCATGAATCTTTTTTGCTGGCACGCTTGCACGTGTCAAATTTTATTACTATCTTTGTAGCACCGTGTAGCAATCAACGGCAGGGCGGCATAATATGAAGCTGAAAATAACCAAGACAAAAAAGACTTCCATCCTTTATGTACAGAAGGCATACAGGGACAAGAACGGCAAAAGTACCTCAAGAATCCATGAGCGCCTTGGAACGCTTGAGGAAGTTCGTCAGAGATGCGGAGACAGAGATCCTGTTGAATGGGCCAGGGGATATATCGCCAGGCTTACGGCACAGGAGAAGGAGGGCCGGCAGGTGATAATATCACGTCTGTCGCCCACAAAGCTTATTGAAAAAGGCGAGGCTCAGAGTTGCGAGAGCGGATATCTGTTTCTTAAACGGCTGTACCATAAGGTCGGGATGGACAGGATATGCGAGGCAATCTCACGTAAACATAAGTTCGACTTCGATTTCAACAAAGTTCTGGAGCTGATGGTCTACGAACGGCTTTTGAGACCGGCTTCAAAACTAGGTAATTATCGCAGGAGCGGAAGCTATATCGAGCCTTTTGATATAGAAAAACAGCATATCTACAGGAGTCTGGATATCCTGGACAGACACGGTGAATACATCCAGAAGAGACTTTTCCTTAATTCGTCAAAGGTTGTCGAACGGGATACGACCGTCATGTACTATGACTGCACCAACTATTTTTTCGAGAGAGAATCTGCCGATCCGGACTATGTGACAGACAAAAAAGGGAACGTTCATGAACGTATACGCAAGTACGGAGTCTCCAAGGAACATCGACCGAACCCCATCGTACAGATGGGTATGTTCATCGACAACTCCGGCATGCCGGTTGCGATGTGCATCAATCCCGGCAATGCCAACGAACAGACTACCTTGATTCCAACTGAAAAGATTATAGTTGAGAAGATGGGGGTCAGCAAGATTGTAGTCTGTACAGACGGAGGTCTCTCTTCTGAAGGCAACCGGTCATATAACTCCACAGCAGAAAGATCATTCATAACGGTGCAGTCAATAAAGAAACTGGAGGATAATCTCAGGGACTGGTGTCTGGAACCGACAGGATGGAAACTTGTAAAGTCCGACACGGTACAAAAAGACAAGCGGTACCGGGATGCAGACGAGGATGAACTGGAGTTTGACCTGACTGATGCCGATACTGCCCGTTATTACGGAGACCGCACTTTTTATCGCGAGCGTTGGATTGTCAATGAAAAGACAAAGTTCTCTCAAAGATTGATTGTGACATTTTCATACAAATACCGCGACTACCTCCGATTCCTGCGTCAACGCGAGATTGACAAGGCTGACAGCAATGCACGTGGAAACAGGACATTGACCAAATCTTATAAGAGCCCTGACAGGTTCCTTTCCGAGACCTACGCCACAGAAGACGGCGAGGTTGCGGTATTCAGAACCGTCTCCCTGAATCTTGACGCCATATCAGAAGAAGAAAAATATGACGGCTTCTATGCGATATGTACGGATCTGTCTGACAATGTGACGAAAATCATCGAACTGAACCATAACCGCTGGGAGTCGGAGGATGCCTTCAGGGTCATCAAGACTGACTTCAAGGGTCGACCCGTCTTCGTCTGGACGGCGGAACACATAAGGGCCCACTTCATTGTCTGCTTTATCACACTACTGCTCTTCAGAATAATGGAAAAGGAACTGAACTATAAATACACATCCTCCGCTATAATTGAGAAACTACGGTCAATGACTATGAACATAGTCAAGGGAGAAGGCTACAAGCCTAACTTCACACGGGATGATCTTACCGATGACCTACATGCCAAAGCCGGCTTCAGACTCGACACCGAGATTGTTA
The DNA here is from genome assembly GCF_004803695.1 of Muribaculum gordoncarteri. Taxonomy (NCBI): domain Bacteria; kingdom Pseudomonadati; phylum Bacteroidota; class Bacteroidia; order Bacteroidales; family Muribaculaceae; genus Muribaculum; species Muribaculum gordoncarteri. Next base: position 87,152 of record NZ_CP039393.1, read on the forward strand.
CTCGTCAGAAAATCAAACAGATTATTGCTAATATTAAAAAAGGTTAAATATAGATAACCCCATTCCAGTGCTACATATATAGACCCTTTTGCACATGGCTTCACGCCAATGTACAAAAGGGTTTGCTCGTTTTTGGACTGTAAAAGATGGGTAATTATAACAATCAAGTCTTAATTTTGTCAAAAAAATCTTCAAGAATTATCGCATCGAGTAAATGATGATTTTGGTGAATCACATTCAGGAAGGTGTTTTTTGACGGTTAAGAGCCGTTAACATTTATTGTCGGACCGGCTCTAAAGGGCGTCAGAACTGCTCTATTTCCTGTTGAAGCAGGTCGAGGAATCGGGCGGCGTGGGCGCCGTCCATCTGCGTGTGATGAAACTGAAACGACAGTGTGAGGGTGGTCTTGAACAGGCTTTTGCGGTATTTGCCCCAGATGATGAAGGGATTGTTGAAAATGCCGCTGTACATCCCCACCGCGCCGTCGATGTCGTATTGCACAAGTGCCGAGGTGCCAATGACCATGCTGTCGGTGAGGTCGTGGTTGATGCATGACTCGGTTACCTGACGGGTAAGGCGCAGGTAGTCGGCATTGAACTGTGACAGGTCGTTGGAGAAGGGTAGGTCACACGAGCTTACTTCGCCCTCGCGGTTGGTGACGATGGTGTTGACAGCTATCGTGTCGTAGCTGAAGAGCTTGTCGCCCACCGGCAGCATGTAGAACTCCTTGACACGGCTTGCGGCCTTGCCTATGCACCAGCACATGAGCATGTTGAATTTAAGTCCTTTCTTGCGGCTGTATTTTACGAGCGGCGACACATTCAGCGTTTTGAACAGTGTCACCATGGGCATTGGCGCTTTCATCCAGGCGTGGAACGCGTAGGCGCGGGTTGTTTCATCGGGATTTACCTCTTTCATGTTTCTGTTATTTTATTGAAAAGTTACTTAGTCGGTTTTTCAGTATTAAACGGAAATGGAATATTGATGAGGATGATACGCCGGAGTCGGGGTACACGTGTGCCCGTGAGGAAGTGTTATAAGGCGGAAAATGCAGCCGGCCTTTAGCGGGTCGGCTGCATTCGTTTGAGTTGCGGAGTGAGGGGGATTCGAACCCCCGATACGCTTTTGGCGTATACACGCTTTCCAGGCGTGCCTCTTCAACCACTCGAGCATCACTCCTTGGTTGAAACCGGTGCAAAGGTAATGATTTATTTTTGATTTGGCATAATAAGTCGAAGTAAATTCATGATGCAACGGCAATAAATCGACTTGATTAATTGAATAAAAAAGCTTAACTTTGTATTCGGTAGACGGAACACGATGGCGTTTTCCCGTACTCTAATACAAGACTATGACCGACGACAAGCGAATAAATCAAATGAGAGAGCAGCTTCCGGAGCCAACGCTCAGGCGTCTGCCGTGGTATCTTGCCTACGTGAGGCTGTTGCTTGACGCAGGAGTGGAGTATGTGTCGTCGACACAGATAGCCAAGGAGATAAATGTCGATGCGTCGATGATAGCCAAGGACTTATCATTCCTTAATATAAAAGGCAAGACACGCATAGGCTATGAGGTGGCTTCGCTTGTGCATGAGTTGCAGGACTTTCTCGGATTCAAGGTGGGGCATAACGCTGTCATGATAGGCGTTGGCAGCCTTGGCGGCGCCCTGATACATGATTCGGGATTGGCTAACTATGGATTGAGGATAGTCGCGGGATTTGACATTCGTCATGATGTCGTGGGCACAACGCTGTGCGGAATCCCCATATATGATATATCGGAACTCGACCAACGGCTCGCCACATTGAATGCCGAAATAGGCGTGATAGCCGTGCCTATCGATCACGCTCAGGAAGTGAGCGACCTGCTTGTCAAGGCCGGCATCAAGGCTTTGTGGAATTTTACGCCGTTCCGCATTACGGCTCCTCAGGATGTGGTGATACAGAATACTTCGATTTATGCCCAGCTGGCGGTGATGTATAACCGCATGGGAAAGCAAATGTAGATTATCACGATGAAAGTGCTTGTTTATGGACGGACTCCGGATGCGCCTTTGTCAGGAAACCAGCGGGTGGACCTTATGCCCGATTCGGCAATAATAAAGGACGGCAAGCCGTTTTTTGTACCCCCGTTTTCGGAACGATGGAATTATAGGGTGGGGATTGTGGCAAGGATATGCCGTCTTGGCAAAAACATAGGACGAAAGTTTGCGCCGCGCTATGTCGACGCTGTAGGAATATGCCTGCTTACCGAGCCGGTTGATGCCATGGAGCGTGCTGCGGCACATAACGCTTTGCTGCAGGCCTACGAAGGTGCAGTGATACTTGGCGATATCAGCCGAAGCGAATTCGGCGTAGCCAAGGTGGGCGACATCGAGCTGACCCTTGGTGACGAGATTGAGAGGATATATGACATAGTAGCTGATGCAAGCCGCTATTGCACAATGAAGATAGGCGACTTGATAGTGTCGTCGTCGATTGCCGGCGGCACTCTTGAAATCGGCCAAGAACTCACCGGAACCATCGACGGCACCCCCGCCTTAACCGTGCGGGTAAGGTGAATCTCCGTGATGATTTTGTGGGTTGTTGGGGCGGTTTTGTGTTGGGTGATATTGTGAAGAGCCGAAAATGTTGAATTGCATGATACTGAAGGATGATATTTGTGATTTTGTCGTTTGTTGATTGGTTTTGGGGCATTGTCTTTGATGTGATTTGTTTGCTGATGCAGTATCTTTCTTGTTGTTAGCGGTTTATGCTGTTGCTGCGTGGGCTTTGTGGAGTGCAGAATGTTGTTCCTATAAGGCGTTTTAAGGGATATTTAAGATTGTTTTAGTGGATTATTTTGCGAAAGAGGCGATTTTTGTTCAAATAAATTTGGCCAATTGAAAAAATAGCCCTACCTTTGCAACGCAAAAAGGCAATGGTGCCATAGCTCAGTTGGTAGAGCAAAGGACTGAAAATCCTTGTGTCCCCGGTTCGATTCCTGGTGGCACCACCAAAGACCGCTAATTCTCAATGAGTTAGCGGTCTTTTATTCATCTACACCCCTCCGAGTCACCACAAAAGTCACCACGTCCCACTTAATTTATTGATACAACGCACTTTATGTATGTTGTGGTGTATGCATATCTATAAGTCTTAATTTCTAACCCGCTGATATTCAGAAATTGGACGACAACTATTCATCTTCGTTCACCACCGTTCAACTCCACCAAAACATCTCAACAATCCAAACTTTAACAGACTTTAACCATATCGGAGCCTCTAAAATGTGGTGACCTCAGCCAAATTTTCGCCGGGTCACCACGTTAATTAGCCATATTATCATAAAAATGTCGTACCTTTGTAAAAAATAGTAATACAATGAATGATACAATATATGTAGAACCCTTTTATGCGTCGCCATCATCTTTCCTCAACTCTACATTTTTTCAGACATGCGTTTTGATCGCAACTTTGATTGGAACCCTTTTCTTGACATGGTATCTTTATAATAAAAAAGTAAAGGAGTCTGTTAGAGCGGCCACTACTATTCTGATTTTACAAATCAAAAATATTGAACGCAATATAGAATATCTAAAGGCACATGGTATCACTGGCACAGCCATAAATGAGACTCCACTACATTATTCCATACCAATATTTGAAGAGAATGCTTGGGAAAAATATAAACATTTATATGCAACAAAGCTACCCAGTTCAGATTTCTCTTCAATAGAAAAATTCTATGAGACTGCACTGGCAATAAAAACCACCCAACTCTTTATAAAAAGAAAAATAGAGGAGAGCCTTTACGCAAAAGCTAATTGCTACTATAACATGGAATATAATCGCGTCAACATGTCAATTATTTTTAATGAGATTGATAATGCTCGATTATTCAATGATATAGATCGAATTCGATCTATTTATGGTGCGGTTCACATACAAACATACATGCCCATAGAGTTTTATAATGGCTTGAGTCAGGGATTGAATAGCTATTTCCGCCTTTCAGGGACTACGACATTGGGCAATTTGCGAAAAAAAGGACATCTCGGCAAAGAATGAACAACGATATCGAAAGCTTATATTCAGAACTGGCATCATTATGGGACAATGACCTTAATGAGGTAAGGCCAGATAGTGTATCCATCGGTTCACATCTTCAGGCATATTGGAGTTGTGCAATTTGTGGATATTCATATCCACGTGAGGTTCAGAATCAAGTGAAAATATATCGGCAACGAGGAACAAACAATATTTGTCCTATTTGTCGAGGCAAGAGGGTCATTCCAGAGTTCAATAGCCTTAAGGCTCGTCATTCAGATATAGTAGAGGCAGAATGGGACTATGATAAGAATAGTGTTTCTCCAGATGAAATTGCCCCTCATACCAATAAGAAAGTTTGGTGGCTATGTCCTAATAGGCATTCTTATCCAAGTTCGCCCAATAACAAATTAAATGGAGGTGGAGATTGCCCTTATTGTAGCCATCAGAAGGTTTCTCCGGAAACATCTTTGTCCGCTACTTATCCTGAGATTGCTAAAGAATGGCATCCCACTCGGAATAATTATGGCCCTGAGGATGTACTTCCACAAAGCAATATAGAAGTATGGTGGAAATGTTCGGTATGTGGGAATGAATTTAAGAAAAAAGTCTATCAAAGGATACAATCGCCATTTGGATGTAAAGAGTGTAATAAAGGGAGGCAGACTTCTGTATCTGAACAGATTGTGTTTAGCTTTCTTTCCCAATACTTCCCAAATGCCGTAAACACGTATAAGATTGATCGAAATACTGACGTTGATATTTTCTTACCCTCGATAAACGTAGGTATTGAATATGATGGCGCAATATACCACAAAAACAGATTGGATAAAGATATTGCTAAAACGGAAAGGATTGTGTCTCATGGAATCAAACTAATTAGGATTAGAGAAGAAGGATGTCCACTATTGTGTATGGATGGGTGTATCTGCGTTGAAACAGGTGATACCCCAAATTCTTTAGAGGAAAAGTTGCCAATACTTCTGGAAGTCCTTAGCCAAATGGCTAACAAGCATTTTAACCTGAAGAATTTTGATTTTCAATTGATGCTTCGTAAGTTAAAGTCTGAGTTTTCAACAGTTCCTTATGATAAAAGTTTAGAAGCGTATATCGAAAAACTTCAGCATGATGGCAAGTCTCTCGCAGCTATCTGGGATAAAAACAGGAACGGCAGACTGACCCCAAGACACGTTACCACAAAATCCGCACTCGTGGTTCATTGGTTGTGTCCCAATGATTCAACCCATAAAGGTTGGAGTGCGCCTATTCATTCTGTAGTAAACGGATATGGATGCAAGATCTGTTCTAACCGCCAACGATATACAACCGAAGAATGGGTTATAGAGGCTAAAAAAATTCATGGAGATAAGTATGATTATTCTCAATCAAGATATGTGGATGCTTCTACCTCAATTGACATAATTTGTTCAATACATGGCATTTTTTCGCCCCCAGCAGGACAACATCTTGCAGGAAGAGGATGTCCATATTGTGCAGGACAAGCATTTCATCATGCCGATACTATTACCATAGCTTATCCTGAATTAGCCAAAGACTGGGACATTGAAAATAATATTACTAAATATAACATAACTCCAGATAAGGTTAGTTATCACGATACACGAGAGTTTTACTGGCATTGTAACTATGGCAAACCACATAGCTATAGGGCAACTATCTGGAGTAGGATAAATTTAGGTTCAAAATGTGCAGTTTGTCATGGCAAACAAGTAACCTATGACACGAGTTTAGCATACTTAAATCCCCTGCTGGCTGCTGAGTGGTGTGCCGAAAATGATAAAACTCCTGACGAAGTCACCCCTAAATCGGACTATGAAGCGTTATGGAAATGTCCCAATCCGAACCATCCGCCTTATAGACAAAAGGTGGAAGTCAGGTCAAGAGGAACGGGGTGCATATACTGTTCTCGCTATGGTAAAAAGCATCCAAAAGATTACGAGGATGAATTAAAAGCAATACATCCCAATATTAAATTATTGAGGCCATTTGCCAAAACTTCGATTCGAGTGGAATGCCAATGTAAGATATGTAATCATGTATGGACGCCATTCCCATATCAATTATTGAAAGGGAAAGGATGCCCCATATGTCGAAAATAGTAAGCGGATATTTTGAATACTATTGGAGTTGAATATCAATAGAAGATGCTATCAATTGTTTTCACGACGATACTCATAAATATCATTGTTGCTCAATGATTTTATTACCAATATGTCATCTTTGAATTGAATAATTTTATAGTACATGGTGTCATTCATCTCCATACCTTTTCCAAAGTCCGACATATGAAGTGTGATTAACTGCAACGAATCATTCGATACACCCCATTTCCCATTTAATTGCAAAGTTGCTTTCCCACTGTAATCAGAGATTTCATATTTTGACACATCCCTAGTTGATGAGTGTACAAACGTAGAATCTTCATAAAGATTCAAGTTAATCTCACTATCATCTTGTGTGCGATGATAATTACCTATCAATTCCTGCCTTGTGTTCTGCCCACAGGAAACGCACAACAATGCTATAAGCAACAAGTTATGTAATAATATCTTCATATATCATCAGAAAGATTAAATTTGAAACCAAAGATATATCACAGTTCTATCGTCTTATGGTAACATTGTATCACTCGACAACAGTAATGAATTATATCCTTAAGACTATTCATTGCAAAATTAATAAAATTTCGATTAACTCACAATTTATTGGGAGAGATATTGTTTAAAACTTAAATGTATGCCGCTATTGCCGCTACTCACCATCAAAATACATACGCCCCCGAAATTGCAGATGCTTATCTCGGTGTCGTTGTCGGTTAGTGGAGTTTGGGGCCTTTGCGTTGTTGCTTGGCTTTCTGCTCGTCCTTGAAACGGCGTTTGGCTTCCTCGAAGCTCATGCCGGGGTGCAATTCAAGGAAGTGCTTGAAATCGTCCGGCATTCCGTAACCGTTGGCGAAGCCTTGTTCTTCTGGACTGTTTCCACCGAGAGAGGGCGATGAGAAACGGATTCCGGCCCCTTGCGATGACGGTGTGTGGGATTTCCTTGCAGCCAACTGTCGCCGGAATGTTTTGGAGATAAGGCAAGTCTGTGTCGGATAAAATGCAGGCTGTGGAAAGGTTGGATGATATATTTTTTGTAATTTTGCATATATAGAATCAAGAAATCCGAATGATAGCTAAAGAGGATATATTGGAATTGCTGAAGTCCACCGAATCTTATCGGGTGGAACGTACTATCAGCACGGGCAACATGGACAAGTTCTGTGAGGCCATTTGTGCTTTTGCAAATGATATGCCCGGCTCCCGCAAGAACGGCTATCTGATTATCGGAGCAAAAGATAATGGCAGTATTGCCGGTATGAAAGTTGATGATGCCCTGCTTAAGAAGATTGCGGGCATCCGTTCTGACGGCAATATTCTCCCGTTGCCTGCCATGTCAGTCGAACGTTTTTAATTCCCGGAAGGCGATTTATTGGTTGCCGAAGTCAGACCATCCGATTTACCTCCTGTTCGCTATCGTGGTAGGGTATTTATTCGTGTCGGGCCTCGCAGGGATATTGCGACGGAAGCAGAAGAGAGAGTACTTGCGGAGCGTCGCTGTTCTTTCATGGCAACCTTTGACGCGACACCTTGTTTAAACGCCAAACTGGAAGATTTGGACCTCGATTACATCAAGATCAGATATCTCCCGATGGTGTTTGATGAAGGAACTCTCGCGGACGACAAACGCGACATCAAGGAACAACTCGCGTCAATACACCTCTATGACCGTGACAACGACTGCCCTACATATGCCGGCATAATACTTTTCGGCATCAATCCCAAATACTTTCTTCTCGGCGATTACGTGCAGTTTGTGCGGTTTGCTGGGAAAGACAAAGGTGGAGACATTCTTAATGAACGCCAGTTTGCCGGACCCCTATATCGAATGTTGCCGACACTGGAATCATTTGTAAAGGATGCCATCATCACACAGCGTCCGGTTCCCGAATCGCTATTCCGTGAACGCACTGTCTGGAATTATCCCGAAGGTGCTATCCGAGAATTGCTGATGAATGCCTGTATGCACCGTGATTACCAAGCGAATATGCCTATTCGCCTGTATCAGTTTGATGACTATATCGAATTGATGAATGCCGGTGGACTATATGGCGAAGCCCGTCCTGAGAACTTCCCGTCGGTCAATGACTATCGCAACCCACTCGTGGCAGAAGCCATGAGAGTGATGAAATATGTCAACAAATTCAACCGTGGCGTTACCCGTGTGCAGGAGATGCTTAAAGATAACGGTAATCCGCTCGCAGAATTTGATGTAAATACAATCACTGCCTTCCGTGTCAATGTCCATGCTACAATGGGCTCTGACTTGTCGAAGGGCACAAGTCAACCCCTAAGTCAATCGATTGAGGAAAAGATTGTAGAATTCTGCAAAGAGCCACGTTCATTAACCGAGATAATGCGATATCTTGGATATAAGGACAGAGTGAAGTTTAAGAAGAAATACATTAATCCTTTATTGGGATTCACTTTGACTATGACAATCCCTGAAAAGCCAAATAGCCGAAATCAAAAGTATGTTGTACGGCATGAATAATATTAACTTTATGCCTGACTTGATGCTTAAGCCACAAGTCAGGCATCAAGTTAACACCTTGTGCAAAATGCCCATAATGCCATAAGATATCAATGGAGCAAGTGATATTATCCCTACGGATTGCCACAAAGTTGTGGCGGAATTGGCACGATTCAATCGAATTGTGGCTGTAGGTGGCTAAAGGTGTAGCAGTTTTTCTGCGTTTAATTAGGGATATTCAGTTAATGGCTTGATTTATCAAGCTGAAAATGGAGCGTGGTCGCCCTATGGCGGTGCTGTTTTGATTATGAGGGCAAATTTTCAATTCTCGGCGATAAAATATGACATTTCGGACAAATAGGGATACACTGATTCGCCTCCGATGTGCTTCGGAGATGAGATGACAGTATGATTTTTCACGCTCGCTGTTTTTGTAACTGCTTCTCTTTTTCTTCGATGGCGAGTTGTCGGGCGGCAAGTGTTGCGGCGTTTGCCATGTGGATGCCGAAAAAGAGCAGCAGGGTTTCGCTGCGGGAGTTGCGTGCCGCTATCCGGCCAACGCTGTAGTGTTGTTTCTGATTACCGAAACTGCCCTCCATGGCGGTAGAGCGCAGTGTCCCGATTATTCGTCGGGCTGTGCTTATGTCAGCATCTTCATCCTTGGGCTTCGGGCCTTTGCGGACAAAACAGGTCGTCATGCCGTTTTCGGTGCAATACCGCCGGTTGTCGTTGTTGGCATAGATGGTGTCTGCCCCTACCCTGGTCACTTTGATACCGGTCAGTTCCTGTTGATATTCAATACACTCCTGTAATCTCACGCCCTCGTTGAAGGCTTCGAAGGAATGGTGTTCGATGAATGAAATTCCGTCAATCTGGATGTTGTTGACCTTGACTCCGAACTCCACTCGCTTGTTCTCCTTGCCTCTGACAATAGGACGGATGTACGGACGGTCTATGCTGACGATACGGTGTTTCACCTCCTTTTTCTGAGCAAGTGCGCTCTGCTGGCGATACACCTCTTTTAATGCACTGAGACGCTTGCTTTGCTCTGCGGTGAGCGTGATGTCAACGGTGTGTATCTTGCAGATTCTGTTCCATTGACCTATCTGTTTGGAAAGCAGGCCGAGCAATCGACGGCGGAGTTTGGCGGTTGCCGCCCTGGTGTGCTTGCGATGCTTGGCATAGGTGAGTCTGTCGCGGTCAATATCACGATACTTGTTGCGTGGCAACCGTTCCTTCAACGCCTTGCAGGTCTTTTTTATAAGTGATTGAATCCACTCGCAGCATTCCCACAACAGCTTTACATCTGTCGGGAATCGCAGATGGCTCTCGTAACAGGTGGCGTCGGTCAGGCACAGGTTCTTGTCTTTTAACAAACCGCCCCACTTGTCATACAGCAATTTCTGTAGTTCTTTGATATCAAGAGCTCCGGCTATACGCTGACGGATAGCACTGACTATCTTGCCGTTCTTTATGGGGTTGGCCGGATCTATGAGCACCCCGCAGAACATCTGTATGTGTATACTGCCGTTGAGCATCTCGATCAGGCCGTCATCCGACTGTCCGGTATATGGCTTGAGAAACATCAGCGCCACCTCTCCCTCCGGCGGGAACATCGGAGTGTTGCCCTGAGGATGCGTTTTGGGAAAATGCGAACGGATTTTCTCTGCCAGTTCTTTCAATGGCAATTGCGCATGGATGCGCCCGAGCTCGCTTACGGCAAAACTCTCGCGATATTTTTGCATGAAATCGAACTCGGTAAACGGCAACGTGGCCGTAATCTCGGATATTTTTCGTAACTTCACGTACAATTATTTTAAGAATTACCCCCGAATAAGCCCGTGATGGGTCCATCGGGGGTTCATTGTAAAGTTACAAAATATCTACGACTTTGGCAAACAATTAGTTGGCAATTAACTGAGTATCCCTAAGTAGGCAAATTTTTCTTTCTGCCCTTCCGATAGCGGTGCGTTGTCGAGAAATGGTTTGGCTCCCGCGAGCGGAACGTAGGGAAAGTCGGTTGCAAATAGCAGATGATCTATCCCCACTTTATTAAGGCAATATAATAAATCGTCATTGTCATATATGCCGCCGGGCGTCACCCAAACGTTTCGTTTGTAATAGGTTGAAAATTTTTCAGGAAGTCCTGAAAGGGCCGGCGGGAACATCTGGTCAAGTCGCGGCAGATAAAAAGGAACCATCTCGCCCCAGTGGCCTGAAATTACTTTAAGAGTCGGAAACTTCTCGAATACCCCGGCAAGAATCATACGTATAACCTGAATGCCGGCCTCCAGATGCCAGCCATATCCCATAGTGCTTAATATGGCGTCCAGCTCGTCACCGAGTCCTGAGTAATATGCCTTGCAAGCATCAGGAGATGTATAGTGGGGATGCACATATACGGGTAAGTCATATTTTGTCAGTATCTCCCAGATAGGGAAGTACATTGGGTCGTCGGCATATACGTTTCCTGTCTGTGGCCTGCCTGAAAGCAAAGTCCCTACAAATCCGTACTCTTCAATTGTGCGTTTCAATTCGTCGGCTGCGGCATCGGGTTGATTCCATGGCAATGTGGCGAACCCACGGAATCTGTCAGGAAACTCTTTCACGTTCTGAGCAAGGGCTTCGTTGGCCTGCTTGGAAAGCGTTAAGGCTTCGGAGCCTGTCAGCCATTGCGTTACGTTGACATACGACAGCACCTCCATATCGATTCCCGCCGCATCGAGTTCGTTGACACGCCGTTCTCCCAATTGAAATAAATTAGGCAGTTCAATATGATAAGAGGGTACGGGGTGCTGGAATGCCTTATAAAAGGGAATACCTTCGATATGGTTTTGCTGTTGGCCGTTTCTATTGCCTTGCTGACGGTATGCTCCTCAATAGCTATTATTTTCATAAAAATCGATTTTTCATTATAAAGGAGGCTTCTTTTGTGGGCTTTTTTCGTTGGCAAAAGACCGCAAGGGCCTCATTTAAGCGGTCAGAAACCATCATGAAGAATCTCATAGCTTCTGTAGTAATGAAATTCATAACTGTATAACATAGCGCTGTTTGGAAAAGTTTCCATATTGCAGTGTTGGATTATTCATGTCAGGCCGTCAGGACACTCTGATATTTATTGCCTGATTTAAGCCCTTTAGCTCGACGAGGCTTGTCCGAGTCAAATATGGTTACCTCAGCCCAAAATCTTGCCGAGTTAACACACTAAATAGTTAAAATCCCATAAATTTTTCGTACCTTTGCGGTCGGGTTGACGCAAGTCGGCCCGCGACATTTTGAAAATAAGAAGCGGTATGCTCTCTTGTAATTGGAAACGTAGGAACTTTTCAGGATACAAAGATGGCATAGCGGTTCTCACGCATACGGCGTGGGCTGCTATCTCTACATCTGTATCCAAGGTTTCCTACGACCTCCAATTAAGACGTGGCGTTGCAGTCCGCGCTTCTGTATTATAATAGCCTGCATCATCGGACTGTGGTGTATTTGATATGGAAAAAATAGAAGCAAACAAAGAACTCATAGCGGCGTGCGGCTTCTACTGTGGAGCGTGCCGCAAGTATTTGGCGGACAAATGTGCCGGTTGCCATGATAATGAGAAAGCAACGTGGTGTAAGATACGGTCATGCGTCAGAAGTCATGATTTCCATACTTGTGCCGAATGTCATAAGGACGTGGCCAAGTGCAAGATATATTTCAATTTCATTGGCAAGATATTCGCATTCCTGTTCAACTCCGACCGCGCGGCTTGCATCCGCTATATCGAAGAACATGGAGAACAGGCTTTCGCCGAGGAAATGACGAAACGTAAATGTCAGACGATAAAAAGAAAATAAAAGTCTACAGAAATAATGGATAAGATAGAAATAAAGAAGATCATGTATACGTTGGGTGCAGATTTGTGTGGCGTGGCCTCTATTGACCGGTTCGATGGTGCACCAAAAGGATTCCATCCCTTAGATGTGATGCCCTCGTGCTAATCAGTCATATCTTTTGCGTGCCGGTTTCCAGTCGGGACACTTAGGTGCAAATCAGCCGTACCTTACACTCGTGTCAGAAATTCCATGACACCCAAACTGGATGCTATTGCCATGGATTTCTGTATTGAGATGGAAAAACATGGAATAGTCTGCGTCCCGATACCAACCAATGAGAGTCTTTGGAACTCTGCAACCAATAGATTCCGTTCAATAGTATCTCAGAAACATGCCGCACAGGCAGCAGGAATAGGGACAATAGGCAGACATTCCTTGCTGATTACACCTGAATATGGCAGTATGGTATGGCTGGGAGCTGTGTTATCTGAGCATGAATTTGAACCCGACCCGCTTCTCGCTCCAATATGCAACAACTGCAATTTATGTGTCGATGTCTGTCCGATCAACGCTCTGTCTGAATCAGAACTAAAGCAACTTGATTGCTGGAACCATGCATTTGGCGATGACGAGGAACAAAAAACATGGAAAATATCTTGCCATAAATGTAGAGACATCTGTCCTTATAACCTCGGGAGCAAAAACAAACTCTAATAATTCTTACGATGCCATACATATCAATCGAAAGCGGACGGTTGACTGCTGAACAGAAGAAAGAGCTGATTGAACGGCTGACAGAAACAGCCTCCGAGATTCTTTGCAGAGCAAAGCGCTTCGCGTATTCCAATATCCAGGAGCAGTTCTTTACGGTTACAATTGAGGAGTTGTCAGATGAAAACTTCGGTATCGGCGGCAAGTCAATCGACGAGATTAAACGCAATTGCAACCCATGACAAAGGCGAAGAAATTAAAAATATGTGATTGGTTGCTGCTCGTGGCAGTTGTTGTGATGCTTGTCTCAAGCATCCAACTTGAAGCGACTGGAAGTCGAGCCGTCCTCTGGGTGTGCTTACATATAATCGTCGGATGTCTGTTCTTTGCTAATATTATCTGGCACTTATATCTGCATTTCGGTTGGAAATCGTGGCTAAAGAAGTTTCGTAAGCAGAAATCGTTTATAACTCGTTGGCTTGCCGTATTCGGACTGCTGACTCTCATAAGCGCGATTGTAGCTTCCGCTCATTGGATCGGCTCATGGACACATTCCTCATTAGGAGGCGTTCATGGTAAAATTGGATTTATATTCATTGCCATTGCAATAGGACACACCGTAAAGCGTATTAAGTTTTTCAAAAACAAAAGAAATAGTATTCAGAATACTTAGAAGTATGGATAAGATGATATATCCGCGTTCCAGTGATAATCAGACGGTGTATCTGAAATCGGTTGTCACGCGCCCTACAATTGAGGTCGGCGACTTCACTATCTACAATGATTTTGTGAATGACCCGCGGGATTTCGAGAAAAACAATGTGCTCTACCATTATCCGATAAATAATGACAGACTTATTATCGGTAAGTTCTGCTCGATAGCCTGCGGAGCGAAGTTTATTTTCAACTGCGCCAATCATACGCTTAAATCGTTGTCTACCTATACATTCCCTTTGTTCTTTGAGGAGTGGGATTTGCCGAAATCGGATGTTGCCACAGCTTGGGACAACAAAGGCGATATTGTGATTGGCAATGATGTATGGATTGGTTACGATGCGGTAATCATGGCGGGAGTAACTATCGGCGACGGTGCAATTATCGGGACAAGAGCTGTCGTTACCAAAGATGTTGAGCCATATTCAATAGTGGGCGGTATACCGGCAAAAGAAATTCGTAAACGATTTGCTCCGGAAGTTATAAAGAAACTTATGGAGATACAATGGTGGAACTGGCCCATTGAGAAAATCCGAAGCTCTATTCCGGATATACAATCCGGGAATATAGATGCTTTATAAGGATAACGCCACCGAGAGAAAACTCACGGTGGCAATTGGTTTAGTGAAGTTTCGGGTCTTTGCGTAGCTGCTTGGCTTTGCGGGACCTCCTCCCAAAAATCTTGCCGGGTTAACACACTTAATCGTTGAAACCACATGGAAATTTCATATCTTTGTGATTGGGCCATATTTATTGGTGAATAATAATCGCAATAATAATCCCAATAATCATCGATATGATTTTGAAAGTACACAGATACATAGTCAAAAAATGGATAGTGCTGAGAATGGCATCGCAAGAATTTTATTTCAAACAACCGTTTGAGATAAAAGACGAGTATCCGATTATGAAGAGTATTCTGTTTTTTGCGCTTGTTCCCATAGAGTTGATTTTTATATTTCTATATGCCAGAATCGTTGGTTCCCTAAGTGCTTACAATTTAGAAATAATACTGGCGGTGGCCGTAGTCAATCTGTTAGTGGCCAATTTGTTAATCAACCACATCAAAGATGAGGCATTTATTGATGAAACAATCAGATCTTATAAACAATTAGATTTTGAAACCCGGAAAAAATCATATTCATTTAAAGAAGGTTTTACTGTAACGTTTCTTATGGTTGTAATTCCGTGGCTTATCTTTTTCATTGGCATATCAACTGTGTGTTATTTAATTCCTCATTATAGATAATTTTATGAGCAACGAAATTCTTTATATCCTCTTGCCTGATTATGCCGCGCATGAGGCCGTTTATCTCTCGCAAGCTATCGCTTCCGATGAATTTGCGATGAAAGAGCATCCCAAGTATGTCAACAAGGTAGTGGCGCCGACGCTGGACCCTGTAAAATCCATAGGCGGTTTCCGCACATTGCCCGACTATTCGTTTGACACGATGCCCGACGATTATGCAGCATTGGTGCTTATCGGTGGTTTCGGATGGGCTACACCGATAGCCGATCAAGTCAAGTGTATTGTCAAGAAAGCCGTTGAAAAAGGCAGCGTGATTGGCGCGATATGTAACGCTGCTTCGTGGATGGCAAGACACGGTTTCCTCAATGCCGTGAAGCATACTGGCAACGGATTGGAGCAATTGAAAATCTGGGGTGGTAAAAATTACACTAATCCCGAAGGCTATATCCACGCACAAGCCGTAAGCGACAATAATATCGTGACGGCAAACGGCTCGGCCACGCTTGAATTTGCAAAGGAGTTGCTCACATTGCTTGAGAATGATATTCCCGAGCGAATCGAAATGTACTATCAGTTCAACAAGCAGGGATTCTGCACATTATTCCCCCGTAATTAAAACATGCCCTGTACTGCCGATTTCATTGAGTTCGTCTGCAGCGCACTCGCCCCTTTAGGAGTGGTTCGTTCCCGCAAAATGATGGGAGATTATGTTATTTATCTGAATGACAAATGTGTGATAACCGCATGCGACAATATGGCCTTTGTCAAAAAACTGCCATGCATTGCAGATTTAATGGCTGATGCGGAATGCGGTTGCCCTTATGGAGGAGCAAAAGAAGCATATATCCTTGATTTCCAAGACAGACAAAAGGTTTTGAGAGTGATAGAGATGTTATGGGAAGATTTACCTTTCCCGAAATCCAGGAGGAAATAGCATGCCATACATATCAATCGAAAGCGGCAGATTGACCGCTGAACAGAAGAAGCAGTTGATTGAACGGCTGACAGCAATAGCCTCCGAGATTCTTTGCAGAGCAAAGCGCTTCGCGTATTCCAATATCCAGGAGCAGTTCTTCACCTTAACCATTCGGGAAATACCAGATGAAAACTCTTAAGGACATGACATTGGAAGAACTGTGGCAACTATTTCCCATTGTCCTGACGCCGCATCAGCCGCAATGGAAGGATTGGGCGAAGGTTGAAATAGATGATCTTTCTGCACTCCTTTCGGAATATGCTCCGATTTTCAACCATATCGGCAGCACTGCGATTCCCGGCATTCAGGCCAAGCCGACAATCGACATCCTTGTTGAAATCGCGCCCTGCGCCGATTGGCAACGTGTCCGTGCAACCATGGAGGCGGCGGGGTATATATGTATGTCCTCTTCCGATACCCGCATGAGTTTCAACAAGGGATATACTACGGAGGGATATGCCGAAAAGGTGTTCCATATTCATTTTCATGCCATAGGCGACAATGACGAAATCATTTTCCGTGACTATCTAAACTGTCATCCGGAAATAGCTCACGAATATGAAACGCTGAAATTAAGCCTGTTGCCAAAGTTCAAGCATGACCGTGACGGATATACCGATGCCAAATCTGCATTTGTCAAGAAAATATTGGGGATAGCCAAGTCCGGCAGCAAACCACCAAAACCATAAATCAAAGAGCGAACTGACTGAACAATATAAGATTATACAACAATTCACCCGCCAATATGCAGGCGAATGGGACTTGGAGCGTCACATTATGAAATCGGCAATATGTATATGAAAGAATCGGGCAAGAAAAATCCGCATCTCCACGGCAACCACCATAAAAATGCGGATAATGTAGCTTCTTTTCCCCAGCCATCATGACCATTGCCCTCCCCTTACTACGCCACGCCGATAAATCAGTTTGGTTTAGTTCGGGCTTTATATATGCCCGACAAACTAAACCTAACTATATATGTGGGCTGGGCAAAAGGAAAACTTTACGTGATATCTTATTCTGATAGGAGTTCTGTAGCTTTTTCTGCTATTTCTTGGTTGAAAGTCTTTATTTCGTCGGTGATTAGCTGTTTCAACTCTTTTTGAGGCACGATAAGTTTGTATTCGGCCACGCCGATGGGCTTAGTAAAGCCTTCGAGGGTAAGCTCGACCTCTACATTGTCTTTCTCAGCGCATAAGATTATACCGATTGACGGATTTTCATCTTTGCCACGTTCAAGCCTATCAAGCAACGAGAGATAGAGGTTCATCTTGCTGACATATTCGGGCATGAACTCGGAAATTTTCAAATCGACGGCGACGAGCGAACGAAGCCCCCGATGAAAGAAGAGCATATCTACCTTGTAATCCTTGCCATTATAGGACAGGACGTGCTGATTGCCAATGTATGTAAATCCTTGACCAAGTTCAAGAAGAAACTTTTTTATCTTCTCTACCAATCTCCGCTCAAGCTCCAGTTCAAGAAGCGGCTCAGTCACTCCGAGAAATCCCATGCAATAGGAATCCTTGAAAACCTCGTTGGCGTATGCAGCCTGAGCCTCCGGGAGCGCAATGGCAAAATTGTTTGACATATTGGCCTCCGGCTGATGCTTGTGCATCTCCAAATTTATGGCATTGACGAGTAAATCTCGGCTCCAGCCTTTTTCTATAACTTTCTCAGCATAGTATTGGATAGCGTTGTCATCATCTTTCAGTTTGGTCATCAACTGATTTATGTGTCGCCATGGCAAAACTCCAACGCAGCGTTGGAGTTTTGGATCGGAGAGATGAAACCGCACATAATATTTCTTCATTGCCCACAAATTGCTCACCGACATACCCATTTTGGGATACATCGACTTCAAGTCTACAGATAGTCGCTTTACTACACCATCCCCATGTGCGCTATCAAGTTTACGCTCATATAATAGCTGCCCAATACGCCAATGCATTTCATTGGAAGTGCTAATAATTGCACAAGCTGCGTTGCTTCTCGCGGTTTCAATTACTGCAACAGCCTGTTGCAATATTTCATTATATTCTGATTCGTTATGAATGCGGACAACTGTTTCCATATACAAAGTTAATACTTTTCTTTTGATTTTCAGCTATGTGCAGACACTTTGCCTCTCTGAACACTTCTTCTTCTTTTGCTCCATCGGAATAGTCCCGTATTGATAATCCCTAAAATGAACCGTTATAAGTTATCTGATTTCAGGAACTGTCGTAATGTCAGATGTTTTATGCCTTCGTAGTTCTGAGGGCGTGTCATCGGATTCATGGATATGACATACTTGGGATAGTTGTCTTGAATCTTCAGCAGATTTCCAAACTCACGTTCCATTGTATTGTCGTCAGCGATGAGATACGCTACCTGTATATAAACTGATGTGCCGCCTTTTTCGGCAACAAAATCAATTTCACCGTTGGGAAGAGTTCCCACGCTAATCTTGTATCCGAGATTTTTAAGGTGAAGATAGACGGCATTTTGTTAATTATAGCAAATAAAATTGCGCTTAATCGCAATTCTATTTGCTATACCTTATAAAATTATGTAGCAAACTGTGAGGGGTGCAAAAGCTCGGCATTGCCAAAATTGAAGAATCGGCTAAACACAGTGGGCGTGAATACAGAGAGGTGCCAGTAGCGGCTGAAACGAATTGTAGCGGAGTCCGCGTCCGGATTTGTGCTCAAGGCAAAAGAAAAAGCAGCTACGATTGGATTCGTAACTGCTTGATTTTCCAGTGGTCCCACTTGCTCTATCGCCTAATGATTAAGCAGATGATAACCAAATATTTAACGCTGCTATAAGTGGTGTGGAACCACCATAGAGGCACCTTTATTATTCATTATTGTTCAGCAATATGATTTCGTTGAAATAGTGTCGTTACACTACTTTGGTTAGTGTATGGCAAAGTTCGTTATTTTGGGGACGATTATACAAGAGTCATAGTCCAAAATAACCTTAAAATGAACCCAGATACCCGTTTTTTTTGAACGAACCGATTAGTTGGACTCATTCCTAATCCTTAAACAGCTCTGAATGGGAGCCAAGCCTGAACAATGCAAGAGTATTACTTTCCTCATCATACCATATAAGCAGGAAATCGCCTTCAATATGACATTCAAGGCAGCCGGAGTATTCTCCTTTTAATGGGTGCTGCCGATATTTCTCCGGTAGCGTAATTTCATTACGGAGCATATCAAGGACAATCTTCAGTTCTTCGAGTTTCTTAGGCTGATTCAGAAATCGCTTCAAGTCTTTCTTAAATTGTCGCGTGTAGCGAAGCTCTTTCATAAATCCATTGATTTAAGCATGGCTTCGACACTTGAAGTATCAATCGGCCCTTCAAGTTTACCGGCTTTCGCATCGTTCAACGCGGCGATGGTTTCCTCGTTTGGTTCGTGATACACGGCATCAAGCAGCAAGCACTCAACATAGTTGTTAAGGCTGCGGCGATCCTTTTGTGCAAGTTCCTTCAGCTTGTCAAGAAGATAGACAGGCAGTCGGAACACGTGGGCTTTCTTTTCGAGCGATGTATACATAGTGATATCATTTAGATTACAAATCTACGACATTTTATAATCAACAACAAATTTATTTATTACAAAGTTTCAAAGTTCTCCTTGTAAACATCTGTATTACTGCGAAAATGCGGCGCGGCGTGGCGGCTCGTGTTGGCGTCGGCTAAACACCGACTGCCTCATACACCGAGTCCGCGTCCGGATTTGTGTTCAAGGCAAAAAAAGCAGCTACGATTTGTTTCGTAACTGCTTGATTTTTAAGTTGTGGTCCCACTAGGGCTTGAACCTAGGACTCCCTGATTATGAGTCAGGTGCTCTAACCAACTGAGCTATGGGACCGAAATTGTGAGTGCAAAGATAATACGTTTTTTTGTTATGCGCAATAGGTGGCGCGTTTTTTTATTGAAAGTTTTTCCAAAAACATCGCCATGTCACGGATGTTGACTTGATTTCAACATCCGTCATCTCCAATGTTACATGGGGAAAGACAAATGTTACATTATTCACTCTGCATTTTGCCTCCTGATTGTTAATTTTGCATTATTAAATGATAAACCAATTAACAAAATCAAGTAACCAATGAATCTTATAACCAAACGAACGCTATCTTGCATTTCGGCATCGATTCTTTGTTTCGCTTGTGCTGTCGCTCAGAATTTCGAGCAGACACAACATGGAATCAAGGCCCTTGCCAACGGACAGAATGTTGAGCTGCAACTCTACACACCGTCAAGTGTACGTGTGACAAAGTCGCCTGCCGACGCTCCGAGCAGTCCCAAAAGTTTCTCAGTCATAGCCTCGCCTGAAAAGGTCGAGTTCACCGCTAAAAAGTCGGGCAACAATGTCGTGTTAAGCAGCAAAGAGCTTACCGCCACACTGAACCTGAAGACCGGTACCGTGTCATTTCGCAACAATAAAGGCCGATTGCTTTCGGAAGGCACCGCAGCCTCATTCACTCCCGTGGACGATGCCGGGGAGCCGGCTCTGAAGGTAAAGCAGACATTTGTTCTCGACAAAGATGAGCCCGTTTATGGACTCGGAAACCTTGAAAACGGCAAATTGTCGCAGCGCGGCGTCAACCGCACTCTCATGCCCGGCAACATAGAGGACGGAATCCCCTTGATCGTATCGCCTAAAGGCTATGCCGTGTTCTGGGACAACTATTCTCCTACCGAATTTATCGACAACGACAACGAAACGGCATTTGAGTCGGCAGTGGGCGAATGTGTCGACTACTACTTCATGGAAGGTAAAAACGCCGACGAGGTGATCTCGGAAATCCGCACCCTGACCGGCGATGTTCCCATGTTCCCCTTGTGGACCTATGGATTCTGGCAGAGCCGCGAGCGTTACAAGAGCCAGGGCGAAACCGTAGGCGTGGTCAAGAAATACCGCGAACTCGGTGTGCCCCTCGACGGAATCATCCAGGACTGGCAATACTGGGGCAACAACTACTTGTGGAATGCAATGGAATTCATGAATCCCGAATTCAACAATCCGCAAAAGATGATGGACGACATCCACGGCCTCAACGCCCATGCCATAATATCTATATGGTCGTCATTCGGACCCCAGACCAAGCCCTACCGCGACCTCGACGAGAAGGGCCTGCTGTTCAACATCGCCACATGGCCCCAATCGGGCATTGCCGAGCAGTGGCCTCCCCGCATGGACTATCCCTCGGGTGTACGCGTTTACGATGCCTACAGCCCCGAAGCACGCGACATCTATTGGAAGCACCTGTCACGCCTCCATGACTACGACATGGACGGATGGTGGATGGATTCTACCGAGCCCGACCATTTCGATGTCAAGCCAGCGGACTTCGACACCAAAACCTATCTCGGCTCATTCCGCAAGGTGCGTAACGCCTATCCTCTGTTGACCGTAGGCGGTGTCTACGACCATCAGCGAGCCAAGACCGACGACAAGCGAGTGTTCATCCTCACCCGTTCAGGCTATGTAGGTCAGCAGCGTTACGGATGTAATGTGTGGACCGGTGATGTCAACTCTACATGGGACATGCTGCGCAAGCAGATACCCGCACTCCTCAACTTCACGCTCACCGGCAACCCCAACTGTAACTCCGACATAGGAGGATTCTTCTGCAGCGGCTACAACCGACGCAACGGCGACAATTCGGCTACAAAAAATCCTTTGTTCCAGGAGCTCTTTGTGCGTTGGATGCAGTTCGGTGCATTCACTCCGATGATGCGCTCCCACGGTGCCGACATCATGCGCGAGATATACTATTTCGGACAGAAAGGCGATGTGATATACGACGCCATCGAGGATGCAATACGCCTGCGCTACTCGCTTCTGCCCTACATATACTCGACCTCATGGCAGGTTTCCAACGATGACAAGAGCTTCATGCGCGCACTCATGATGGACTTCCCCAACGACAAGAAGGGCTGGAACATCGGCGACCAGTACATGTTTGGCGACAATCTGCTTGTGGCTCCCGTTGTAAACGCCCAATATACTCCTGAAAAGGTCATGAAGATTGACGAAAACACCGGATGGAACCGCGATCAGGCCGGAAGCAGCGAAAACACCAAGGGCAATGTCAATTTCATGGAGCAGCACTCAACCGATGTGTATCTGCCCGCAGGTGCTTCATGGTATGACTACTGGACAAATGAACGCTACAAAGGCGGCCAGACCATCAGCAAGCCCACTACCATAAAGACCATACCTCTTTATGTAAAGGCCGGCAGCATCATGCCCATGGGCCCCGATGTTCAATATGCAACCGAAAAGCCCTGGGACAACCTCACCGTACGCGTTTATCCCGGAGCAAACGGTGAATTTACACTGTATGAGGACGAATTTGACAACTACAACTACGAAAAGGGTCAATATTCGACTATAAAGTTCATCTGGAACGATAAATCCCGCACGCTCACAATCGATGACCGCAAGGGAACATATCCCGGAATGTTGAAAAACCGCAACTTCAATGTCGTATTGATGTCAAATGGCGGTGGCGCATCACCCGTAACTGTTCCTTACGACGGAAGCAAAAAGAGTGTAAAACTGTAATAACAGGCTCAAATATCCTATTTGATCGGTCGGTATTTGCATCACATTGTCAATACCGACTGATTCATTTTATAAATTATCGTATTATAAATTATCGTAACCGACGATTATTAAAATAGATTCGGATTACCGGATATTTAGGATATTTGTCATGTCATCACATTAACTTCAAATTCATGAAAGTAAAATTTGCGATATGTCTTCTGATTGCGTTAGTCGGCTTGCCGGTCAATGCTCAATTACGCGTTTCGGGACAGCCTGTTGGCAACAGCGTCAACCTTGGGAAATGCTCCATACTCGTTGACTCTCTCGATCATCACCTGATAGTGACCGTGGCAGGAATGTTTGCCGACGATTTCCACCGGGTGACCGGCAAGTCGATTCCCGTTGCCGGTGCTGATGTATGAGGAGCTGAAAAAGGCCTACGACACAGGCGCCGACCGCTATTGGCTGCTTAACGTAGGCGACATAAAGCCCATGGAGCTTGCCGTGCAGACATTCTTCGACATGGCGTGGGACTTTGACCGATTCAATTACGAAAACATCAACCGTCGCCAAAGCGCATTCCTTGGGTCGGTTTTCGGTGATGAATACACCCCCGATTTCCAGGAGATACTTGACCAATACTACCGCCTCGCGTGGAGCCGCAAGCCCGAATTCATGGGGTGGGAACGCGAGTGGGATTCACCGCAATACACCGGACTCAAAGATCCCGAGTACTCATTCGACAACTACAATGAAGCCGCCTCTCGCCTTAAGGAGTACAGTGACATAGCCGACCGTTGTCGCGAATTGTACGACAAACTGCCCGCTGACTACAAAGCCTCGTTCTTTGAACTGCTTGGCTATCCGGTCATGGCAGCAAACCAGATGAACCGCAAGTTCCTCATGGCCGGTTTGAACCACAAAATGACCGAGGCCAAGGAGTATGGCAAGGCCAATTGGGCGGCATTGCAATCGCAGCAGGCCTACGACAGCATCAATGCGTTGTCCCACAGGTACAACACCCAGTTAGACGGCAAATGGGAGGGAATGATGGCAATTCCTCCGGGATATGTGGCTCTATATCACAAAATGCCTGAAGTCAAATATCATGACGGCTATTCTCCCGAAGCTGTCGACCTGTCAATCGACAAGAGCAAGGAGATTCCTGCAGGTTATGCCGTAATTCCGGTTGACTCTTACAAGTCATCCAATTGCGGTACAGGTCACACCATCCGTATTCTGGAGGGCATAGGCTATGACTGGAAGTCGTTGCAGTTAGGCGAACCCCTGCAGCCACTCTCGTCCATTGACGACGATTCTTGTCTGAGAGTCGATTACCAACTGCCCGTCATCGATTCCGATTCAATAACCGTCATCTTGTACACTATGCCGAGATTCCCGTTGTACAAGGGTGCTGAATCTAAGTTTGCAATGAAGGTCGACGGCAACGAGCCTGTAATATTCGACGACATACTCAAGGAGTGGTCGCTCGAATGGAAAGACCAGGTGCTGCAAAACGGAAAGGCCAACAAAGCCTCGTTTAAAATCGCATCACCCCGAAAGCCCGCCACACTGAGCATCCTTGCTCAAGACCCGGGTCTGATTATACAGCGCATTATAATCGATTACGGCGGATTGAAAGAGTCCTACATCGGGCCGCGTCCTCTGGATTGAGCGGAGCCTGCATGCTTCCTCATGAATGAGAACCACTCTTCGGCCGACTTGAATCCGCCTCTCTCCCTGTCGCCCGAACTGATGACTCTGTAACGTATCTTTCCGTCACTGTCGGGGCGCACGATAAACAGGTAGTTCAGTTCGTCCTCCATCGACTTGACGATATTCTCGGGTGCGACACAAATGCCGAGCCCAACCGATTCTATGAGTTCGGGATGTCCCTTGTCGGGGACATTCCGGCCCCATGACGCGGCATATCCGTCGGGCGATATGAATCCCCGGTTGTCAAGCTCAAGTTTTTGAATGCCGGTGCTGAACATGTCACCGTCGTTATATCCCTCCAGCGTTATCTCTACCCAAAGGTCACGTGAGTCGCCTCGCACGGTATAACGTTGCGTCATCTCTATTGGGTGTCCGTTGAAAATCCACTCTTTGTCACGCACCTCTATCTCTGATGGCGATAGCACCGTTTGAGTCCTCGATGTGACGTTATCAATTGTCACGGGCCCCTCCTGCCATCCGCGGAAAGAGCCGGCGCCGATTGATTTGCCGGCCCAAAGCACATCGCAGCCGTATCCCTCATCCATCTGCTGTGGCGTGGTATAGAATCCCGTCACATCAAGTTCCGTCTGCGGCACCGCCTTGACATAGAGGTCGAGGCTCTGGCGGTTGTCCATATATACGCGATAGGCCACCCATGGATTCTCTATTACGGCTCCGTGACCGTATATGCTGTTATACATATCGAGCGTGTTGGCATCGCCGGGATAGGTGATCGACACTATGCGCGGATGCTTGCCGTGGGAGTCATGTAACTTTATATATGCATCGGTCGACTGTGCCGATGCGGCAATGCTGCACAACAGCATCATTGCCGTGACATGGACATTGTGTTTCATCTCTTACAGTGTTGCTGATTGATTGTCAATGAAGAACCTCGGTGGCCTTGCCGTTCTCGTCAAGGCTGAATATGGGCACTGTCGCTTCGGGATCGACATTGTAGTAATGTATGGCGCTGTCGTTCAATCTCGGGTAGCTGCTGTTCAGCATCTTGATGATTTCTGAACCGGCCCATATAACAGGCCCGTATCCGTGAGCTGCTTTCACGCTCACCGGCCGGTAATAGTAGTAGGCGGGATCAAATCCCATGCCGGTGCCCACGCACACTCCCTCTACTTCGCCCTTGTCGTTGATTTTTGAGGCAACGGCCTCCCATGCGAGCTGTGCGACAGGGCCGTAGGTTACAGCCTCGACCCAGCCTTGATTAACGGCATGAGCTATGCAGTAGGCAAATATTGCCGTGGCCGATGTTTCCTCGTAGGAGTCGTTGCGGTCAAGCAGCTGATGCCAGAATCCGTCGCGTCCTTGAAGCTGCGACAATCCCTTTATGTGCTCCTTTATTGTCGATAGTATCTTTGCCCGCTGTGGATGGTTCTCGGGCATTGCGTCGAGCAGCTGACACATGGTCAATATCGCCCATCCGTTGGCTCGTCCCCAGGCCATCGAAGGCTCTTGCTCAAGTCCCTCTACATATCCGTGACGGAATATGCCCTTCTCGGGAATCCACATGCGGTCGATGAAGAGTCCGGCTATGCGTGCCGCCTCGTCAAGCTGCTTCGGGTCGTTGGTGTAGGCCGAGCGTGCGGCCATCGACGGGAGAGCCATGAACATGTCGTCGAGCCACACCGAATTGTGGTGAGGACGGTTGCGCGCTATCGTTCCGTCGGCAAGACGGTAGGTGTGGTTCTCCACAATGTCGTAGTAACGCTCGATTATGTCGCCGATTTTCAATGTGGAATCGGCCATTGCGGCACGCATGAAAGCTGCCGACATTGCGCCTGCGTCATCAAGAGTGGCGGGCGCTATCACCTGACGCATCTGTCCGTCATGTCGGCCGGTACGTGACGCAAGTTCCGCAAACGCAGGAGCTGCCTTTGCAAGAAAACCTATGCGGTCGCTCACATAATCCTTGTATTTCGCATCGCCGAGAGTGTTGTAGGCATCGAGCAGCGCCATGTACATGACGCCCCATTCGTAACTCGTCAACCTGTAAGTGCCTTGGTTCAGCTTTGCGTCATCGGGCAGATTCGTGAGGTCGTCTATTACTTCATCCTCTTCATTGACCACGCGGGCCGGAGTGACTGAATCGATGTATGAGAACACGCGGTCGATGTCGGCCTTTACCGAATCGACGCTTAACACTTTATATGGGTTAGTGTAGTCGGGTTGCAGCAGGTGAAGCGGAGTTGTCGAGTCGTTTATCTCAACCTCCTTCGGTTGCTTGTTCGATGAACAGGATGCCAATACGAGGCCCGACAGAAGAAATATGTTTATTCGTGACATGAGTTGGTGTAATTATTGTTTGAGGAAATTTTTCAGTGAGCAATCGGTGCTGCGCAACCCTTCGGCAATGCTTTCGGCATTAAGTCGCGCCCCTTTCAGCGATGAGTGAGTGTGATCGTTCTTGAAGTATGGAGCCGAGCCATCGGGACCCAACTCCTGAAACTTGGCACCTGATATGGCGTTGAGGTCGATGAAGAACGCTCCGGCACGGTCGGCGGCCTCTCGTGCCCATAGGCCGAATGAAGAGGCGTTACTCTCAATCAGTCCGTCGTGCCACTTGTTGCGCGGAGTGTGGCTCAACACAACCGGGATGGCTCCTTTTTCGAGAGCGTCCATGATGAATTTGCGTATGTACCAGCCGTAGGTGTAAACGACCTGGTTCCGCCCCTTGGCCACCATGCGAAACACTTTGCTTTCGTCGCCCGAGCCATGCAGCTCGCCTCGCGCCTTGCCTGTGTTTATGTCACCGTCGTCGTTGTGGCCAAACTGCATGATTACATAGTCGCCCGGTTGCAGTGCGTCATATACTTTGTCCCATCGCCCTTCGTCGAGAAATGTGCGGGCGCTTCTTCCGGCCATGGCGTGATTCTCAACCGTTATGCGTGTCGTGTCAAATAGCTCATCGATCACGCTTCCCCATCCCCACATGCTGTCATCGTCACGGTCCTCGTTTTTGACAGTGCTGTCGCCTATGGTGAATAATATCGGCTTACCCTGAATGCGTGACGCACCCGTGACGCTATCCACCGGAGAGGGTAGAAGGTAATCCTTCAATCCGAGTGAGGGCGTTGAAGCTATACCCTCAACAGCCGACTCGGCATTGACTCGCGCGCCAAACTCCGATGTGTGTATGCGGTCGAGGTAAAACATCGTCTTCACCTTCTCCTTGCCGAAACGCTCAAACTTGCATGCCGTTATGTCATTCAGGTCGATAAACGGCACATTCTCGGCTTCGGCCACCTGACGGGCCCATAATCCGAATGTCGAGTCGACACGCGTGATTACGGTGCTGTCGGCATCATCCCATGCGTTACGCGGTGTCAGTGACATGAGCACGGGAAAGGCCCCACGTGACTTGACGTCACGCACATAACGGCGCATGTATTCACCGTAAGTGTAGACGGTGTCACGCTTCCCGGTTTCCTTTATCACCACGGCGAGCGATTCATCGCCGATGCCGGGTATTGAGGCACGGGCGCGACCGCTGTCGTAAGGGCCGTTGTCGTTATGTCCGAGTTCGATTATAACCCAGTCGCCGGGGCGCACTCCTTTGAGCACATCGCCCCACAGCTGGTTGTAGAATGTGCGGCTGCTCATGCCGCCGAGGGCATGGTTCTCGACTGTTATCTTGGCGGGGTCGAAATATTCATGCATGAAATATCCCCATCCCCACTGTCCGTTGTCACCATTGCCACGCGTGCCGGTGCGCATGGTCGAATTTCCCACAAGAAACAGCACCGGATTGTCGCCCACACGCGTGGAGCCTGACACCGGGCGCATTGTTCGTGCCAGCTCGATACTGTCGGGCGTGTTGTCGACAACCATGTTCACATCCTTCATCGGCTCGATTGTCTGAGCATGAAGTCCGAGAGCGAGAAGCGACACCGCACAGGCTAATATATGTTTCATCGGCTCGTCAATTAAAAATCATTTTATTGTTGTACCACGGAATTTGGAGCCTTTCTTCAAGTCGGGGCCGAAATAGAAGCCGGTGCCCGTGGGCTGGTTGTAGGCGACATTCTGGTTTGCGATGCTCACACGATACACCGGATCCTCAAGGAATGTGTGGAATCTATACTCGGTGGGTATTGTCGTCACATATAGCCGCAGGTTTTGGTTGTCGTCGGTGCGCATAAGCACCTCTTCGCGCCAGTCGCCCACGATGTCACCTTGCAGACACGGGTTGGCCTTGGTGCCGTTGTTCCATGTGCAGCCCTCCATCGTCATTAACGTGTCGCAATTTCCGTTTCCCCAGTTGTATTTGCTTATCTCATTTCGGTCGAGCAACTCACGCAACAGGTCGCCGTCCCACCACACAGCCATGTTGACCGGCACCGAAGCCTTAGTTTCGCCTATGAACTCGCTTTGAGGTGAAATCAAGGAGCCGTCAAAGGCTCGCACGCCCTCGGTGTTGGGCGACCACAATTCCACTCCTTCGTGATTGGGGTCGATGTCGGCGGCCATGCAACGGCCTATGTCCTTGTCGCTCGGGAACTGAAACACCACCTTGCCGGTGCGTGCGTCACGTAGCGAAGTTCCGTCCTTGCGGTTTTCGTGACATCCCCACACGTAATATTTTTCATTGTCGACATCGCTCACGAGGTGCAAGGCGTCACCATGGTACATGCCTGTGGAGTAAAGCCCTTTGCCGTCATTGTCGACAGTCATCTGTCCGTATATGATCTCGTCACATCCGTCACCGTCCACATCGGCCACCCGCAGGTTGTGGTTGCCTTGTCCGGCATAAGCCTCACATCCGGGGTCGTTTGAGTCAAATGTCCATCGGTTCTTAAGCTCCTTACCGTCCCAGTCAAATGCGGCAAGCACGGTGCGGGCGTAGTAACCGCGACACATCACGACACTCGGATGAATCCCGTCAAGATAGGCAGTGGCGGCAAGATAACGCTCCG
Organism: Muribaculum gordoncarteri; assembly: GCF_004803695.1. Taxonomy (NCBI): domain Bacteria; kingdom Pseudomonadati; phylum Bacteroidota; class Bacteroidia; order Bacteroidales; family Muribaculaceae; genus Muribaculum; species Muribaculum gordoncarteri. The sequence goes on from NZ_CP039393.1 coordinate 116,436, forward strand.
AACGGTTGGCGTAACTGTCGCCCCAATCCTTCAATTGGCCTCGCTGTGGCACATAGTCCACAGTCGCCATGGCCTCTCCGGTCTTTCCGTTGAATACCGTGAGATACTCGGGACCGGCGATTATGCGACCCTTTAGATTGCGGAAGTCGGCTCGGCGGTCACCTATCACCTTCCCTTGACCGTCCATGGTGCCGTCGGCGGTTTTCATTACGATTTCAGCGCATCCGTCGCCGTCGAGGTCATATACCATGAACTGTGTATAGTGAGCGCCCGAGCGAATGTTGTCGCCCATGTCGATGCGCCAGAGGCGAGTGCCGTCGAGTTTGTAGCAGTCAAACAGGGTAGGCCCGGTCCATCCGTCATGTGCGTTGTCATGTGAATTGGTGGGATTCCACTTCAGGATTATCTCATATTCTCCGTCACCGTCCACATCGCCTATCGAAGCGTCATTTGCGTTGTAGAAATACTCCCTGCCGTTGGGGTCGACACCGAGGTCGGGGCGGTCAAGGGCGATGTTGATGTAACCGCACGGAGCATTGGCGGGGAGCGTAAACTCACCTGCGCGGTCGCCTTTGGCGGGCTTGACTGTGTACACCGCCTGTGAATCCGATGTATTTTTGTCCTTGAAGAAGGTGCCTTCGGTTATCGGCTTGCTATTTACTTTCTTACCGTTGCGATACACATCAAAAGCCTGATTCTCGGGGTCGGACGACAGATAACGCCACGACACCATTACCGTGGAAGGGTTCTCGCGCACGGCAACAACACCGCGGCCAAGTGACTCACGCTGCAGGCGTGAATAGTCGTAGGCTCCTTGTGCCGAAGCAAGCGTAACGGCTCCCAGTGCCATAAGTGACAGCAAATTTTTTAATTTCATGGCTGTGAATGGATAATGATTTGTTTATGGATGCGTAAAGTTAATAATTTTTGATGTAACGGCATATAAAATAACACAAAAGCCACGGCAAGGAGCTACAATAACCCTTACCGTGGCCTTTGTGATATATGTCTACTTATTGCGTTACTTCAAAACTGGTTGACAGAGTGCAGTCGCTGTCGCCCCCGATCCATAACGTGAAGTCGCCGGGCTCGACCTTGCGCTCCATTTCAAGGCCGTAGAAGGCAAGCTCGCTGACGGGAAGCTCAAATGTCACTTGTGTCGATTCGCCGGGAGCCAAGGTAACTCGCTTGAAGCCCTTGAGTTCCTTAACCGGACGGGTTACCGAACCCACCATGTCACGCACGTAAAGCTGAGCCACTTCGGTAGCCTCGCGCTTTCCGTTGTTGGAGAGGGTGACGGTGGCTTTTATAGTGTCGTCAACACCGTAGGATGATTTGTCTATGGCAAGGTCGGAATAGGAGAAATCGCCATAGCTCAATCCGTAACCGAAGGGGAAGAGCGGTCCGAATCCGGCATCAAGATAGTAGGAGGTGCATCCGAGCGATGTCTGACCGGCCTCGGCGGGTATGTCGTTCAAAAGCGTTTCATGACCCGATGCCGGGCGGCCGGTGTTTTTCTCGCTATAGTAAACCGGTATCTGTCCTACGCTCTTGGGGAATGTAACGGGAAGTTTTCCGCTCGGGCTGACAACGCCGAAGAGCAGGTCGGCTATTGCCGGGCCACCCATTGTGCCGGGATGGAAGGAGTAAAGCACGGCATCCGACTCCTCGACCTGCTTGGCGATGGTGAGCGGTCGGCCGGCGATGAACACCGTCACGAGCGGCTTGCCTGTGCGCGACAACGCCTCGATGAGTTCGCCCTGTGCACCTAAAAGGTTGATGTCGGCAAGGCTGTGCGCCTCGCCCGAGAGGATAGCCTCTTCGCCTACTACCGCAATTACGGCATCGGCATTTCTTGCGGCATTTACCGCCTTGGCGATTCCTGCGGTGTTTTTGTCACGACTGTATCCAAGTCCGGGTTCGTAGATTATCTGCATCTTGTCGCCGTAGATGTCACGCAGGGCATCGAGTACGGTGACTGTGCTGTCCTTCTCTCCGTCAAACGCCCACGTGCCGAGCTGGTCATGCGGAGCATCGGCCATGGGGCCGGTAACCAGGATGCGCTTTATGTCGGCCGACAGAGGCAGTGTGCCATTGTCATTCTTAAGCATCACCGTTCCTTCGGCAGCCGATTGACGAGCTGCGGCAAGATGCGCCTTGTCATACTTGACCGACTGCGGGGTTCCGGTATAGGGATTCTCAAACAATCCGAGCTTGAACTTCACGCGCAATATATTGGCAACCGAACGGTCGATGTCGTCGATGCTCACCTTTCCCTCCTCGACAAGCTCCTTAAGATAGCGTATATAGGTTCCGCTCACCATCTCCATATCCAAGCCTGCTGTAAGACCCTTCATTGCTGCATCCTTGGGGTCGGAGCAGAATCCGTGGCTCACCATTTCGTTGACACTCGCCCAGTCGGATACGACAAAACCGTCAAATCCCCAGTCGCCGCGCAGAATATCGGTTAGCAGATGCTTGTTGCCCGATGACGGCACACCGTCATTGTCGTTGAACGATGACATGTAGGTGAGGCAACCGGCCTTGCAAGCCTCCTCAAACGGCGGGAGATACACGTTGCGCAGCTGTCGCTCGGTAATGTAGGTGGAGTTGTAGTCACGCCCGGCCTCGCTCGCGCCGTAACCGGCAAAGTGCTTGGCGCAGGCTGCTATCGATGAGGGCGATGTGAGGTCGTCGCCCTGAAATCCGTCGACCATGGCCTTTGCCATGACGCTTGTGAGGTAGACATCCTCACCGCAACCTTCGGCAATGCGTCCCCAACGAGGGTCACGTGCTATGTCGATCATGGGAGCAAATGTCCACCTGATGCCGTCGCTCGACGCCTCGGTGGCGGCAATGCGTGCGCCAAGTTTTACAAGCGCCGTGTCGAATGTGGCGGCCTGTCCCAGCGGAATCGGGAATACTGTCTTATAGCCGTGGATTACATCGCGAGCCAGCAACAGAGGTATTCCAAGACGGGAACTGTCCATTGCCACTCGCTGAAGGCTGTCGGACAGGGCAGCTGTGGGCACATTGAGCAGCGAGCCCACCTCGCCTCGTGACACAGCGTCACACAGATTCTCAAAAGCGCCCTCGCCATAGGGCATCGACAACTGGTTGAGTTGTCCTATCTTTTCCTCTAAGGTCATTTGCGACAACAGGTTATTCACTCTTGCCTCAACGGGTTGTGACGGGTCGCGATAGAGTGAGTCGACATCGCCCGACTTGCCACACGACTGCGTCATAAGAATTGTTGCCACAAGTGCCGGCAACATTACCATTGCAAAAGCGGCTTTTGAAGAAATGAATTTCATGATCGGTATAATTTAATAACGGTTATTGTAAACAAAAATAGCAAATTTATCACAGAATCCCTATAATCACTCTATAAAATGGGAATGGGCCTGTTATTCATTGACCCAAGGCTCATCAAGCATCTTTCTTGAGCGTGTAACGGTAAATGAGCATTCTTGCAAATCAGCTTTAACATACATATTCGAGGTACACAGATTGGTGCGCTCTGCATCCAAATGCATAATGCCCTTGGTCGATAAATATTGGCTTTTATATTTCGCTATTGCCTTTTCTCCAATCTTTTCAAAGTCGACTAAATCATTGGATTTCACATCAAATATGTCGGCAACATGATTGATAATATTTTTTAATTTATGATATCCTTCATCATTCAATTTCCGATTATCTTTATCATAATTCTGATTTTTATCAATATACATGTCTTTATATTTAGCCAAATCGTTAAGACAATCTACAAGTTGTCCCACAAATCGATTTCGGACATCGGGATCTTTTAAAGTTCTGGAAATTTCATTGACAATCTCTTTCCCCTCTTTATTGTCGACATTCCTGAATGTTATATTACCTTCATTCAATGGTATTATAGCTTCGGCTTTTCCATGCTTCTTACACGCTTTATTAAAACGCTTATGGAGGTGCAAACCACGATCATCAATATCTATGGCTTGACCTGCCGAATGGTTGTCGATTTTAATTGTTTCTCCTTTTATCAATCCTTTTATTGACATAACGGTTATTGTTAATGTGAATTTTCTAATAATCGAGCAGTCGGCCGCAATCGTTCCAATCGCCAATCATGACGCACCGCTCGCTTGCCTCAATAAGCTTCATGAGGCGACTTTCAAAAAGCTCCCGACTGGTCTTTTTGCGCTGAATGTTGTCGATTCGCACCCGTTGATAGAGCGGATGGAATGAACGGAAATTACTCCATGCCACAGGATTGGCCATGAAAGCATCCAATATATCACGGTCTATCACAAATTCCTTATCAAGGTCGGGGCACACCTTTCGTCCGCTGTCGGTCATCATTCCAAGTGATTCAAGCCGTCGACACCGCTCCTTGTTCAGTTCGGTCCAGCATCCGCTATTGCGCCTTGGCCCGAAACGTTGCAGGGCTACGCCGTTGACACACTTAAGCGTGGAGTCAATCCATCCGAAACATAAGGCCTCCTCCACGGCATCGAGATACCACAGGGCGTCATCAGGAGGAGTTTTGCCTCGCTTGACAGCTATCCAGCACTCGCGTTCAACTGAATGGTTGTTTTCAAGCCATTTGCGAAACTCATTTCGGGAGGTGATCGGTAGAATCTCCTTAACTGTCATCGCTTGGACTGTCTGATGATTATTTGCGTTTCATGGTCTGGCATTTAAGGAGTGCCATCTCTTCGGCGAATGCCTTTTCACCATGCTCCTTGATGTAACGGATGCAAGCGGGGCGGTCGGACTTGAACAGCAGCGCAAACACTTTTGAAATGAAATTGGAGTAGGTCTTGCACTCTTCAACCGCCGTGGCACACTCGGCGCAGGTGTTATATCCGTGTTTACTGACACATTTACGAATCTTGCACCATGACGCTTTCTCATTACGATGACATCCAGGACACTTGTCGGTCAGATACTTGCGACATGCACCGCAGTAAAGTCCGCATGACGCTATCAATTGAGGATTGGCTTCTATTGCTTTCATATTTTTCAAATTGCAAAAAGTTACTTGGTTGAGCAGCTGGTGATGAATTGAGCTATGGATTCAAGCACCTCGGGAGAAATTGTTTCACGAATGTCGCCGTATTCACCGGCATCGCCTGTAACGGCATGTTGCATCAGATGATTCAACCCGGGCATAAGCTTGATTTGGGCTTGCGGGACAAGCTCTTGTATCACCGACAGATTGTCGGGGTAGACCTGAGTGTCCTTATCGCCGTTGATTGCCAACAGGGGGCGTTTGACCTGTTTGAGATAAGTGCGCGGATTTAATCCGATGAAGGCATCAATCCAAGGGCTTCGTTGTTGCTGAGTCATTTTGAGCGATGATGCGATAAGAGGATTTACAGTCAATCCTGACTCTTTCACTATCGAGTCAATGTCGATTGCCGTTGACACTCCCTTTAGGTTCTGCTCGTGCATCGTGTCAAACACACGGCCAATGAGCGTGAGGATGCTCTCCTTGTCATCATCGCCAATCGCCGTCTGGTCAAGCCGGCGACCGTTTTGTCGAAGAAGTGTTTCCTTACCAGAGATTGCCATTCCGGCCAGTGAAATCATGAAATCGGGCACATTCTCGGCACCGAGCATGAAAGCGATTGTGCCGCCTTCGGAGTGTCCGAGCACGCCTACTTTCCCAATACGGTCAAGAGTGTGCAGGAAGGCTATGCCGCTCTTGGCATCGTCCTTTAGCGTATAGGTTGTGGCGGTGAGGAAATTTCCGGTTGATTGTCCTGTGCCTCGGTCGTCATAACGCAACGAGGCGATGCCGTTGCGTGCAAGATAGTCGGCAATTACGGCAAACGGGCGATGATCCATTAACTCTTCATCGCGATTCTGCGGCCCGCTGCCGCTCACCATCAGTACGGCGGGAACCTTATTGCCCGACAACCGCTCGGGCATAGTCAATGTAGCGCTCATTACAGCACCGTCGGGGGCCACAAATGTCGTGTCGATGACTTCATAAGGGAATGGCGGGCGTGGTGTCTGCGGACGACGCTCTTCAATCGGGGCTTCAGGCAACAGATCGAGTGGAAACGAGTAACCGCGCTGGCTGAATGACCCTTTAATCGCATCATGCATAATCCGTCCACTGTAGGATGCTCCGATGGCGTTGCAAGTTAGCGATATGGAGTCGGATGTGCAATATGCTACCGTGGCGGGAATGCCTTTGGCACCCTGTGCCGGGGAGTCGAGTGTGCACTGAGTGGAGCCGTCGCCGCTTTCCGAGAAATTGAATACAATCGGAAGTTTTGTCGCACCCAATGTGAGTTCACCTTTCCAGGAGCCGGTCAATCCATAAGCTTGAAATGAGAATAATGAAGCTATCGCCACCATGGCAAACAGCAATTTCAATCGACTGTTCATAACGGATGTAGTTTGTATATTAAAAGCCGGCTGATACCAGTTGACGGCATAGGCGCAAATGTACAAAATAATTTCAAAATTGCGGTCTTATTTCAGCATTTCAATGCCGGTATATGTATTTATCAGAGTGGGGGATATAATTACATGGATTGTCCTGAACAAGCCCGTCTGAATTTGGGTTCTAAATGGTATAATTAATCATCAATATGGACATTAAAAATCTTTTCGACCTTTCAGGAAAGGTCGCAGTTGTTACAGGAGGTGGCGACGGCATAGGTAAGGGCTGCTGCGAAATACTGGCTGCAGCAGGCGCATCGGTAGTAGTGAGCGATATCAGCGCCGATAAAGCCAAGGCTGTCGCTGATGGAATAGTTGCTGCCGGAGGAAAAGCCATATCAATGGTTTGCAACGTACTTGAGGATGCCGATTTGGTAAAACTTATTGACACGACAGTTAAGACATTCGGCACAGTCAATATACTTGTAAATAACGCGGGTCTTGGAGGCGGTGGCCGCGAGAATCCGTTTAAGATAGACATGAATTATGTAGATCGCATCTATCGTATAAATGTTTTCGCTCCGCTGCGTCTGAGCCAGCTTGCAGTGCCCGGAATGGGCAAATCGGGCTACGGAAGCATTGTCAACATCACATCGATGAGCTCGATCGACAAAGAAGCCAACATGTGTGTCTATTCGTCATCCAAGGCCGCGCTTAATCACTTGGCCGCCAATCTGGCCTACGATTTCGGTCCTTACGGAGTGCGCATCAATAACGTTGGCCCGGGTGCGACAAAGACCGCAGCCCTTGCATCGATTCTTACTCCCGAATTGCAGGAGAAGATGCTGAAACACACCCCGATAAATCGACTCGGCGAGGTGTCGGATATAGCTCAGGCAGTGTTGTTCTTCGCGTCGCCGGCATCGGCATGGATCAGCGGACAAGTAATATTTGTCAATGGAGGCGGAAACCAGACATTGGACTGATAATGTAATGAATTTTAATAGAATACAATAATGAATCCAGCAAATGAACTGTATGACTTTTCAGGGAAAGTCATACTTATAACCGGGGCTGCAGGTGCCATAGGCAGCGAGGCGGCTCGCCAATTCGCGATGCTTGGCGCCAATGTTGCCCTCACCGATATAAATGAAGAAAAGGTAAAAGCTGTAGCTGCAAAGATACAGCAGGAAACCGGCAGCGAATGCATAGGCATAAAGGCTGATGCTACCAACGAAGCCGATCTCAAGAGCCTTGTAGAACAGGTAGTGGCCAAATTCGGCAAAATCTCAGGCCTTGTCAATAATGTGGGCTGGGGTAAGGCGACACCGCTATGGGGTTCGGATACGGAGGCGATGGTAGCTTCCTACAAGCTTAATACGATCAGCGCCTATAACGTGACGAAGTACTGTATGCCTTATCTGCGCAAGGAGCCAAATGCCTCGGTGGTCTTCTCCGGCTCGATGGTCGGTGTCACTCCGTCGCCTGAATTTATCGAATACAGTACGGCTAAGGCCGGCTTAATAAACATGGCCCACAGCATGGCCGTCGCTTCTGGACCTGAAGTGCGCTTCAATGTTGTTGTTATCGGTTCGGTCGATAACGGCGATGCCACGCTTGAGGCCGGTTATGACCCCGCCATGCTGAAAAAGATATCTGACGCGATTGTCATGAAGCGTCGCGGCACTCCTGCCGACATAGCTCACGCTTTCGTGTTTCTCATGAGCAATGCTGCGTCATGGATTACCGGCATCAACCTCATGATGGACGGCGGCGGAATGTATGAAAGCAAAATGCCGAGCTAACCTAAACATTACTAAACAACTATGGGGCTGCGCCAATTTTGACACAGCCCCATAGCTATTTTAGCGCGGTTAATGTAATCGTAGGGAATATGGTCGATATCTGAGATTTTGGGAGGATTACCGAGCAAGCTCCATTGGCTATTTTCATCTTGACAACAGGTGTGGACAGAACCCGTCCATTTATGCTTATTGCAATGCGCTTTTCAATATTGCGCTCGGTTATTTCGGCATACTTTGCTGTATCAGAAAGGTTGAATGGAATAGTTATTCCGTCATCTCCGGGATAATGAATCAATTCAGAAACATGTACAGTATCTTCCAAAAGGCATGGCGAAATGGCCTCGACAGTATCTCCATTATCGATTGTAGGATAAATGGCGACTATGATATCCTCGTCAACATTGATTTTGGATGGATTTTGAGCATTGCCGGAGCATGCGATGGCACAAATCGCGACAAGATTTGCCAACAGAACTGAAAATAGGGAATTTAGTGCTTTCATATATTTGGTGTTTAAATTGTTAGCAGTACGAATATTGCCGGGAGATTATTGAAGATGTGCATTGCAACGCCCCACCAAAAGCCAAGATTTACGCGATAGTAGGTAATGGCGCATCCTGCCGCAAATGGCACCGTGACAACACACAGCATGTATGGCACGAGCATGAGGCTATAATGGGTAAAAGCAATAAGATGTATCAAGCCGAATGCTATTGCCGTGCCCCATACTGCGAATCGGAAATACTTTTGTTTCAGCTTTTGCCAATAGGATTCAGTTGTCAGTGAATATATTAAGATGAACGCGGCAACAATGGCAACAATGTACATCGTGACCGAGAATGCGGTCAGTGAGGTGAATCGTTGCCAAAGAATATATGCGGGGATGGAAGCCACGGCAAGCGCTATTTGCCATTTTTTGAAAGATAATCCGAGTCGAAAGATGCACTCTTCAAGCAACGGAGCGACGATGCATACCGTTATCAACACATAGGTCAGGGAACCAATATTTTTTGCCGTTTCCGGGCTGCCTGCGAATCCGGTCATGGATTCCGGGTTGATGCCGAATGCGTTATAGACAGCCACACACCCGACAACCAGCAACATTGCGAATATACGGCTTACTATCCAGAACAGCAATCCATACCCTACGATCCATTTCTTGGAATGGATCTCACGGTCATCAGTACGCGAAAGAATGAATTTCATACTCATTACTCCTTTTCCCAATTTACAAGATTATTTAATTGTTTTATGTTATTACGATACCATAAGTATTCAAGGCTGAATGCCAACACGGTAATACCCCATGTGAAAAACATTCTCCAGCTATGGATAAACATCGGTGTAAGTGAGAGCCATATTAACAATGGGATTAAAACTATTGCAGTGGCAAGTTCAACATTGCGATATAGTCTTTTGACCGACAAAATGACTTTCAATATCTCATTGTTTGAGTCTTCCCATAGATTAATTGCCCTAATGGAGCGGTAAATCCTGATGCCATATAGATTAGTAACAATAATGGTTGAACAAAACACCGCAAGCCACCAGTACGGGAATTTCATGGGCGACCAAAATGGACTTAAAGTCATAAGAATAAGACAAATCACTGTGATTATCCCTTCCCAAATTGCTCTTTTCAAAAGTCTTGATTTTATGTCACTTCTTTTTGAAAGTACCCCGTTTGCCACATCATCATTGATTTGCGAGTCAATATGAGGCTTAACTGACTGCCAAGTTGTTTTCAAATCTTCAAGTTCCATATTCAAACCTCCTTTCTTGATGATAGTTTTTCTTTAATACGATATAGCCGTGAAGCGACCGTGTTTCTCGGAATGCCCATATTGGAGGCGATGTCATCGTAGCTCAGTTCATCAAGCCACATCAGAATCAATGCTTTATCCATCGGGTTTAATTGGGCAATCAAGGCATACAGCCATTCGATTTTCTCGCGGTATTCATTGTCGTTTTCATTTTGAAAATGGATTACGGGAATTTCATCCAATGAAAGCGTCTTTATTTTGGGCGACAGCCGCCGTAAAGAAAACAGGCATGTGTTGATGCACACCTTATATACCCAAGTGGCTTCGGAACATTCATTACGGAAATGGCGGTATCCCTTGAATAAGGAGATTAAAACTTCCTGCTTAATATCGTCAAACGGAACATCGTTATTGGCATAGAAGAAACAGACACTGAAAATTATCTTTTCGTGCCGCCTGACCAAAGAGGTAAAGGAACTATTGTAGTCAGAACATCTCTCCATTTGCATTTACTATTTACAAAGTTAGATGCTATATTCCACAAATAGTTCCCTGTGGCGATAAAAAATCGGAAATAATGCCCGCCCGATAAATTCCCTCTCAGCCGGGCGGGATGTTCATTGTTGCGTGTCGGGGGATTTCGGAGCGGGATTTTTGCCTTCCATTGCTTCGATTTCCCAAATCATCCGGTTGTTGGTATCCTGGATTGACAGGTAGATTACAGCAATGCCGACGATGGCGATGATAATTACCACTCCAACGGCTATAAATTTGGTGGTGTTGTCGACGATGATATCGCCAAACAGCTTATAGTTGCCGATGTATTCGAGCAGGAACCATGCAAGCCATATTACTGATAGTGGAAGCTCGATTGCCATTTGGATGGCGCGTTGGCGTTTTTGGCGGAGAAGGTAGGCTTTGAAGTCGCGGAGGCTCAGTTGACCGATCAGTTTACTCGGTACTCTCACGGTCTTGAAGTCGAATATAGCGCTGATAATACATCCGACGGCCATTGTTATTGCAATCCACATCGACATGTCGAGTACATAGCACAGGCCGAAGAAGAAGAGGCACAGGAATGGAATCAATATTATTTCACCGATCACTAATCGGTTAAGGCCTTTAGAGCGCTCTTTTATTACGGTGTGCATCAGGTGGGTGTTGATTATCGCGTAGCTGTCGAGGCTGCTTTTCATTTTGGCCATTTGGTCGCGAAGTGCTTTTATTTCGTCCATAGCGTTGATCTTTTTAAGAGTTGGAGTTTAGTGATATAAGTTTCTGGCGTATTCTCGTGAGCCTTACGCTGAGGGCTTTTACGGATATTCCTACAATGGCGGCGATTTCCTCGTAGGTCATATCCTCGAGCCAAAGAAGGATTATTGCTCGGTCGAAGGGCTCGAGGCGTGTTATTCGCTGATGAAGGAGGATGTTGTTGCGGCCTTCGGGAGTAGTGTTGCTGAACACTTCGGGAGAGATGTCGAGCGGTACGGTCTTAATGCGTTTCTTTCGCTTCTGTGTTAGGCAGGTGTTGAGGCTGATGCGATAGACCCATGAGCGGATGCTGCTGTCGCCGCGAAAAGTGTCGAATCCCTGCCACAGGTTTACGAGCGTTTCCTGGAATAGGTCGTCGGCTTCCTCCTTGGATGTTGCGTACATGTAGCATACGGAGTAGATGGTGGATTTTTGCTCCATCACTATACGTTGGAAGTCGCGATTGTCGTTGTTATCTGATTTTTTCATCTGTTGATTTAGCGTTTCTGTACATAGGACGCAATAAGTACGAAAAAACTACAACAAATACCAAAAAATATTGACATTTTTTTTAGAGGTGCTCGATTTTAGACGCCGTTCCCGATATTTTGTTGACACCGGAAGCTTAGGCCGATGCTTCCGGATTGCAGGTCGTGCCGTTATGTGCGGTTGCCACGGTTAATGGCGACGGTGTTTCTTGTGGTTGTGACGGGAGTGCTTGTGGCGCAGCAGTTTCTCGAGTGTGCTCTTGCCGGGGCTGCTTTCAGTTGTTGTCGGGGAGGGGGATGCTGTTATTTGAGGTTGCTCGCAAGGTGCTGACTTGGGCTGCGCGGCCTGTTGCTTGACTGCGGGCGTGGATTGGGATTGTTGTTGGTTTGGGGCTTGTTGAGCCGGTGTAGGCTGCGTTACATTGTTCTGACAGGATGCACAGCGGCTTGATTGAGCGGATTTTGCATCTGATTTGCGGGCGCGTGCAAGGCGACGCAATTCACGTGCGCGATAGCGGCGGCGGATTGTGGGCATGATGAGCATGAATATGGCCCGTGGCACGCCGGGTGTAACCTCGATTACAGTCAAGTCGCGCTGATAGGCTTCGATTGCGGCGCATATTTCGTCGCGGTAGTGCTTGGGCAGACGGTCGACTGCGTCCTTCCATTCCTGATCAAATTTCAGACTTTTGCCTCGGCGGCTCGGTGAGTTAGTTGCTGTATTTTCCATAATTACTTTTTTCCAGCAAATATAATGCGCCGAAATCCCGGATTTCACCCCATAATGTCGCGAAGCACAAAAATAATCCAAATATCTTAGAATGGAAGGTCATTTCCATACATCGGTTCGGATTCATTTGCATGATGTATGGTGGATATATAGTTCAAATCATGAAGTTTACTAATATATTTGCGTTTAACATCAATTTGCTCTATTTCTATTCTACGCGCTGTGCTAAGGGATGCAAACTCATTTATTTTTTCAATGCCCAAATATCTTCTGCCACATAGGTTTGCAGCAATTCCGGTTGTGGATGATCCTGCAAAAGGATCGAGAATCCAATCATGTTCATTTGTATTTGCAAGTATAATTCGAGTGAGTAATGCCAACGGTTTTTGTGTTGGGTGTTTGCCACATGATTTCTCCCAACGCCCTATTGCAGGAAGTCGCCAAACATCTGTCATTTGCTTGCCATTATTAATCGCTTTCATAAGTTTGTAATTATACTTATGAGGAACTTTCTTACTCTTTCTCGCCCAGATAATGAATTCTGTAGAATGGGTAAAGAATCGACATGATATATTAGGAGGAGGGTTGGTTTTGGCCCAAGTTATTACATTTAGAATTTTGTAACCAAGTTCAGTTAACAAGTTCGCGATAGCAAAAACATTATGGTGAGTACCGGAAATCCAAATTGTCCCATTATCCTTTAGCTTTTCGCGGCATAGTTTTAACCATTTCCGATTAAATTCTATAATAGATTCAAGATTACCCCCTTTATCCCATTCCCCTTTATCAACACAAACAACTTTACCAGCTTGATAGCTTATACCTCCGTTAGAGAGGAAATATGGAGGGTCGGCAAAAATCATATCAAACTTAAATTCAAACTGTGGAAGCACATCAAAACAGTCGCCATTGACAATGGTGAAGGCTCTGTCATCTGATTTGTAAAATGGGATTATCATTATGTTATTAACTAACTGTAGGAACGGGTAATCCAAGTTTTTGGAGAGGAATGTACTGGAAATAATATTGACATCCAACTGAAATAATATAATCCAGCACATCTTTATATCGTGGATTTCTGAACCAATCATCCAGAATATAAATATATTGTACCTCTATGTTCAGAGGAAAGAAAAGCTTCTGATATTGTTTTTTCTTAAAGTCACATGTTTGGAGTTTCTCATCAACGCTTCCGCCGACATTTTGAGTTTTAACCTCGATTATATAAACTGTATTGTTGATGATAACGTAAATACCATTATCAGGCAGCAATTTCGCAGAAATACAATTTCTCCAATCTACGCCACGAGGTTTTAAAAACAGGGAATACAATTCATGTTTTTTGAAAATCTGCCCAACTTCTTCGTACTGATAAAACACATGACTTCCATCAACACGGTAGCCCGGTTGTTGATTAAGAAAAGTCTTTAAATCGACTTTCCCTTCATAGACTAACCCAGTCAAGGTATTAGCTCCGCCTGTTCCTCCTTTTATCATTTTAGTTTCTCGATGAAAGTGTTGATATTTGTAAGGTTATACACACTGGGAATATGCGCAAATGCTTCTTCAAGCTTATTCCGCGCTGATTCCCAACCTATGCCGTCTGTTATCCATACAAATTCAAATCCGGGGACCGCGTTTATCTTGGGGGCAAGTTCGGAATAGGAACGTGCAACTTCATTGAGTTTTGAGCCTCCACCTGTGTAGAAGTTCGCCTCAATGAGATAAACCTTCTGCGGAGTGCGGATAACGAAATCAAATCGTTTATTGTCGGCCCCTAATGCCCTCACAATTTCAGGGAACTCCGTGTAATAAACTTCTTGCTCGAATGGGATTCCATTTGCTGTCAGAATATTTGCAACAAGTCCCTCCATGATGTGTCCACCTCGATTCTTGCGTGCATTGGAATCAAGCCCTACTTCTACGCCAAAGACATAGTCCACAAGATTTTTGATTTGCTTTTTCTGAAAGACTTCGGTTAGACCGGTTTCATCAAGAAACGTCGTTACCTGTTCCGGAGAATTGAAGTAATCGCTGACAAGATAGATATTACCATAGGCATCAATCGCTTTTTTCCTATCTTTTGCCCGAACAGCGATGAGTACATCCAGCACTGTAAACACCTTTGGGTTCTCTTCCCACAATCTCTTCACTGCAGCCGCCATGTCTTCTTGTCCAATAAGATAATTTAGCTGGTTCAGCTTAATTGAAATCGCGTCTACATTGGCTGCAACTTTAGGGAAATCTACATAATCTTTTAGCGAAAAGTGGGTTTCTTTCAATGGTTTCATGAAGTCTGAAAATCTGTCGGACATGGCTTTAGCTGTTAAAGAGGTTTGTGGGTTCACCCTGATAATTTTCGTAGTTTCTAATTAGTAATTCTGTTAGAGTTCCGCGTTTGGTCGCATTGGCATTGATACACCTTTTGGCATATACTCTCTCAATGAAGAAATCTTCATATAATTTATCAAAGAAGTCATCTTCCACATTGCGACCTTTGCAGTCTGAATTACTGAGCATTGCAAAACACCCTCCTGCCGAGAGGTTTGAGTAAAAATCTTTCAGGCGTATTTGCTCGTTATCGTCAAACGATTCCTTTACATAAGAATTGAAGCTTGATGTGGCATCAAGAGGACGATAAGGTGGATCAAAATAAAAGAATGTATATCCTTGAACATGTTCCGCAGTATGCGAAAAATCCCCGTTTAACAGTTCAACTTTTTGCAAGAGTTCACTATCCGCGAGAATCAACTCTTCATCGCAAATTGTCGGATTGGCATATCGTCCAAACGGAACGTTAAATCCACCTTTGGAGTTCTCTCGATATAGGCCGTTAAAACAAGTGCGATTCAGGAATATCATATAGGCAGCTTCTTCGACATCAGTCAATTGCGATTGGTTAAATCGGTTTCTTATATTGAGGTAAAAATCTTTTTGTTGATCATATTCAACAAATGACTTAAATGTATTTTGGAGTTCATTTAGGGTGCCGATTAATGAAAAAGGTTCGTCACGGATGACGGTATAGGTCTTTATAAGATGGGGGTTAATGTCATTGACAATAGCTCTTTTGATATTGGGATACTTCTGAAGCATGAAAAAAAGCATAGCGCCTCCCCCCACAAACGGTTCGATGTAGGTTACATCATATTCGTGACGGAATGTTTCCGGCAAAAATGAGTCTATGGTAGGAAGCAACTGGGTTTTGCCTCCTGCCCATTTGAGAAAGGGCTTTGCCTTTGTTTTTGTCATAGTTTGTACTATCATTCAGTTCCAAGCGAATAAACGAAAAGCTCCATACGCAGTTATTTTTTAGTTTTATAGTGTTTGAGTCTGCTGCTTTGGAGCTTAATAGTTCTGTATCTTTATCAACGGCATTGAAATTTCTGCCATTTTTTGATTTTGCGGTTGTTATAATGCAAAATTACGAATAATTTCCGAGGCGTCAATTGAATGTGTTGAGAAACATATTATGTCCTTATTAATCACGGCCAGTTATTATGTTGAGGGCAAAGAGTATCGGGTGATTATCTTTGGGTGATTGAGAGTGAATTCTATTGAATAAAGGTATCTAAATGTATTTAGAATGAAGGTATGTATCGAGGCTGCCGGGGTGCGTGGTTGGCGCTTCGGCAGCCTCGTGTAGGCGTGGGGGAGAGGAGGGGGTTACATGACTCCGTGTAGCTCAATCTCGAATATGAGGGTTGAGCCGCCGGGGATGCCAGGCTGGGATAGGCGGCCATAACCCATTTCGGCAGGGAGGTATATTTCCCATTTGTCGCCGACATGCATTTGCTGCAGGGCTATGATCCATCCTTGAATCAGCTCACGCAGTCGCATGGCTACGGGAGCGCCTCCCCGGCTGCTGTCAAATTGCTTGCCGTTGATTGTGCGTCCGGTGTAGTGGACGGTCACGACGCTGTTGCGATTGGGCGAAGGGGAGTCGGGGCGGCCACGTTTCAACACTTTATAGTAGATGCCCTTGTCGATAGGGAGTACGCCGGGTTCATTGGCCTTGTTTTGGAGCCATTCGCGGTTCTTTATGATATACTCTTGTTTAGCCATCGGAGTCTACGTTATTCGGTTGTAACGGGGAGTCCTTGTCGGTTCCAGCTCAGTATGCCGCCTCTCATGTCGTAGACGGTCAATCCGAGTTTCTGCATCTTCTCGGCAGCATTGTGACTGCGGCGTCCGCTGCGGCAATAGATATAGTAATGCTTTGTCTTGTCAAGCTTCTTTATGCCTTCGTCAAATGCCGGCTCGTCAAGAAAATCAAGCAATTGTGCGTTTTTAAGATGCCCCTCGGCATATTCCGACGGTTTGCGCACATCAATCACGACAGCCATCGAGTCGGTGTTTACGGCATCGTTGAATTGCTGCGGAGAGAGTTCGTTGACATCGGAGGCCGAGCAACTTGTGCAGATGCCCAATGCGGCCAATATCGCCATGAGTATACGTTTCATAATTTTTCGGTTTTTATTGATGTTTTTGGGTTCACGCCATCAGCGCTATTACAAATTTAGGCATTTTCGTTAAATCGCGCTTACTGTGGGGGAAATATTTTGTTGTTGTGGTTGTTGCCTGAATTTACTATCTTTGTTGAACGTGAAAAAATTGAAAACTGATCAAATAATCCATTTATCCATGAAGAAAGAACGTGCAGCTATTGCTTTGATGCTTATCGTGACATCCTTAATGCTCAATGCCCGCGAGATCATAGACTTGAATCGTGACTGGCGGTTTCATCGGGGGGATTCTAAAATGTGGCAATCACCCGATGTCGATGATGGCGATTGGGAAGTGATCAATGTGCCTCATAACATAACGAGCGAGGCGGATGACGACGGTAAGTTCGGTGCGGTAGGTATAGCTGAGGCTGATGGCTTTTGCAGGTATAATATTGTTTGAACCGTTCGACGATGCGGTAAATTCCCTTCGTAGAGTGTGTAGAGGAAACTTTGATACAGGGATTATATTTTTATAAAACTAGCGAATGGCTATTTAATGAATTTTAAAACGCCATGGAATAAATATTGAAACATGAAATATGAAGCTACGACAGGTTTAACACCCTCTATTTTTCTCAATATTATCCATTGATTTTTGATCATATTGAATTTATTAGATGATCGGCTATTCGGTTGCTCTCGATAAAGGGCTAAAACTTGCCCAACATTATATGCGATGACTTCTTTCTTAAGAATGTCCAGCCAAAAGACAAAATCTTCCTTTGGAATGTGTTTGAATCTCGTATCGCCTATTATTTCCCTCTTAATCAATGCTGTTAAGCACGGAATTGTGCATGTTTCTATTACATCCCAAAAAGAAGCAGACTCGGGCATCTTTACTATTCGATTATTCCTTTCCCCTAAATGATTTATTTTTTCATAATCTGAATAAATGAAAGAATAATCATTATTCTCTATAAACTGAATTTGTTGTTCAAGTTTATTTGGTAGCCATATGTCATCGGCATCAAGAAATGCTATGTATTTTCCACAAGCATTGTCTATGCCAATATTCCTTGGCAAAGAAGGAGAACCGGATTTCTCATTAGTCTGGAAATACTTAATTCTATGATCCCGATCAGCATATTCCTTTATTATTTCAGGAGAGCTATCATTGGAACAATCATCTATAATTAACATTTCCCAGTTTTGAAATGACTGATTTATGACTGATTCAATAGCGGTTACAATAGTCCTTTCCGCATTATAACATGGAGTAATAATGCTCACGAAACTTTTATTCATTATCATGAAAATCTAATTAGCTAATAAAAACTGAATAGGTTATAAATCCCAATTGTAGAATCGATTTTCGTTGTAACCCATTTAAAATAGGACTTTACCAATAATAGGCTGATGCTTCCTGATAGAGCCGTCCTCTCCTGCAGCACTTATATATATGACATCAACAACAAGTCGTTCAAGCAACAATTCCAACTATTACGCTGCGTATCTGATTCCCGCCGGTAATGGGATAAATGAAATGAGATGATATAACCAAAAGTCTTTTATTCAGAGGCAAGTAACTTCTCCCATTGTTTCATTATATAATCCGGGGCATATTTCGAAGCTCTTTGAAGCCCCCTTTTTGCATATTTTTCTCTTAATTCCAAATTCTCCGCCATAGATAAT
This sequence comes from Muribaculum gordoncarteri, assembly GCF_004803695.1. Lineage (NCBI taxonomy): Bacteria > Pseudomonadati > Bacteroidota > Bacteroidia > Bacteroidales > Muribaculaceae > Muribaculum > Muribaculum gordoncarteri. The sequence continues at coordinate 134,994 of NZ_CP039393.1, forward strand.
ATAGCATTAGAAAGCTTATCAACATCTTCCGGCGGAATAAGTATCCCGACCTCCCCTTTTAATAGTACCCCAGGACCTTCAGGGCAATCAAATGACACCACAGGAACTCCTTTTGCCATAAATTCTAATATAGCCATAGAAAATCCCTCAAATCGAGAAGGCACAACGGAAAAAGCATACCGATCATAATCAATATCATTGGAATATCCCATCAATTTAATTATATGCCCGCACTGATTATTCTCAATTAAACCGGTAAGATATTCCTTCTGGCTACCATCGCCATATATATGGATTTCCCAACCGTCCATCCTATCCTTTATGGTGGCAACTGCATTTATGAGCAAATCAAATCCCTTTTGATTCTCCAGCCTTCCTACGCATAGAATTCGGCGCGAACATGAAATGCCTTTGGAAATTTCGTCATTAATCTTGAACGGCACCATATTTGGAATCGTTTTAGCATCAATTCCTTTTCTTATGAATTTATTGGCATCTTCATCAGTTAATGTTACAACATTCTTCATGCTTTTATATATCATTAGCCGCAATTTAAGCACGAAATAATTGGTGTAAAGTTCATATTTAAAATGTTCGCATACGATGGTTTTATTTGCATATCCGCATAGCCATAAGAATAGTGCAGGCAATAATCCTTGAGCGATAAATAAATCTGAAGAATCTGACTTGAGAAAATTTTTCAGTTTTCTAAGAATTAGGAACTGGGTAAGAAGACGCTTTGCCATTTGTTGCTGCCTATTGTATTTCCCTTTCAGGAGACCGAGAGTTTCCACATTATTGTCCAGCAAATATGTCAAATTAGGATTCTCCTGTATAAGGGATACGACTTTAATATCGTATCCTCTGCTTACCAATTGATTGGAAAGATTTGCAGTGACTCGTTCCATTCCTCCTCCTTGGGACATATCGGTGATAAAAAACGATATTTTCATTGTTTTTATGATAAGATTGATTCGTACAAAGCAAGATATTCCGATGCCATCTTTTCACTTGTGAAATTTAGCGCTTGGCTATAGCCGTTTTCTATTTTAGAATTTCTATAATTATCGTTCTCAAGCAGTTGTTTTAGTATGATAGTAAGTCTTTCCACATCACCTGGTTCAAACAAGAGATCCTGATCTCCAATCACCTCTTTAAGTCCGGGTACATTTGTTCCTACCGATGGAATGCCTGCTGTCATATACTCTGCTGCCACAAGCCCAAAACCATCCCAATAGGAAGACAAAACTCCGACATCACAACCCTTAAGAATGGTTTCCGGATTTGTGACATTGCCTAATAAATGCACACGATGCTTCATATTAAGAGCTTTTGTCGAAGCTTCAATCTGAGTTTTTAAATAACCATCACCACAAAAGACAGCGTGGACATTATTGGGTAGATTCTTTATTGCTTTTATTAAGGTAATAGGATCCTTCGGATGCTCCAAACGTCCGACCATTACAATATATTTATTGCCGTCAGTACATCCAACATAATCTTCTAAATTGTTTATCGCATTTCTGTATTTGTTTATGTCTATGCCATTAGTTATAGTAGTTATCTTATTGATGAGTCTGTCATTGTCAAGCCACTTTACAAGAGAATCATAAACAGGTGGCGATATGCACACTATTTTATCATAATTGCTGTACATCCACCGGTCAAAATATTTCAAAAGTTTATAATTACGCCTGTTGTTCCATGTACTATGTTCAGTTGTAATTACCTTCGGGATATTATTCGGAGATTTTAACATTGATGCCAATGCCCCATATAATTGTTCAGGGAATTGATGCACATGAACAATGTCGTATTCCCGCATAGTTTTTATCAGACTCTTAAGCTGGCGATAAGTATATCTATTTGATGTTGGAGAAATGAAAGTCCTTACTCCAATGTCCTCATATTTCCCTGATGAATCGATCAAGTGTGGCTCATTGCACATCGATAATTGATCAACATTATGTCCTCGGGATGTACAATATTTAGAAAGTTCATAAACTATCGACGCAACACCCCCAATTGCAGTAGAACCTGTAAAATGTAAAATTTTCATTGGTTATTATGCTTTTATAAAATGTTTTCCCATTGCGACTTTATTGCTTCGGGACTATATCTTTTCAAAGCATCAATTCGCGCCTTTTCACCTGCGAGTCTAAGAGTATCAATGTCCTTTAATCTCAGCTCAATCTCTTTAGCTAAAGCATCAATGTTTTCCGAAGGCACAAGCCATCCGTCGATTCCATGACGGATTACCTCACGGGGCGAATTCGGACAATCGAAACATATGCTCGGGAGGCCCATTGTTTTTGCTTCAATCAAGACCAGGACAAGGCCTTCATATCGTGACGACAGCACAAAACATGACGCATTTTGAAACTCCTCAACGATATTGGGGGTTGACGGTTTGAAAATCACGGAATCTGAAATACCCAGTTTCTCTGCAAGATCAATATTGTCTTCTTTAAGCTTTCCGTCGCCAACTATAGTCAGCAACCATCCCTGAGGCTTTGACTTGGCCCAAGCTTTTAGTAAAAGATCGAATCCTTTTTGTTCGGAATGTCGCCCGACGGCAAGAAGCACCTTATTTTCTATTCTTGAAGGATTGTTTGATCCTATAGAGGTAAAATTGGGTATCACGATTATGTCAGGTGCCTTTTTCTTTCGATAATCAACGGCATCAGCTTCTGTCAGGACTACGGTCTTGTCAACAAACCATGGTGCAACTGACTTGAATAATGTCCCCGCCTTTGAGCCGGCAAATATATTAAAGTGTTCCCAACCTATATTTCTTATCCCGAGTCCGATAATTGCTGGAGCTGAAATCCGTATGAGAGGTGTCGCAACAGTAATTATAACCTCAGGGTACAACTCTTTACATATTTTTCTGAATAATCGGATATTTCTTATATTCAGACTTTTCAGTGATGAGAAAGTTTTATTGAATGAGGAGTTTAATGACATTATTTTGACTTTTGGCGAAACTGCATAAGGACATTCCTCAGCTTTGAACAGGTCAATAGTGACGATAGATACTTTATAATCTTCACTAAGCAAATTGGCCAACTCTACAGTCATTCGCTCAATTCCGGCACGATTCCTCAACGCCTCACAAAATAGCAGTATTTTTTTCATATTATTTATTTTCTCCAAGAAAATATATTCTACAGAATCTACTTTTTTTCATCACAGAGATAATTGTAAGGCATAGAATGATAACGATTATATTATAGGAGCAGTTACAAGATTGAATAAGCCCCATGAAACATTGGAAAAGTTGAGAGTCTTCATCATGAAGTGTTCTAAAAGTATTGCCTGAATAAGATATATTCCTAAGGTTTCAGAACCCCATCTAGATATATACTCCCCATATTTTGTATCATTATATTTCTGTCCGATACCTACAAATAACGAAATTACTGAAAGAGAACCAAAAATTCCCATTGTTATTATATATGCTTGAATTGACAGGTAAAAGCCTATTCCCGGCGATTTTATGTATTTATGCAGCCTTAAAACAGGATATGAAAACATTTCGTAATCATCAAAGCAGAACAATATCATATAGCATATTAGACATACTAAAAAAATTCTTATCCAATATTTTTCAATATATTATACTCTATGACTATATAAGTAGGCTCCAACCAAAAAGGATGGATACATTTCATTTACTTTATAAGCAAACACAAATTGACTAATGACTAGTGTAAGAATAATTCCAATAGTTACGTTTGGCATTTTTCTACATACCCAATAAAGCAAAGAGAAACAAAATAGGCTCTTTAAAAACCAATAACACCTGACAAGAGTCCCTACGTAACTGCCCCCTCCTCAACAAAATAACACCATGAGATGCCAAACAATACACCGAATGAGATTGACGGTACAATTAACCTTTTCCATTTCTTTGCAACAATATCAGAAAACTTTAGGTTAAATATTTTTGATCCAAAATAACCTGAAATAGCCATAAACAATGGCATGTGGAAAGAAGAAACAAATCGATATATGATGTTCTCTTTAATATCATAACTGTAATTCTGCAGGTGTAAAATGCAATGGCCATATACGACAAGAAATATGGCAAAGAGTTTAATGGCGTCAAATGCAAGTAACCGCTTATTATTCTGACTCATAGTTTTGATAATAATGTGAAATAATTTAAAGCTCTAAAATGGGAATGGGTTGATTTAACAATACATTACTCTGATAGAACACTAAACCAGTTATTTGAAATTTCGAAAATTTCTTTAACCCTTCTCAAACCAGGATAACTTTATCCATATCATTATGATTGAAATATTTTAGTTATGTATTGGTATGCTTTTTCACGTAGGGGCCCCAATTTTTCATTAACGCCAATATAGTCAATTGAATTAGAGAATATCTTATCAATTGAGTTATCTTTACTTACGAGTCGATCAGTGAGGCCGTAAGGCTGAAGCATTGAAGTGAGTTTTGGCAATGCAGATTCTCTGCCGATAGTAGCAAATTGACGTTCGGTAATAATGGAGAAAATGGTACCATGGAATGTTTCTGATATTACCAAATCCGCATTCTTGAACCAACTGAACAGTTCGAGCGGAGTTGGAATTATTGCCCTGTCGCACCAGTCATATCTTGACATAACGCATATTAGTTTTTTTCCGGTCCTCTTTGCAAAATCTTTGATTGCTTTAATTTCTTTCTTATCGTTGATACGATCCGGATAGGAATAAAGTAGAATATAATTATTCTCGTCCACAGGACCCGAATTGACAATCTCTTGTTTAAAACCGTAAGCCAATACAGGATCAAGATTTATTTCGGCTTCTCGTCCCGTCAAATTCTTTACTATCTTATGGGAGTTATCATCTCGAACAGAAATATATTTCATCCTGCGAAGACTTTTTGCAATCTCTTCTCCAATACCGAGCCTAAATATGTCTTGAAGTTTTGTTCCTCCGAAAGAAGCTGCGTAGCTGACAACTTCTTTTGCTTCTTTAATATTTCCATATAGTTGGGTTGTGAAACCCCATGAAGTGGATTGACAACAATGAAATACTTCATCACTGCCAACTACTGCTAAGTCTACCGGAGGATAGTAGGGATAGTCTTTCAGCCCTAATTCTTTCCAAGCTTCTTGAAGTTTTTTTGATACCTGCTTCATAAAGCATAGAGTTTTTCTTTTCTCTATAATTCTTCCGGCAGCAATAATCTTCAACAAAGCTTTCAAACGGCTCAGATAGTATGGGAATCCTGAAGATTGGTAACCCTTAAGGTTTTTTCCTCTTATGATGTCAATATATTCGACAGATGTCGCACCCTGTTGTAGCAGTAACTGTTTTAGGGCATAAGCTTGAAGATAGGAGCCATAGTTTATTACTCTTTGCATAGAGAGGATCCCGACTTTTTTCATCGATTAATGGGAAATAAGTTTAATACCTAATTTATAGCTTATCAGATTCATTATCCGTTTTGGAATAGTGAGCAACCTGTATGGCTTAACAATGTGGTTGAAGGTCTTTTGTAAAGGCTCATCCTTACCAAGAGCTTTTAATAAATGTCGATAGATTAATGGGAGAGAAGGACATTTTTTCATTTGCCCTTCCACACAAGTGTTAGTTGCAATAGGTGAAAGGTTGCATTGTTTTAACTGTTCCAGAATTTTTGCCCCATTTTCCGTGAAGACAATCACTGCATTAGTGCCTAGGTTTTCATCTTTAAAAGTTTTCCCCCATAAATCTCCTATCCGGATATCCGCAGATGATAAAAAACACTTGTATTTGCAACTCTTATAGCAACACTTATTGAGACAATAATTGCTTAAGAAAAATTTATAGAATAAATCTCCGCCCTTCCATCGGGATTGGTAGAAGTGTTTTTTTTCCAATATGTTGATATTATATGAATTATGCCAGTCAATGTCATTGGATTCAACAGGGTCAACATTCATATTCCATGAATCGTGCCAACCATTTGTTTTATTTCTCCAAGAAACAAATCCTGCTTTACCTATTTCTTTTTCTACGTTGTGAAGATAATCGCGCCATAACAACATAGATGGGACTCCATGACAGAAAAAATCGAGCAATATAAAATTATCTTCTATTTTGAGATGCCGGATATATCGTCGGAATGAGTCAATCTGACAGGGAGTGCCTGACACAAAATACTTTTCTTTCCTTGATATTTCAGAGAATGCCGTTTGTGAAAAACTTTGTATATACTTGCTGCCAATGGAGGGAGTATATTCTTCCACAGAGGAGGCTATGAAATGTTCAGCTCGTTCATTACTTATATCATATCTTACTCCACATGCCTTATATCCTTTTTCGATTAAGAATCTTGCTATTTCAAAACCGACACCACCGGAAGAACATCTCTGCCTAATAATGTCATTCTTGCTATATCCGGCATAACTTTTAGGAATAGCATTTTGAAGGGAAAGTTCCTTATGATTGAAGGCACATACTTTTAGGCATAACTCACAGTTTATGCATTTTTCTTCATTGGAGATTTGTGGAGAATAGAATCCTCCAGCATTTTCTTTAAGATTGATTATCTTAACAGGACAGACGGCTGTGCATACTCCGCATCCGTAGCAGTCTTTTAGTTTACCAATGTTGTTCTTCATTATAAATTCCTTAAATATCGCTTTACTTTCCGATATATCCCAAAAAGAAAAAGCACCGAGTAATCAAACAGGGGAAGTTTGTTCTCCTGTTTCCATAGGTTAAAACAATGTTGCCTTACCTCCTCAGAACTGAATCCCCTGCTTTTCTTGATTTGATTCATTCGGAAACCAACTATTAAGTTTCTATACAAACCTTTGGCATATCCCAATTCTTGCAATCGGGAGAAAACAATCTTAGACTCTTCAAAAGCTTTTCCTGAAGCATAAAGTCGGGGTGTTACAGTTGTGGAGGAACGCCGGAAATAATCGAGTTTATCTGGGATTTCCACTGTCTTTCCCTGGTTAGCAATTTCAACCCAGAAAAGATAATCACCTGATGCTTTTAGCTTAGTGTAATCCTTGGGAATCTTTGATATGATATCTTTACGAAAAATGGCAGAACTTGCGTTTAATAAATGGTTGCCAATAAGCATATTTTCTCGGATAAACTGCTTAGAGGAATATTTACGGATATATTTAGATTTACTTATACTTTCATAACCTAATGTTTTGCCATCTTCATTAATTAGGGTAATTCCTGTAGCGGCAAGAACTACTCCTTTATCACCGGCAATAGCATTAATTAAATTTTTGAGAAAATCAGGATGGGCAATATCATCGCTTTCGGCTATCCAGATGTATTCACCTTTTGCTAAAGAAAATCCTTTTTGCCATTGCTTGAACGTGGAGCCGGAATTTTCTTCGTTATATACTATTTGTGATATTCTGGGATGACTACGATAAACTTCGATAACCTCTTTTGAATTATCCGTGGATTTGTCATCCAGAATAATGACTTCAAAATTATCATAGGTCTGGTTCAATACACTGTCAATCCGCTCCTTTAGAAAAGGGGCATGATTGTAGTTGGGAATAATAATACTAACAAGTGGATATGAATTCATTCCTTTACTTAAAAAAAGTAATCGATATTTATCTGTTTAATAAGGTTTTATTTAAATACTCACGCTCAATATGTTTTGCTGAAAAAATTGAGCAGTATGGATACCATAATGTATATCTTTTATACATTATATATGATGAACCATAAGAAATAGCTATAATAATAATAATAATAGTAGCATAGTTGCGGATAATATATCTTTTAGACCGTAAAAGATCAACGATTATTGTTGCTATAGATAGGCTAAAGAATAGTATAAAGTAATTTGTTAGTCTACCAAATATAATTGGATTAAAAAAGCCTAATAATCCAATCAAGGAAAAGATAGCTATCATATTTTCAAAAGGCATTTTGCGTTTAAGACCTTTCTTAATCATTAACGCGAATGTAGTAGGAATGATAAAAGATCTTAATAAATTCATTAAATCAGCGAGAAGTCCATGAGATGTTTCATCTATATATGAATTGATAAGATCAATTGATAAGATTGATGATATATTTATAAGGAGATTCCTAAAATTTAAAACAAGTAGTAATTCTATAAATACCAAGAAAATGAATACTGCATTGAATCGTATCCAACGCAAAAATGGTATAATTACAAGGAAAATGGCGGATAAATGAAACATAAAACATAAAAGAACACCAGTGTAGTAACTAAGCCATCTCCTATTGATAAGATTTTTATAATTTAGTGAAAAAATAAGGACAGCTATAGATTCTCTTAGTATCTCGGTCGAGAAATAAAAATAACAAGTTAAAAATATTATACCAAGAGATGTATATACATATTTGGTATTATTTTTAATAAATAAAAATAACAATGTGTTCAATAGCGCTGAATGGATTAATTGAAAAACATAAAAGTCAGGTGATATACTTTTTCCTAAAGAGCACAAAATAATATAACCGGGTTGAAATTTATCATTAAATGATAATTTGTATTGTGACAATGGAACTCTCCAATCATAGTCTCCCATATAATTTATTGTATCTCCACCTACCTCATAGCGCAATCCAATCAATAATATCAAGTAAACAAATAAAAAAAGTAACCCATATTTTTCCCATATGTCATTCTTTCTGTTTATGTCATATTTAATAGACGAAAGAATCGTTAAAACAAACGGAATAATATAGAGTAGCATTTACGTTTAATTTTGTTCTAGGTGTCTTAATTTATACATATACGTCTAACCCTTTATTTCAAAAATATCAGCCAGCGCTGAATCGAGAAGTCTTTGCAGATATTGCGCAATTCATGTTTCTCAAAACGGCCTTCTCCCTTTCTAGCTTTTTTATTTTGAGCGCTAGTAGAATCCCCCTTTATAAAATCTTTAAATCTATAAAATTCGAGTGAGCGACTCCAATAATGATTGATGTAAGCAACCTTATCAACGCCAAGAGAAGAAACAAAATGGGTGGAGCGATAAGGACTCTTGTTGGCAAGCACTCCAAGAATCGGGAATGAGAACAGTCGTGATGTATGAAAATGTACACTTACAGAGTGGGAGGGGAAATTATTATTAATAAATCCTTTACCGGTAGAACTAAGATTTGCCCAAGCCTGTGTATAGCGTTCGATGGTAAATTCATCAGGATTTTCTTTCAGATGACCGGAAGTACCAAACATTCGCCAATTTAGATATACCGATGGGAAATTTTTATATTTGTCAAGTAAATCTTTGAGGGAGTCGTATTTGATTAGGTTTATATACTCATCAGCATCAATATAGCCTAACCATTCTGTTTCTGTATGAAATGTTTCATAGCAATGACGGTAAGCTTTAACTTGTGCATATTTTTCAGGGAAATCAATAAGCGTTACTTTACCTTGTGCAATATATGGAGATAATACTTCCATAAAGCGGTCGGAAGAGTTATTATTATAGAGATAAAAGTGATCTACTCCAATAAGAATATGATAATCGATCCACTCCTTGAGATATGGCTCTTCATCCTTGAATATCAGGCATAATGAAACTTTGTGTCTGAATTCATGTTTGGTAGAACGGAGTCTATGAATAAGAGATAATGTGTATGACACAGGCGCATACAGCAAAAGAGGTAACTTATATTTGACAAATTCACTGATAGGTTTTGGGATAGGCTCGTTGTTTAACTGATAATGCTGAATTTTCATGATTTATCGAATGAATATCGTTTTTACTTTTCTAATTACTGTTTGTCTTTTATCGTTATCTAGAACAACCCCCCATACTGTAATCACAAGTAAAAGCTCAAAAATGAGTGTTGACCCCAATAAGCCAATCCAGGAATCTGAGAAGGATATGTAGGAGCATATAGCAGCAGCTATTCCGCAAGAGAGAAGACTGACTACAAGAAGAGGGAGTAGCACTTTGCGTACTACTATACCAAACGAAATGCCGACCCGAGACAAAAATAATAGGCGTGTGAATGTAATCATCACTTCTACTAATAGTTTTACTATGAATGCTGATATAGGGCCATATGAGAGTCGGAATAGAATATAGCATATTACTATGTTGAGAAAGATTTCTCCGCTGAGCCAAAGCTGATATGATTTTATTTTGCCAGTGGCGAATATGGCTGTGTCAATAGGGCCTCCTAATGCAACGAACAACATCTGCAAAAGAGTTAATATGCTGAATATGCTTGCAAATCGAGGTACATCATTACCAAGCCATATCGTAAGTATAAAATCGATGTTCCAACATAGAGGAAACACAACAACAAGAGCAAGGATATAGGAAAAGGTTATTATGCCGAACGTGAGAGAATGAAACCGTGCGGTATTGCCAAGTGAGTAATTTTTCACTATCTGTGGGTCGAATGCTTTCTGTAGATTGCCAATAAGGAGGTTTATAGCCCCCCTAATCTGAGTCGCTATACCGAAAGCGGCATTGACAACTACATTAAAAAAAATATTTAGCAGGACATTGACACCTTGATTAGCCGTCATCGAGGATAGACCGCCAAAAAGATTCCATCCGGAAAATACTGCTATCTCTTTTGCCTGTTTTCTATCCCAGCAAAGACGAAACTTACAGCAGGAGAATCGTCGATGACAATAAATAATATAAATGAGAAACTCTGTAACATAGAGAACTAGATTCATTGCTCCGTACCAGATTAATTTATTGTCAGAAATATCGCACTTCAGCATTATAGTAATAACCAATAGGACAATAACCTCGAAAAATGCGATATAGGCATAAAACGACATCTTTTCATGAGCAATCACAATCGATTCAAATGGCTTTTGAACAAGTTGAAATACAAGGCTTAAAATAGTTAATTGGTATAATAGTTCCACGGAATTGGCACTTTCCGGAGGAAAGTTCATCTTGTGCTCTACAAACCAAAGACCTGCAGTCTCAAGCACTATAGTAAGCAATATGCTCACAATTAGTATAAGCTCAAAACTTAGATTGAAGATAGAGGTGAGTCGGTTTCCACCCTGTCCCATATCGTAGTTGAGAAATCGTTGTGTAGAAACTACTATGGGAGCACTTATAAATTGAAAAGATATCACAAACGATGCAAGCAGATTCCATACTCCATATTCCTGTACTCCCAATGCCTCAAGAAGTACTCGAGCTATGTAGAATTTGACAATCATAACAACTGCCATGCGAAAATATAAGAATATAGTATTCTTGGCTATACGTTTATTATTTCCGGCATTTATATTGCTCATGCAACTGTACAATTATTCCTTAGAGAAAATATTTAAAGTTATTGAGGTATAGGGATGGTTCAATAAATTGGGGTTTATGATTCGGTCTGGATTTATGTTAATTAGTCTATTCCTTCCCATTGTGTATCTGGAATTGTACGACCTTTGCCTTTGTATTGCCATTTCATGCAATCTAATCCGAATCGGAGCATCTCTTTTCCTAATGGAGAGAGTCCATATTTGCTTCCTCCGGTATTTACGTCATCAGCATCGTATTCACCTACATCAATTACTGTTTCACGAATAAGTCCATTTGCAAACAGAATCTCTGTCGATGACGGTTCGTAATAATCTACTGTATAATGATATAATTTTTTTATCGAGATATGTTACATTTGCAATTATCCAGCAATGACGAAGGTAATTTGACCTAGAAATATCTCCTCTTATATTAATGACGCAATATGTTGGCAAGAATAACTGTTTTATTTATGTTGTCAATTCTTTCGATAATATCCATCATGGATTCGAAAAATGATTCTTGATTCATTTTGTCAATCTCACGAATTATTCCGTCAAGAAGCCTCGTGATGTTTAACCTTGAAGCATGTCCTGAGCAATGTTGACAGTGTATTGTATGCCTTTCAGTATATCTCTTTTTTTATTAAAGATGACCGTTTGAAATTTAATTTGCAAACGGCTTGATTCGACTAATCCGTTACTATTTCTTTGTTGAATTCCAGCGCCAGGCGGAATGCTTAGCGGTCGTAGGGGGCGAGGTTGGGGCGTGTGGAAAGTTCCGCTATAATGCGATTGTTGAGCTCCATCTTTTCATCGAAGTCGAGCACAGTCGGGAACAGGGAGCCGATGAAGCGGCGATAGTTGCGGAGTATCAATGAGCCAAGCGTCGAGAGGTCTTCAACCCGGTTATGTTCATACCATCCGCGTTTCGTTTCATTTGCCTTGTCCCCAAGTTCCCGGGAACTGTGCGAACTGGTGAGCATGTGTGTAGTAACCAAGGTCGGCTGTTCGGAACACTTTGCCGATTACTATCAGGCAAACATTCTGGTATATCGTATCGATGATTCCGCTTATCGCCAATTTGGATCCGAAACCGAATTGTGTTTCAGTGATTCGGGCATGGCGGTTGGCGCCTGATGCGGTGGTGGGGCGGGGTTAGGGGATGACGGTGAGGAAGGTGGCGGGGATTTCGGCCTTGACCATGAACTGCAGGTTGAGCAGTTCGACGATGAGGTTGTAGCGTCGTCCTTCTTTTATTACGAGGCCTTCGTATCCGGCAAATGTGCCGTCGGTCACGCGCACTCTCGTTCCTTCAGCGAGGTGGCAACGGCGTTCTTCGTCGAGCATCGTCATTTCGGCGCATCGTGATATGATCCATTTGAAGCGCATCATTTCGGCTTCGGGGATTATGGCATATTCGCGTGATGTACCGGTAGATGATGTATATATTGCCGCTGTTCCAAACAGGTTGCTGCTTAATGACTTGACCTCTTCGGAGGTGGCGCGCAGGAATATGATGTTGCGTATGACGGGCTGTGTCTTGACGATGCGTTTCTTGCCTTGCATCTTGACCACCTCTTCGACGGGATAGTAGGTTTCTACGTCGATTCCTGCGGTTGACTCTATCTGCTTTAGTACGGTGTCGACGGGGGAGAACATGCGCATGGCATACCAATGGCTTTCGATGTCACACACTGATGATGCTACCTGACGCACGGCTGCGTCGATGTCGTCGCGGTCAACGGGCATGTCACGACGGTCGGCGAATTGAAATATCGAGGCTTCGGTGTTGCTGACACATTCGGCAATGACCGAGAGGTCGATGCCGCACTCTCTTGCGCATGATATCCAGCCGTTGAGCGCGGAGTCGGGGTTGAGCTGACGCTGTAGTTGCAGGTTGCGGCTGACGATGCCCAGTCGTGAGGCGTATTCGTCGAAGTCAAGTGTATCGGCAAGGGGGAAGAGTGGGGCGTTGCTGTCGGATTTCTTGTCGGGTAGCAGGCGGTCCATGCATGAGAGCCTGATTATCTTACGCCCGTCGGGAATGTTTATGTAGTCGTCGGTTATGTCGTTGAGCGTCATGAGCTTCATGCGCTCAAACGATGTGCCGCAGGTGTAGAAGCTGAACATGAACATGTCGCGTACTCGTGCGAGTGCCGGATATTGACTCATCGAGGCGTTGGCTACGGTTAAGATGTCGTCACGTGTCGTGAGGTTGGTTTCGGCATCGTTTTTCGACGATACGTTGGCAAACACCTTGTTTCCGTCGTCGACCGAGTTGTTGAAGATGGCGCGCAGCGTCATCAGATAGAGTTTTATCGTTGATGCCGACTTTTTTTCATCGACAAGCCACGTGGCAAATCTCGACAAGTCGTTCTCGTCGAAATCGGTCACATCGATGGTGTCGTTTCCCAGGAATTTACGGAATGAAGAGATGCATGCCCGATAATATTTTACCGTTGACGGTGTCTTTCCCTCGATGCTCTTGGCCAGGAGTTGCGACAGGTCGACAATTTGTTCTGCGATTTCGTGCATATAGTCGGGGGTGAAATTAAAACCTATATAATCCTGGGCGATGCTAAAATTCCCTCCATCGGCGTTATGAGTTTAGCTGACAGAGGTTTAGGACTAATTACACTGCGCAATAGCGCGACCATACCAAACATTTTCAATTACTTCTCCACAATTAAAAGCTTCGAAGCTGTGTCCGTTGTCGTTTGACGGCGACTTTGGATTTGACTGCAAAAATAGAAAATATTATTGAACTTTACAACTGTACTGTCAAATTAGGCGTGTTGATGTGGTCAATGGACGATAACGTATTTTTGAATTGAGGGTATCGGGCATAGTTAATTTTTGGTTAAATGGATGGAGTTCCGACGGTTTGTTGCTGTATTTTGATACTTTTGCAAAATATATCTATTAAAAATGTTATAGTATGAAAAGGACTTTTATCACATTTCTAATCGTGTTGATTGGCGTTGTTAATGTGTATGCTCAGCAGGTTAAGATGGAGTATGACAACAAGGCTCTGTCGTTGCCCGAGGTTATGCAGCAATACTTCAGGATAAAGGGCGTTCAGTGCATAAGTGCCACGATGAAGGGTGACTTTAACGGTAAGCGCGGCAAAATTAAGCGTATTTCATGTCACAACGGTGAGTTTTCCGAAAAGGAGATGATGTCGGAGTTTATTCATTTCGTGTTGACCGACAGCGTGGAAACGCTTGATTTCATGGCCGTGCCGATCGATAACGGCAAGATGTTGCTGGAATGCGTATATCCTGTTAACGGTCAGCCGATGTTTTCCGACACATTGGATATCGATAAAAATAAAATCCTTATGGAAACTTATACCGCCGACGATGACGCGGCATTCCCAATCTTGGCTTACTCTTCGGGAATTAAAATTGACAGTGAAATAGGCACTATGATTTGGTTCTGCGGTCTGCGCGATTCAGGCGTTGCACCGCGTAAATGGCGTGATGAGCACGGCATAGACGATTATGTCTATTATACTGTTACGCTTGAGGAGGACACGCCTCCCGGCGACAATGATCCGGTATACATGAAAGTGGCCAAGGAAGGCGGAGGAGCTTTCCACCGGCATTGACGGTTGCTTGTCGTGATATAAATAGCAAAAACAAAGGCTTGCTTCTATGCTGAAGCAAGCCTTTGTCGTTTTGTATAAATCAAATCATTTATAAGAAAACTGCAATGTCGATTTTATGTCGGTGCTTGACGAGCCTATGTAAACTTTGAATTTGCCCGGTTCGGCAATCCATTCGTGAGCCTTGTCGTCAAAGAATTTCAGGTCGTCGGGTGTTATCTCAAATTTCACGACCTTGGTTTGCGAAGGGTTCAATTCCACTTTTTTGAATCCCTTCAGCTCCTTGAGCGGACGCGGAAGCGACGACTTTTCGTCGGCGATGTAGAGCTGTACCACCTCTTTTCCGGCAACTTTGCCGATATTGGTAACCGGTACAGTGACGGTGATGCTCTTGTCGCCCTCCATAAGGTTGGATGAAAGTGAAGCCTTGTCGTACTCAAATGTGGTGTAGCTCAGTCCGTGGCCAAACGGGAACATGGCCGGAATTTTTTTGGTGTCGTGCCAGCGATAGCCTACCAGAATGTCCTCAAGATATTGCTGCTGAGGGCTCTTGCCTTCGCGCTCAATTCCGGGATAGGATTCGGCACCGAATGAGTGGGCTCCGTTGTCCTCAAGTCGCTTGGGGAATGAGAACGGAAGCTTGCCGCTCGGATTGGTCTTGCCTGAAATCACATCGGCCATCGACGGGCCTATCATTGTGCCGAGATACCAGCTTTGTATCACGGCCGGCACCTTGTCGAGCCAGGGCATTGCATAGGCGTTGCCGGTGACATTGGCCACTATCACATTGGGGTTGACTGCAACCAGCTCCTCGATTATCTTGTCCTGTCCCCAGGGGAGGTTGTACTCGCGGCGGTCGGTCGATTCGCAATCCTGGAATGCATTCTTGTTAAGTCCACCTATATATATTACTGCATCGGCATCTTTGGCCATTGCCACGGCTTGATTGCGCAACGAGTCCAATGTGTTTTGCGTTATGCGGTCTTCGCGCTCATACATGGCGCGTCCCGAGCGATAGCCTTCGGCGTATGTCACGCCGTTGCCGTAGGTGTTGCGCAGGGCGTCGAGAGGGGTGAACATGTCCTTGACTTTTAGCTCTGACGAGCCGCCACCCTCGTTGAGGAATCTGACGGCGTTTTCGCCAACCACGAGCACCTTTTTGTATTTGGCCGGGTCGAGCGGCAGTATGCCGTTATTTTTAAGGAGCACGATTGCTTCGTCGCCGATGCGCTTGGCTGCAGCGTAGTGTTCGGGTGATGTGGCCGAACCGAAGGGGCGGTCGGGATTCATCGCCGTGCGGAAGATGAGTCGCAAAATGTTGCGGGCCTTGTCGTCGACTGTCGATTCGGGCACCTCGCCGCTGCGTATCATGTTGAGGTAGGGATTGGCGAGATAGTAGTCGGAGTAGGGCGACTTGCTTTCGCTTGTGAGGCCGTTGGTCCAGGTTCCCATTTCGATGTCAAGACCGTTGAGGGCCGCCTGCTTTGTGTCGTGAGCGCCGCCCCAGTCGGTAATGACTGCGCCGTCAAATCCCCACTCTCCGCGCAGAATGTCGTTGAGCAGGCGTGAATTGTGGCAGCAATGCTCGTCCCACACCTGGTTGTATGCGCCCATGATGCTCCAGGCACCGCCGTCGACTACGGCCTTCTTGAATGCCGGGAGATATATTTCATAGAGTGCGCGATCTGAAAGCACCACATTTATGCTGCCGCGCCAGCGCTCCTGATTGTTAAACGCGAAATGCTTGACGCATGCAGCCACGCCGTTTTTCTGCAGCTCCTGGATGTAGGGGACTACCATTTCTCCCGAAAGGTAGGGGTCCTCGCCCATATACTCGAAGTTGCGGCCGTTGAGCGGTGTGCGATATATGTTAACGCCGGGACCGAGCATCACGTTCTTGTCGCGATAGCGGGCCTCTTCGCCGATGCTCTTTCCGTAGATTGCCGACATTTCAGGATTCCATGTGGCGGCAAGGGCCGTGAGTGCCGGGAATGCCGTGATGGAGTCGTTGGTCCAGTTGGAGTATCCCCAGTCGTTCCAGTTGATTTCGGCACGCACCCCGTGAGGGCCGTCGCTCATCCTTATTTCGGGGATACCGAGGCGCGGAACTCCTGCGCTTGAAAATTTGCTCTGGGCATGGCACATTCTTACTTTTTCTTCAAGTGTCATTCGTGAGAGGGCATCCTCCACACGCTCCTCAATGGGCTTTGTCTTGTCAAGATAGATCGGCTGTTGGCCTGAGGCCAATATCGATGTGCCGATTGCTATCGACATCAGTGTCGTTTTAAGTTTCATGTATTATAAGTTAAATTTTTAAGTTAAGTCAAATGTTGGCGGTCACTTTCTCACCGTTGTATTTCACAAGCTGTCCTTTGGCCTTTATGGCGTTGGGCGTTGCATGATTGCCGTCGACCTTTACTACGTTGAACAGCCTGTCGGCTTTCATGCCGGGGTATTGTCCCTCGCGACTCTCTATCGTCAGGGTAGAGCCTGCGTCGTCATATCGGAACCTTATCTTGGAAAATTCATCGCGTTCGTAGCCGTAGTTTGTGCCTTCGTCCTCATAGAGGGTGAAATCGCCGTCATTTCCGCCGTAGACAACGATAGTCATCGGTTCGTCGGACTCCTCGGCTGTCGACATTATGTCGCCGCCTGCGGGAATGATCGAACCTGCGCGCACATAGAGCGGCATCCTCTCGTAGGGCGCGTCGACAGTGATGTCGCGGCCGCCTTCAATCATCTTTCCGCTGTAGAAGTCATACCACCGGCTGCCTTCGGGGAAGTAGACGCTGCGGCTGCGTGCTCCATATTTATATACGGGGGCTACGAGAAGTGCCGGACCAAACATGTATTGATCCTTGATGTCAAATGTGGCTTTGTCGTCGGTGAAGTCCATCACCATGGGGCGCATGATGGTGTAGTCGTTGAAGTAGGTCATGCCGGCAAGCGAGTATATGTAGGGCATGAGGTTGTAGCGCAACTTTGTGTAGGCCGTTATCGACTTATAGGCCTGATGCGATTCGGGGGCGATGTTGAACACCTCGCGGAAGGGCCATTGGCCGTGGGCGCGGAAGAGCGGGGTGAAGGCTCCAAACTGATACCAGCGCGTGTTCAGTTCACGCCACTCCTTGAGGTCGTCGTTTTCTTTGCCGGTGAAGTTGTACTCCCGTTGGGCGGCTACAAAGCGGTCCTCGACACAGAAGCCGCCAATGTCCATGGTCCAGTAGGGGATTCCGCTGACCGAGAAGTTTAGTCCCGCCGATATCTGCGCTTCCATGTCCTCCCAGCGGGTTGCGATGTCGCCGCTCCATGTGGCGGTCGAGTAGCGCTGAAGACCCGAGAATCCCGAGCGGGTAAGCAGGAACACGCGCTTGTCGGGCTCGACGCCTCGCTGTCCGTTGTAGATGGCCTCGGCGTTCATCAGAGCGTAGGCGTTGAAATATTTGGCCGACGGGCCGAGTGCCGTTGGTGTCGACAGATATTTGCGATACTCGATGTCGGTGCAGTCGCGAATGTTGGGCTCGCTGGCATCCATCCACCATGCATCAAATCCGAGCGGCATGTAGTGGTCGTTCATCTGCTCCCAGAACAGCTTGCGTGCATCGGGGTCGTAGGCATCGTAGAAGGAGCCGAGATAGCCGGGGCCGACCCAGTCGCGGATGCTGTCGCGAATGGCTCCCTGGTACATCCATCCGTTTTTGTCAAACTCTTTGAAATGCTCGGTAGTGACATAGAATTTTGGCCACACCGAAATCATTACGCGCCCGTTCATTGCATGGATGGAATCGACCATACCTTTGGGGTCGGGGAATCGCTTGCGGTCAAACTCATGGCTGCCCCATGCGTCCTCCTCCCAGTGCTGCCAGTCGATGACTATGTTGTCGATGGGTATGCGGCGTTTGCGGAATTCGGCTAATGTCGACAGCACTTCGTCCTGAGTGTTGTACTTTTCGCGGCTTTGCCAGTAGCCCATGGCCCATTTCGGCATTATGGGCGATTTGCCGGTGAGAGTGCGGTAGCCGCTTATCACATCGTCCATGTTGTCGCCGTAGATGAAGTAGTAGTCGATCATGTCCTGCATCTCGCCCCACCATGTGAGTTGATTCTTCTTGTCGTCGGGTGTCGGGGCATATACGCGAAGGCCGCAGTAGGCCACGCCGCCGTTGGGCTCCCACTCAATCCTTATAGGGGTGCGCTTGCCTTTCTCAAGATCTACCGAAAATTTGTAGCTGTTGGGATTCCATGCCGTGCGCCATCGCTGTTCCACTACCGGCTTGTTGTCTATGTATATGGTCTGGTAGCCCGAGTAGTACATGATGAAGTCAAATGTGCCGCTCTCACGGGGCTCGATCTCTCCTTCGTAGACAACTTTTGAACCGTAGAAGTTGAAGTCGCGTGGCAGGTTCACCACGTGGTTGAGGTCGCCTCTTATAAGATGCTCGAAATATATCATGGGTTCCTGACGGGTCATCGTGTCGCCCTTTGCGTCGGTATAGATTCCGGTCAATGCGCCTTCGCGGCCTTCGTTGTCGTAGAGCGTGAATATGTTGCCGAGCTGTCTGTAGTCATCGGGATTTCCCCAGCGGCACAGCGAATAGCTGTCCCACAGGATGCCGTAGTTGCCGGTCGACACTACAAAGGGTATCGACACCTTGGTGTTGTACTGGAAAAGCTCCTCGTTCTTGCCTTTGTAATTGAACTCGTTGCTTTGGTGCTGGCCGAGGCCGTAGATTCCTTCGTTGTCGTCGAGCGAGAGGAATGACTGCGTTACGGTGTATCCGCCGGTGCCTTCTACGGTTATCGGCTTGAACGAGCGGCTTTCGTCGTTCTCCTGAAGTATCTTTTTACCGTTTTTGTCGAGGAATGTCACGGCTCCGGTGTGCTTGTCAACGGCGGCTTTGAGCTGCGATGTCGTGAGATACACACTGTCGTCGGTCTGTGTTACTGAAAATTCGGGGATTTCATTGACCGGCAATGCCACAAGGCTTGCGTCATCGGGAAACTTGCTGTCGGGCGATGCCGACACTCTTATTATCTTGTCGGTTACTGCTTTAAGCCTCACATTGGCTGTTGGGGTTTCGATAGTGACCCCGTCCGACAATATTTCAGTTGCCGAACTTTTGGTGCAGCTTTGGGTTGATGTGCCGATTGTCAACGCTACGGCAATCCAAAACAGGTGTAATGATTTCATGTTGCAGTATTAAATATTTTTTCCACTTACCTAAGTTGCGTCGAGCAATACTCTCCTCCATTTCTTATGCGGCATTGCGGGCCTGCGCCGATTGTAAGGGTGTAAAAGAAAAAAAGACCGCATTTGTGCGGTCTTTCGGGCCAATTGGCCTAATTATCTTGTTTGTGGTGGGGAATCGTTGTCCTCTCGACAATTATCGGCGTTTTGCCTTCAGATTCCCAACTCTTCCGAGATTTCGGTGCCTCTCTTTCGGGGAAAGGCTTAGAGCCACATCTTTTATATTACAAAATTACTATATCTTTGCAAGCGATGCTTTCGTTAATGGTAATGATCGTATGCTTTACTTATAGGAACAATCTCATGGTTGTCCTACGTGTTGCAAAGATATACAATTGATATTGCAATGGTGTTACATCTGAGTTCCAATTCTGATAATTTTGGCGCTTATTTCTGCTTATTTGGATTTGCGGTCCATTTCATAAGCGAAAATCTGAATTCCAGGCCGTGGGGCTTGTAGTTCTGAACCCTGATGTAGCCGCCGAGAACGTTTATCGTATTCTTCACGATGGGAAGTCCGAGGCCGGTTCCTCCCACCTTGCGTGAGCGTCCCTTGTCAATGCGGTAGAAGCGGTCAAATAGATGCGGAAGGTGCTCCTCCTCCACGCCGTTTCCGTTGTCGTAGAATGAGAATACGTATTCGCGCGAGTTCTGCTTCACTATCTTTATGCCGCAGTCGGTGCCGTGGGAGTGGAAGTCGGCGTTTCTTATAAGATTTATGAGCATTCCGTAGAGCAGGTTGTAGTTGCCCACGACATAGCAGTCGAGCGGAATGTCAAATGTGAACTTGATGCCGTTGGTGAGGTTTATGTTCTTAAGCTCGGCCGCAACGTTGAACACGAGTTCGTGGAAGTCGACGCGCTCTCTCATCACTCCCGAGCCTCCTTCTTCGAGGCGGGTAATTGTCGACAGGTCGTTGAGCATGTTGCACAGTCGCTCCATGTGTTCCTGGGCTTTGCCTATGAAGCGGGTGCGCGATGCCTCGTCCATTTCGGGATGGTCGGCAATCGTGTCGAGGTAACCTTTGATTACGCCCACGGGGGTCTTGAGCTCGTGGTTTATGTTGTTGGTGAGCTGCTTCGTTACACTTATTTTCTCCTCGGTGGCCTTTATGGCTATCCGGTGCTCGCGCTCCGAGCGTTCGTTGGCCTCCATCTTCTCGCGATAGAGGCTTATTATCTGTCGCGATATGTCGCCGAGTTCGTCGTGCGGGAAGTCGTCGTCGATGTTGAAGTCCTTGTCGTTGGCGGCTCGGTTGGCGAAGTCGTGCAGCAGCGATACGTTCTTGCCGAGGTATCGTGTTGTGAAGTAGGCTATTACCGAAACGATTGCCGCGAGGGCTATGATTATTATCCACAGGCTTTCGTCGACCGACATTGACTGAGCCAACGATAGGGTGTAGGGCATCGCCGTGTGCACATATATCTTGCCGTCGGAACTTGTGCGGGCTCCGAAGTAATAGTAGGGGTTGTCCTTATCGTTTTCGTCGCTGCGTCGGAATGCGGTTCCCGCTCCCTTTTGGGTGGCGTCGGCCAACTCGGGCGGAAGATTCTCCGAGGTGTATCTCGGGATGGGGGTTCCTACGCAATAGAGCAGTTCGCCCCGTTCATCGTAAATGGAAACTCTTATGCCGTTGAGCACGGAGTTCTCATAGTATTTCGCGATGAAGTTCATGAACGGAGCAAGATCTATGTCTTGATCGTAGGAGGCGATTATACGCGAGTTGATAAGTCGCAACTCATCGTTTACGCGCTGGGTTCTATAGGTCTTCTCCCTTTCGTATTGAAACAGAGCAAGAGCGATGATGATAAACCACAGCATCGCAACGAGTGGAATAAACAGTCGCCACTGATAGCTAATTGGTTTCCTTAAAGCCATATCCGAAACCTAAGCGAGTTATGATATTGTTGCCGTAGGGATCGATTTTCTTGCGCAGACGGGTTATATTGGTGTCGATGGTGCGGTTGGACACAACTACATCGTCGGGCCACACTTCACGTATAATCTCTTCACGCGAGTATATGCGATTGCGGTGAGTGAGGAAGAACAGCAGGATTTCAAACTCCGTCTTGGTCAGCGTCACGGGCTCGCCGTTGAGGAAGCAGCTCTTCTCGTTGCGGTCGATACGGAGTGTCTTGAAGGTGATGTCGGGCTCGTGGATGCTCTTTGAAAGGTTGTAGGCATATTGCTGCGACACGTGCGACCTGCGCAGCACGGCACGTACCCTCGCAAGCACTTCGCTGATTACAAAGGGCTTGGTGATGTAATCGTCGCCTCCGATGTTAAGACCCATGACGGTGTCATCTTCTCCGTCGAGTGCCGAGCAGAAGATTATCGGGGTATTTTCGGTGGCTATGTTGTTCTTAAGCCTTTTGGCAAAGTCAAATCCGCTAATCTTGTCCATCATTATGTCAAGGATGAACAATGAGTAGCTTGAAAGGTCCATGGTAAGAGCTTTTTCACCTGATAGTGCATAATCTACCTCATAGCCGTCGAGTTCAAGGTTGTATTTAAGTATTTCGCATAATGACTCTTCGTCATCTACGACCAAAATTTTAATTCGCATTGATGTCTGGTTTTTTAGTTATGCTAAGGTAATCAGAAAATATGGATTTTAATGTTAATGTGTGTTAAATGTGCATATACCGTGAACCATTCAACCCCGGGGGTGTTCTAAAGGTATAATTACTATATTTGCACTGTGTTTTTCATGGTATTAGATTTAAGGTTAATTATAAAGGGCGAGTCGTGAGACTGGCCCTTTGTAATTTTTATGACATGATGTTGATTGTAATCAGTGAATTAGCTTGGGAAACCGTGATGTAGTGCGTAGTTGCCATTGTCCGTTTTCGTCGGCTGTTACAAACAGGGCCGACACATTGTCGAGGCGCTCAATCATGTTGACGGCGCTGTCGATGTTCATTACCATGCATGCCGTGGCAAGTGCGTCGGCGGTAATGCATTCGGGGGCTACTACGGTTACGCTCAACGTGCTGTTTTCGGCCGGTCGTCCGGTGTTGGGCGATATGCTGTGGCCGTATATCGCTCCGTCGACATTGCGGAAGTTGCGATAGTTGCCCGATGTGGCTATGGCGCATGAAGTCACCGATATTACGGCAATGCCGTCATGTAGTATTGAGTCATGAGCCTGCAGGGGGGCGTCGATCATTACATTCCAGTCGGTGCCTCGCGGGCTGTTTCCGTCAACAACAATCTCTCCGCCCACCTCTATCATGAAGTTCCGGCATCCGTTTCGTCGCATCATGTCGGCTATGGCATCGCAGCCGTAGCCTTTGGCTATCGCGCTGAAGTTGAATTCGGTGTCGGGGTGCTTCTTAACTATTGTGTCCGACGGTGTCAGGAAACATTCGTCGATGCCCATTAGCTGCAATGCGCTGTCGATCTGGAGCTGTGAGGGAGTGTGTTCGGCTGCCTTGCCGCTGCCAAATCCCCAAAGGTTGATTACTGGGGCTATCGTGGGGTCAAATGCGCCTTGGCTTATGTTGTTGATATGCTTTGACTTAAGAAATACTTTGCGAAACATCGAGTCGGTTGCCATCGATTCGTTACGGTTGATTTTGCTTATTATCGACGAATCGCAGTAAGGCGATATCGACAGCTCAACTTGT
Source organism: Muribaculum gordoncarteri (assembly GCF_004803695.1). Classification (NCBI taxonomy): domain Bacteria; kingdom Pseudomonadati; phylum Bacteroidota; class Bacteroidia; order Bacteroidales; family Muribaculaceae; genus Muribaculum; species Muribaculum gordoncarteri. The sequence continues at coordinate 158,725 of NZ_CP039393.1, forward strand.
CGCATTATGTCGTGTATTGAGTCGTCAAGCGATGCCGACGATGAGTATATTATGTGGAATGTAGTGTTCCACGCGACACCTTCAAGCATCTGATAGGGTTTGCGCGTGGTGCATCCGGCAATGACGGCTATTGCAGCCGCTATTATGAGTAATTTCCTTTGCAACATGATAGGACGATTAATTCTTCAAAATTAATCTATTTTATTGGAAATTTGTACTTTTTCGCCGATTTTTTCATCCTACACCGATGTAAATAATCCATGTTTTACTTAAATTTGCACTTCATACAATAAATAATGTTATGCAACCGATATTTCTTGTAGGCTATATGGGATGTGGAAAGTCCACTCTCGGACGCACGGTATCGGCCATTACCGGATGCAGGTTCATTGACCTTGACACATATATCGAAGGCCGCTATCATCGCACCGTAAAGGAGCTTTTTGCGCTTCACGGTGAGAGCGGGTTCCGTGACCTGGAGCGTAATATGCTCCATGAAGTGGGGCAGTTTGAGGATGTGGTGGTGGCCTGTGGCGGCGGCACACCATGTTTTTTCGATAATATGGATTGGATGAATGAGGCCGGAACCACCGTGTTCCTTGACACATCGGTCGACAAGTTGCACACGCGATTGATGCGCGGACGACACAAGAGGCCGTTGATAGCCGACAAAAATGACGAGGAGTTGCGCCGATTCATCGTGGATGCGCTTGAGTCGAGAATGCCTTACTATTCAAAGGCCAAGGTGGTGCTCAAGTCCGATTTGCTCGACTCGGAGTGCGAGAAGAGCGAAACCGCACATAGATTTATAAAGCAACTTAATCTTGAATGACCATGATGATAGGAGATGCTTCCCATACCCCTATGCCGCAACCTGTCGATGTGACGGTGAAGCCCCACCGAATTGCAATAGGCGTGCCTTCATGCGCCACGCTGACCGACCGTCGATTCCCCCTCACTCCCGAGGCTGTGGCAATGCTTGTGGCTCGTGGATATTGCGTGAAAATTCAGGCCGACGCCGCGTCGGTGATTCACTACTCCGACTCGCAGTACTTGCGCGCCGGAGCCGCCATAGTCGACCGCGATGAGGCGTTGCGGTGTGACATCGTGTTGCATCTTGCGCCGGTGAGTGCCGCCGATGTGAAGCGCATGCGCCGTGGTGCCATGCTGCTGTCGCTGCTTCATGCCGAACAGCAGTCGGCCGACGCTGTAAGGGAGCTGCTCAACCGTCGCATCGTGGCCGTTGCCGTGGACTTGATTCAGGATCCGAAGGGGCACACCCCGTTCTATGACATACTTGCCGAAATCGACGGGCGCGCTGCCATTGCGCTTGCTTCGTCGCTTCTTGCCCATCCCGACCACGGGAAGGGAATACTTCTCGGCGGAATCGCCGGCATAGTGCCGTGTGAGGTGACGATAATAGGCTCCGACATTGCCGCCTGTGCCGCCGCGTCGTCGGCATTGGGCATGGGCGCGATGGTGCGAATGTTTGACAACGATGTCTACCGGTTGCGTGAGGCATCGCGACTGCTCGCTCCCGGGCTTGTCACTTCGGCCATACATCCGCGTGTCCTTGAAAATGCGTTGCGCACGGCCGACATTGTGATAGCCTCGCAGGTGTCGCCGCGTTATCATGTCGATTCCGACATGGTCGATGTCATGAAGAAGGGTGTCATCGTCATGGACCTTGACTACGACTGCGGTGCCGCCTTCCCGTCGCTGCCGGCCGTTGACATATCCACGTTGTCGACCTCCAATGCCGCACTCGCTTCGGGCGGACGGATATGCTACACCTGCCCCGGAAATGCCGTGCCGCGCACTGCCGCCATGGCCCTTAGCAACACATTCCTGTCGTTGATGAACGACATCTTGTCGTGTGAGGGCGTGACCAATGTCGTGAGGATGCTTCCCGGAATGCAGCGTGCCGTCTACACATTCCTCGGAAAACCGGTCAACCGTCGCATTGCGGCGATTGTCAATATGCGTTCGGTCGACATCGCGTTGTTGCTTAACTGTTCCTAATAACGCCGCCAATGAATCAACGTAAATTTTATGTAGTGTGGAGCGGCAACGCTCCGGGCATATATGACTCCTGGGAGGAGTGTAAGGCTCAGGTCGAGGGCTATCCGGGTGCCCGATACAAGGGATTCAACTCGCTTGAGGATGCCACGATGGCTTTCAGGGGCGATGCCGAGGATGAGCTCTATGCGTTACGTGCCATAGCTGGTCACGGCACTCCTATAGTCAATTACGAGGCGTTTCCCGAAATTGAGCGTAACGCCATTGCCGTTGATGCCGCTTGTGCCGGCAATCCGGGACGAATGGAGTATCGCGGTGTGGATGTAGCGTCGGGTGTCGAGCTTTTTCGCTTCGGACCGGTCGATGACGGGACCAACAATGTGGGCGAGTTTCTTGCGCTTGTGCATGCGCTCGCTTTGTGCAAGCAGCAGGGGTGGACAATGCCCATATACTCCGACAGCCGCACGGCTCAGGCGTGGGTGCGCAACCGTCACGCCAAGACTTCGCTTGCCAAGACTCCGCGCAACGCCAAGCTGCACCAGCTCATAGCGCGTGCCGAGGCTTGGTTGAACAATAACACCTATCCCAATCGCATAATAAAATGGAAGACCGAAGAGTGGGGTGAGATTCCCGCCGACTTCGGTCGTAAATAGTTATTGCTTCATGTTGAGTGCGGCTATGAACCGCTGCACCACTTCGGGCTTTCCCGTGTATTTGCCCCAGTCTTCGCTAAGCTTGCAGGTGTCGTTGTAGAAGTCCCACGCTTCGGTGATTTTTACAGCAACAAGCTTTATCACGATGTTAAGCGGCTTCAGTCCAGGGAAGTCGTTGGTGAAGTGCGTGCCTATGCCGAATGAGGGCATGCAGTACTTCTTCGCATACTTATGCAGCTCGATTGCGCTGTCGGTGTCGAGGCCGTTACTGAATATGACCTGCTTGGTGAGCGGGTCGATGTTGAGCGACCTGTACTTCTTAACTATGTTATCGATCTGCTTGTAGTTGTCGCCGCTGTCGACACGCAGCCCCTTGAACATGTTGGCGAAATCTTCCGAGAAGTTCAGGCTGAATATGTGCCATCCGTAGGTGTCGTAGAGAAATGTTCCGAGTGCTCCGCGGAATGTGTTGCGCCACTTGTCCATGGCTATATGGTTGGCCATCTGCGGGCCATACATTCCACCTATCGCGCACACCCATTCATGAGCCATTGTGCCCATAGGCGTGAGGTCGTGCTTCATGGCGAGATACACGTTGCTCGTGCCTACAAACTTTCCGGGATGACGACCTCTTTCGTCACACTCCTTCATCGCGGCCACAACCGTGTCTTCGGCCTTGAACGATGCCCGTCGGCGTGTGCCGAAATCGCTGTAGACGCATCCCGCGCCGAGGATCCTCTCGGCTTTGTCGTAGGACTTCCGGTAGTAGGCGTCATAGTCGATTGTTTCGGCCTTGCCGGTCATGATGTAATAGAGTTCCGACACTATTGCGAGTATCTTTACCTCGAGCAGTATCGTGTCTGACCAGTTGCCTTCGATGTCGATGTGAAGGTGACCTTCACGGTCCTGATGCGCGCTCACCCATTCGCGGCGGTAGCGGAAACCCTTCAGGTAACGGTAGAACCACTCCGGGATGTAGCTGCATTTTCGTTTCATGAAGTCGATTTCACGGTCGGTGATGACGAGCTGCTCAAGCATGGCTATCTGCTCGTTGAGGCGGTCGGCGAATCCTTCGGGATACACCAGGTCGTTTCGGTCGATGAATGTGTATTTCACCCTTGCACGCGGGAAGTTCTCTATTACCGCGCAGCACATGGTGAATTTATACAGGTCGTCGTCGGTGAAGTGTGTGATTATCGGTTTCATTTGTTAGTCGATGTTACCGGTTAAACATTTGGGCCTGCAGCGGTTGCCGCAAGCCCAAACGGAAAATCATTGTCGTTATGGTCAGTCGAGAGCCATGTAATGTTCACGCGGATGGTCGCAGGCGGGACACACTGCCGGTGGCTGTTTGCCTTCGTAGATGTAACCGCACACGAGGCATTTCCACTTGATGGGTTTGTCGCGTTTCCACACTGTGCCGTCCTTTACCTGCTGGAGATAACGCTCAAATCGGTCGCAGTGATGTTGCTCTATCTCGGCGATTTCGCGGAAGTGGCGTGCTGCATCGGGGAATCCTTCCTCTTCGGCTACCTTGGCAAAGGCTATGTAGGCTTTTACGCCTTCCTCTTTTTCCTCCTTGATGGAGATTTCAAGATTGGTGGCTGTGTCACCGATCACACCGGCATCGGGAGTAAGGGCTATGTCGACAGTGCCGCCTTCAAGCATCTTCAGGAATATTTTGCCGTGACGCAATTCGTTGGATGCCGTATCACGGAATATCTCGCCGATGGGGAAATACTTCTCCTTATCGGCCTGCTGGGCGTAGAACGTGTAACGCGCATAAGCCTGGGCCTCGTTCATGTAGGAAATCGCGAGGTTCTTCTCGGTCTGTGTGCCCTTGATGCTTTTTGTTTTGTTAGCCATAAGTTTATTTGTTTAGGATTAAAATTACTTTATCATATATCTAAGAACATATATGGTAATGATTATGTTTAAGCGCGTCGTGTTAACTTTAGGCTAAAAAAGAATCTCCGCACCCATGTCGTATCAATGGATGCGGAGATTGTCTTAGGCGATTTTGGTTACTGTACTTTTATTACGAATCCGCCTCTCGGTTGCATATTTATCTTTTCAGGGAGTGAGGTTACGGTGCTTATCGACCAAGGGCTGTCGGGATTGCCGCTGTCGGTGAACATTATGCCGCTTATCTCGCCTTTATTGACGTGCGAATAGTCGGGTGTCACTTCCATCGGTTCGTCGGTTCCGTTGATGCCCGCGATGTACCAGTCGTTGCCTTTTCGGCGCGCTATCACGGTGTGGTTGCCGGGATAGCCTGCGAGCAGCTTGGTTTCGTCCCATGTCGACGGCAGCGTCGAGAAGAATTCGAGCACTTCGGCAGGTTGTGCGAGGTAGCTTTCGGGACGGTCGGCCAGATGCTGTATTCCCGATTCAAAGAGCACTGTCAGCGCCAGCTCGTGGCCGTGGCTGGTGATGTGGGGATGTTGCGAATCCGAGAATGTGCAAGGTGTATAGTCCATCGGGCCTATGACATTGCGGGTGAAGGGGAGTGTGGCGTTATGTGCGGCCGCACGATTGGTAAGTATGGGGGCGTTGTTGTACCACTCGGCTCCGTACACACCCTCTACCGACATCAGGTTGGGGTAGGTGCGCTGCCATCCGCGAGGCACTGTAGCTCCGTGAAAGTTTACGAGCAGATGATGCTTTGCCGCGCTTTCGAGCAGGTCGATGTAGTAGCTCATGGTTTCCTGGCCGTCGCCGGGGAAGAAGTCGATTTTGACTCCGGCAAAGCCGTTATCCTCAAGCCATGCAAACTCTTTTTCGCGGTCTTCGGGCTTGTTGAGTCTGAATTTCGGGCCGGGGGCTCCGTTGATCCATCCGGTGCTTGAGTTGTACCATATCAGCGGTTTTACACCTTTTGAGGCTGCGTAGGCCGCAACATCATTTATGTCGCCTCCGTTTGACATCTCGTCCCATTCGGCGTCAATGAGCGTATAGGGGAGGTTGAGCGTGTCGGCGAGGTCGATGTATTGTTTCAGAATCTGATAGTCTTTCGATCCGTGGTTGTAGGCCCAATATATCCATGAGGCCACTCCCGGCTCAATCCATGAGGTGTCGATGCGTGCCTCGGGGCTCACATCGGTCACGAGCGTCGACTCAACGATGTTGTTGAGGCTGCCTATTATCACAACTCGCCAGGGGGTGGCGGTGCATGAGGCTGACGATGCCCACTCTACGGCATACTCCGACTCGTTGTCGGTGGCTTTCAGCAGCGAAGCGCAGTTCTCTTTTTCGATGGCCGCCTCGGTGAATAGTCCCCAGGTGCTGTCGTTGAACTCTACAAGAGCGGGGTAGCCCCAGCGGTTGTGCTTTTGGTCATGTCCCGTCTGCTCGGGGAAGAAGCGCTCGTAGCCGGGGTCATACTGCTGCATCCAGCGTTTCTTGTCGGCGTCGATTGTGTATTGTGTAATCTCACCTACGATGGGTGAGTCGGGCGTGGTGACATAACGCAACGTGACGCCGTCGTTGTAGATTCGCAGTATCATCGATACACCCTCGATGTCGGTGGATGCAAACTCATATTCGTTGTACTCGTTGGTGCACACGCTCTTCTTGCCGGTGAGCATTGTGTATTCGCTCTTTACGCCGGGCGTTGTCTTTTTTAATGAAAAGTTGTTGCTGACATTTGCGCTGTCGGAGGTCATTACTCCTAATGACGATATCGTGAACAGATTTTCTGAAATGTTGCCGTTGACATATTTAACGGTCAACGTGGTCGTAGAATCTTGGTTGATGTCAAGGGCTATCTTACCGTTGGGCGAGGTAAGATGTGGTGTGCCGGCGCAGCTTGTAATCAGGAGTGCTATCGACAGAATGGCGAGAATGCGGTTCATGATTGATTAAAGTTTTAATGTCGTTTTATTTCCGTTATAGTCTATTGTGCGTGACGGTTGGCCGTTGACCGTTATGTTGAACTTGCGGTTCTTGTTCATGCCGGGATAGCTTCCCTTGCGTGACGCTATCTCCAGTGTGCGTGACTTGTCGTTCCACTTCATGTCGATGGTGCTGCAGGCTCCATTTTCGTAGTTGTAGTTGTCGCCTTCGTCTTCATAGAGCGAGAACTCTCCGTCGTTTCCGGTGTATATCGCTATTTCAAGAGGCTCGTCCTTCAGGTCGCCGGTGTACTGCTTGTCGTGCGACATGGGTAGTATGCTTCCTGCCTTTACGTAGACGGGGATGTTCTCCATCGTCACATTGATGTTGTGCTCACGGCCTCCGTCAAGGTGCGAGTTGTCGTAAAGGTCGTACCATCCGCCTTTGGCTGCGGGCAGATAGGCGGTGCGTGATGTTATCGAAGGTTCCGTAACGGGAAGTATGAGCAGGTTGCCGCCGAGCATGTAGTCATGCTTTACGGCAAGTGCATTCTTGTCGTCGGGGTAGTCAAATACGAGCGGACGCATCATCGTGTAGCCTTCGCTGCTCACCTTGTGTGACAACGAGTAGATGTAGGGCAGCAGCCTGTAACGCCACTTGATGGCATTGCCTATTATGCGTTCGGCTTCGGCTCCGTAACGCCACGGTTCGGTTTCGCTCGTGAATCCGTGCACGCGCATCAGCGGCATGAATGTTCCTGCCTGGATCCAGCGTATCATGCGCTGTATGTAGTCGTCGTTGGTGTACTGGTCGCCGGGACGGAAGAATCCGCCTGCATCGTAGGTCCACCAGGGCATTCCCGAAGCCGCCATTGAGAGTCCGCTTGCAATCTGCCGGCGGAATGTTTCCCAGTCGTTGCCCACATCGCCGGTCCACATTGCGGCTCCGTAACGCTGTATGCCGGGAAATCCGCAGCGGGTGAGTATCATTGTACGCTTTTGGGGCATGTCGGTGCGACAGCCTTCATATACCGTGCGGTTGACAAGCAGGGGATATACGTTTCTGAACAATTCGCCGCGGTAACGTCCGTTCATTACACGGCGGCCTTCAAGGTCGTCGTTTTCAGGCTCGGTGGCGTCCTGCCACCATGCGTCGATTTCGTAGGGCATCAGGAGTCGCTTGCTGAAGTTGTTCCAGTAGAATTGCGACGCTTCGGGGTTGAAGAAGTCGATCCAGTCGGAGCCGGGGATGTAGTAGCCTTTGGCATCGGCCTCTTTTCCCACGGGTGAGTTCTTGTCGATTTTCGACCACACCGAGAGCATCAGCCTCATGTCCATTCCGTGCAGACTGTCGACCATGGCTTTGGGGTCGGGATATGCATCTTCGTCAAATTGCATTGAGTTCCATCCGTGCTTGCCCCAATATTGCCAGTCCTGTACTATGACATCGACCGGAATTTCGCGCTTGCGGAATTCGGCGGCGTTGGAGAGCAGTTCGTCCTGTGAGTGGAAGCGTTCGCGGCAGTGGATGTAGCCGAGCGCCCACTCCGGCATCATGGGTGCGTGACCTGTGGCCGAGCGGAATGAGGCTATGATTTCGTCGGGCGTGCCGGTGAATACGGTGAAGTCGGCTTTGGCGGGCATGGGTGAGCGCAATGTCGATGTGCCGTCGAGCTTCTTCAATGTCACGGTGGGGTTGTCGCCGCGTTCAAGGTTGGCCGACAGTTCATGCTTTCCCTTTGTGAGCGTGACGATGGACGATGATGTGGGAGGAAGCCAAAGGTTACGCTGGTCCATTATCGTTTTGCCGTCGATTGTCAGATTGTGACGGCGGGCCATCTTTTGTCCCACATCGAGCAGTATCGAGTAGTCGCCGCTCTCGGGAATGTCGATTACGCCGGTAAACGTGTTGTCGCGACGCACTTCCATGCGTGCGCCTTCAGTGGTCGTGATGTTGACCTCGCGGGCGGCTCCGGCCTTTTCGCTGCGTGACAGTGTCACGGTGGTGGAGCCGGGATTGTATTCGGTGAGTCCGTAGTTGTTCCACAGTATGCCGTAACCCTTGTTTGACAGTATGAAGGGTATCGATATCTGTGTGTTGACCTGGGTGAGGCGGCGTGACAATCCCTTTATGTCGGTGAATCCGTCCTGGAATTGTCCGAGTCCGTAAAGATGCTCGTCGGCACTGTTGTCCCATGACAATTGTGCGCCTGTGTCACGCGTTCCGTCGGGGTTGTCGGTTGAATATAGAGTGATGTCACGCGTCGTGAACACGGGTCGGCCCTGTGCGTCGGTTATGGTGACGGCTCGTTTGTTGCGGTCGATGTCGGCCTTGATTTTGCCGGCCGATATGCGCGTGATTCCGTTTTGCAGTTCGGTTTTGTTGAGCTTGCCTATGCGGGGCGATTCGTTAACGTAGATCCATTCGGGGAGAGTGTCGCTGAACTCTTTGGCGTATTCCACTCTTACCGCATTGTCATTCAGGAATGTCAGTCTTATCGACCCTTCTTGAAACGGGATAATGGCTTGGTTGTCTTTGGCCGGGGCTGCAGCTGTCGCACATAGCACAATCAAGCACGATATAAGTGTTCTTATCATCGCGGATGAGGTATTAATTAGGGATTTTAGGCAAAAATAGGCACAATAAATTTATCGGAGGGTGAAAAAATCGTTATAATAGTAGGACAAAATCGATATTTTACACCTTAGAGCCGGTACGACAATAAATGTTAACGGCAGGGCGGTCAATTGTTGAGTGATTTTCTTTAGCTCTTGAGGGAGCGATGGGGTTCCATCGTGACCGAAAGAGCTAAAGAAAAGCGCCAACGAGTGGCCGAGGCGAAGGTAACTTTCGTTCCATCAAATAAATATTAGTGACATAATGTAATCGTCAGTCAGCAGTACCGGAGCATGAAAGTATCGCGGCAAGATATGTCATTGCCCGAGCCGAAGACAGGTATCGCTCATAGTTCCGGCATAGTCGCCGATAGTTTTCGAGCCAATAATTTGTGCGTTCCACCATCTAACGGCCGACAAAAACTTACGGATGCGCTTCCGCTGGCAATGCTTAAACTTTATTTTCATGAAGCCAATAATTTATGTTACTGAGATATAACACAAATCAAACCTTTTTTCCTTTTGGTTGAACCGAAATTACCATCGCCTCGCATATTGCGGGCGCTTTTGGGCCTGTTTGTCAGTCGTGTACATCCAGTACACTCCTTCCTCGCAGACCAAAAATCGATCCGCACTATGCGACCCTGCCGTTAATATTTATTGTCGAACCGGCTCTTATCGTGCTCAACTATTTTCCCGGCCTCGTCGCTTGCGATTGAGCGTTATTGCTCTTTACGAGCCTTTCCGGCGAGCATTCCGCAGGCGGCGGCTATGTCCTCGCCTCGTGATGCGCGTATGGTTGCCGTTACGCCGTGTTCGTTGAGCCTGTCGCGGAAGGCGGTCATCGTGTCGGTCGATGATGTGCTCAGGTCGCTGTCGGGTATGGCGTGGAAGCGGATGAGGTTGACGCGGCAGTCAAGTCCTTTAAGCAGTCGTGCGAGAGCGTCGGCGTCACGCAGGCTGTCGTTTACACCGCGCCACATGATGTACTCGAATGAGAGTCGGCGCTGGTGGGCGAAGTCATATTGTCGCAACAGCGCGATGACATCGCGTGAGTGATAGGCGCGTTCTACAGGCATGAGCGATGCCCGTTGCTCGGGATAGGGGGAGTGGAGGCTCACGGCAAGATGCACCTTGGTGGTGTCGAGCAGTGTTTTCATCTCGTTTATTTTGCCGATGGTCGACACGGTTATGCGCTTCGGGCTCCATGCCAGTCCCCAGGGCGATGTGAGCACCTCGATTGCCTGAAGCACGGCGGGCAGATTATCCATCGGTTCGCCCATACCCATGAATACGACATTGGTGAGCGACCGGCTTTGGGGTATCGCTATGATTTGGTTGATGATGTCACACGCCGTCAGGTTGCCGTGGAAACCCTGTCGGCCTGTCATGCAGAATTTGCATCCCATGCGGCATCCCGCCTGTGACGACACGCACAGTGTGGCGCGATCCTTGTCGGGAATGTAGACTGCTTCTATGTCACGACCTCCTTTTCCGTCAAACAGGTACTTGACCGTGCCGTCCGATGATTCGGCCGCCGCTTTGGGGGGCGTTACGCCTATGCAGTAGTCGGTTGAGAGGCGTTGACGGGCGCTTTTCGACAGGTTGGTCATCTCGTCGATCGATGTGACGCGTTTCTCGTAGAGCCATTGTGACATCTGCTTTGCGGCAAATGACGGCATTCCGCATTCAGCGGCTACGTTACGGAGTTGTTCGAGGGTCAGTCCGGTAAGCGGTTTTTTGATTGTCGTTTCCATAGAGTGCAAAGTTACGCTTTTTTTGATGTTGTGATTGCTATGTGATATGTTAAAATGATTTGGGTGTAATAAAATCTTTTCAATCCTGTTAAATAATTGTGTGATATTGTTTTTTTATTCGAGAAATTTGATTATGTTTGCGCATTAGCAAAGTGTAACCTATGGAAAGACTGATGCAATACGTATGGCAGCATCGGCTGTGGCCCGTTAAGGATATGTTTACAGTCGATGGCCATCGTGTGCATGTCATAGACCCGGGTTGCCTGAATCATGATTCCGGGCCCGATTTTTTCAATGCAAAGATTCGCATAGGCGATGAAATGTGGGCGGGTGATGTGGAAATCCATGTGAGGGCAAGCGACTGGCACCGTCACGGACATGACGGCGACAAGGCTTACGATTCGGTGATACTTCATGTCGTTTCCAAGGATGATGCGCCGGTGAGGCGGAGCGACGGGAATGTGATACCTCAGATGAAAATGTCATGTTCGCCTTCGTTCAACGAGAGTTACAGGCGATTGGTGGCTTCGGCGGCCGACGACCTTCCATGCCATGAAGAGTTCAAGACCATCGACAATGTGCGGCTGTACTCATGGCTCGACAATCTCGCCTATGAGCGTCTTTACAATAAGAGCGAGCGCATCAACCGTTACCTGTCGCGATTCTCGGGCGACTGGGAGTCGACATGCTATGTGACCCTTGCGCGCGCACTTGGCTTCGGGGTTAACAGTGAGCCGTTTGAGAGGCTTGCGTTAAGCGTTCCGTTGCGTTTCGTGGGCAAGCACAGCGACTCGGCATTGAGCATAGAGGCTCTGCTTTTCGGACAGTCGGGACTGCTTGACGAGGTAGGCGACGGTGACTCCTATGTGGAGCTGCTGAAAAAGGAGTATGACTATCTTGCCCGGAAATTCTCGCTCGAACGACAGCCGAGGCTCGGGTGGAAGATGTCGCGGATGCGTCCGGCCAATTTTCCCCACAGGCGCATTGCATTTCTTGCGGCAATGCTCTTTGGCGGATTCAGGCTGATGTCACGCATTGTGGATGCAGGGAATCTGGCGCAGGCCTATAAGCTATTTGAGGTTGAGCTTGTGGGTTACTGGGCGAGTCACTACACCTTCAACGGCTCTCTTGAGGCTGCACGCAGCGTGGCGTTGAGCCGAGGCTCGATAACGGTGCTTATAATAAATGTAGTGGTGCCGCTTCTCTATGCCTACGGGTTGTCGCTCGACGACAAGTCGATGACCGACAGGGCGGTCGCCATGTTGCAGGAGATGAAGCCCGAGAGCAACTCGGTGGTCGCGATGTTTGTAGGTGCCGGCGTAAAGTGTGACGATGCGTTCACCTCACAGGCGCTGATTCAGTTGCGTCGCGAGTACTGCGAGGCTCGCAAGTGCCTCTACTGCAGGGTGGGGCACAGGATGCTGTCACGTAGTGTAAAGGCTTGAGGTTAGGAAAAGGAAATAATAATGACTCTAATATATTTTGTAATCTAAATGTATTTAGGAATGTGATCTTGGTTGTCTAGTGGTAGGACTTTGTGGGATTAGTCTTTCGGTTTAATTTGACCCATGAAGTCACTGGTGGAGCCACCCTTGCACTGTCTGCGTTATTGTAGACACTGTAACGGGTGGCTCTGCCATGATTGTAGTTGCCCACTACTGTTAATAATCCGTAAAGTGCTTGACGCGCCGATATTTGAGCGATAAAAAAGATTGGGATGTGGTGCATTACTTAATTGATATTTATGTATCTTTGTGGAATGATAATATCCAACATTAAAAGAATTGTCGCATTGCTGATTTTCTCGGCGCTTATTCTTTCTACCTCATTTATAGCCGATGCCGCTGAAGTGACTGTGGGCGCTGCGAGGATTGACCTTTACAAGCCTTGGCTTGAAGGGCGCCGGGTGGCGTTGCTGTCCAATCACACCGGCATGGTCGGCTCCAAGCACACTCTCGACCTCCTGCTCGAAAACGGTGTCAATGTGGTGACGCTCTTTTCGCCCGAACACGGATTCCGTGGTACTGCCGATGCCGGACAGCATGTGGCAAGCTCGGTTGACGAGGTGACGGGAATACCCATCGCGTCGCTGTATAACGGCGGAAAACGCGGCCCGTCGCCCGAGGTGATGGCCGGTGTCGATGTGATTCTTGTGGATCTTCAGGATGTGGGAACACGATTCTACACCTACTACATAACCATGCTTGAGGTAATGGAGGCGGCTGCCCGTCACGGCAAGAGCGTCATCGTGCTTGACCGTCCAAATCCGCTCGGAATGTCGGTCGACGGCCCGGTGCTTGACATGAAACTGCGTTCAGGCGTGGGACGACTTCCCATTCCGGTTCTGCACGGACTCACTCTCGGCGAGATGGCCAAGATGGCCGTAGGCGAGGGATGGTTGCCCGGTGCTTCAAGCCTTGACCTGAAGGTTGTGCCCTGCAAGGACTACACCCACTCGACACGTTATGCACTTCCCGTGGCTCCGTCGCCCAATCTGAGGAGCATGAAGGCCATATACCTTTATCCGTCGCTGTGTTACTTCGAGGGAACTACCGCCAGCGTGGGACGCGGAACCGATATGCCGTTCCTCGTTTACGGTCATCCGCTCATGAAGGCTCGTGGCTTCTCGTTTACGCCCCGTAGCGTGCCGGGTGCCAAGAATCCGCCTTTGCGCGACAAGCGGTGCAATGGCGTAGACCTGCGCGAGGTCGATGACGATGCTGCGATTGACGGCGGTGTCGACTTGTCGTACATAATCGATGCCTACAACTCGATGACACAGGGAAAATCACGTTTCTTCAACTCTTTTTTTGACAAACTAATAGGCAACACCAAGATTCGCCCGATGATAGAGGCCGGCCGAAGTGCCGATGAGATAAAGGCCACATGGCGCGACGAGGTGGCGCAGTTCAAGAAGCTGCGCAGCCGCTACTTGCTATATCCCGAACAATGACCCCTACGATAGTTATAATAACCGTGCTGGCTTACTTCGCCGTTCTGTTTGGCGTAAGTCATCTCACATCCCGCAACAGTGACAACGCTTCGTTTTTCAACGGCAACAGGCGCGCCCCGTGGCCGTTGGTGGCTTTTGCCATGGTGGGTGCCGCCATATCGGGCGTAACGTTCATCAGCGTTCCAGGAATGGTGGTCGACAAAGGCTACAGCTACCTGCAGATGGTGCTCGGCTTCATCGTGGGCTACTGGGTGATAGCGTTTGTGCTTGTGCCGCTCTTCTACAAGCGCAACCTGTTGTCGATTTACGGTTATCTCGGCGAGCGTTTCGGTTCATCGACTTACCGTACCGGGGCATGGTTCTTCTTCGTTTCAAAGATGCTTGGCGCGGCGGTGAGGTTTTTTGTCGTGTGCATAGTGCTTCAGACTCTTGTGTGCGACCCTCTCGGTATTCCGTTTGTGGTCAATGTCGCCGTAACCATAGCCATTGTGTGGCTCTACACTTTCCGCGGAGGTGTCAAGACCCTGATATGGACCGATACCCTCAAGAGTTTCTGCCTTATAATGTCGGTGGTGCTGTGTATATGGTTCATAGCGCAGAACCTCGACCTGTCGTGGGCCGGTGTCGTCGATTCGATTGGTCGGCACGGCTCGTCACGCATCTTCTACTTCGACGATCCGTCACGCGGCGTCTACTTCTGGAAGCAGTTTCTTGCCGGAGTGTTCATGGCCATCGCCATAAACGGCCTTGACCAGGACATGATGCAGCGCAACCTTGCGTGCCGTGACTCGCGTCAGTCGCAGAAGAACATGATTGTGAGCGGTGTCATGCAGTTTTTTGTCATAGCCCTGTTTCTGGTGCTCGGAACTCTGCTTGTGATATATGTCGAGAGCACACCGTCGTTGTCGATGCCCGAGAAGAGCGATGAGCTCTTTGGCCTTGTTGCTGCGCACGAGTCACTGCCCGTGGCTGTGGGCGTGCTCTTCATCCTCGGACTTGTGTCGGCTGCCTACTCGGCTGCCGGTTCGGCACTCACATCGCTCACCACATCGTTTACGGTCGACATTCTCGATGCATCGGGCATGGAGGAGAGTCGCCTTGCACGTGTGCGCAAATGGGTGCACATCGCGATGTCGGCCACGATGGGCCTTGTAATAGTCGTGTTTTACATGATCAGCGAGGAGGACGCCATAAGCGCCGTCTACACCCTCGCATCCTATACCTACGGCCCCATATTGGGCCTCTTTGTGTTCGGCATGTTCACCAAGCGACCTGTCAATGATCGGCTGGTGCCTGTAGTGTGCATTGCCGCGCCATGTCTTTGTTGGCTGGTGAAGTACTTCTTGAATGAATCGTTTGGCTATGAGATGAGTTTTGAATTGTTGATATTCAACGCTCTGCTCACGGCTGTCGGTCTGTCCCTATTGCCGGGAAAAGCGTCGGTGTCTGACATCGAGGCCGCCCGGGAATCCGTTTCTGCCGAATAGCGGAAATTTAATGAATATCTATTTGTCTGTTTCAATTTTAAATTATTTATGGCACGAGATTTATTTAGCAGGTATATATGGCTTATCGACACCATACGCCGATATGGGTCGTTGACTCGTGATGAAATCAATCGGCTGTGGATAAAGTCGCCTTACTCCAACGGCGAGCCTCTTCCACGGCGCACATTCTACACCTATCGCAATGCAATCGAGGAACTTTTTAAGATAAACATCGAGTGTAACCCGTCGACATTCGAGTACTATATCGAGCAGAGCAACGATCACTACGAGAGTGTCATGAACTGGTTGCTCAACTCGGCCTCCATCGGCAATCTGTTGAATGACGCACATGACATTGCCGATTCCATTTTCCTTGAAAACGTTCCGTCGGCGCGTGAATTCCTGTCGATTACCGTCGATTCACTGAAGGAGCGTCGTCCTATGAAGTTCAACTACCACCCCTATACACGCCTCAATCCTACGCGTGACATAGTGCTCGAACCCTACTTCCTGAAGATATTCAAGCAGCGATGGTATGTGACGGGCCGAAACGTGAAGGAGGATGTCATAAAGACCTACGCGCTCGACCGCATGAGCGAGGCCACGCTGTTGCCGTCGGTATATGAGATACCCGAGGACTTCGATGCCGAGGCCTACTTCCGCGACAGCTACGGAATCATATTTGACGAGGGCGAGGTAAAGCACGTGGCTGTGCGTACCGATTCACGGCAGGCCAAGTATTTCCGTTCGGTGCCGTTGCATGCGTCACAGCAGGAAGTGCTGCACGACTCCTATTCGATATTTTATTTCAAGATCAAGATCACTCCCGATTTTGTCCAGGAGCTGCTCTCCTACGGTCCCAAGGTGACGGTGTTGAGTCCCCCCGAGCTACGCGCCATAATGATCAACAACCTGCGCGAGGCGTTGGCGCAATATTAAGTCCTTAGTGGGCTTCAAGCCAGTTGCTTCCCACACCCGACGACACGATGAGCGGCACCCTGCCGTGGTAGGCGTTCATCATGTCGGAGGTCACGATAGCCTGTACGCGTTCAAGTTCTTCCGGCACAACGTTGAATATCAATTCATCGTGGACCTGCATTATCATGCGTGACTTCAATCCCTCCTGCTCGAAGTTGCGGGCTATGTTCACCATGGCGAGCTTTATAATGTCGGCGGCCGAACCCTGGATGGGGGCGTTCACGGCATTTCGCTCGGCATATCCGCGCACAACGGCGTTTCTTGAATTTATTTCGGGGAGCATTCGCTTGCGACCCATTATAGTTGTGACATATCCGTCGCTGCGAGCCTTCTCGATAGCTTCGGCGATGTACTCCTTGATGTGAGGATAGGTGGCGAAGTATCCGTCAATCAGCATCTTGGCTTCAGCTCGCGGAATGCGTAACCTCTCCGAGAGGCCAAATGCCGATATGCCGTAGATTATTCCGAAGTTGGCGGTTTTGGCGCGTCGGCGCTGCTCGTCGCTCACATCCTCTATGCGCTCCTTGTATATCTTTGCCGCTGTGGCCTGATGGATGTCGGCACCCGAAAGAAACGCCTCGATCATATCGTTGTCGCCGCTTATGTCGGCAATCAGTCGCAGTTCAATCTGCGAGTAGTCGGCACTCATGAACAGGTCGCCCCGGTCGGCTATGAAGGCGCGTCGTATTTCGCGGCCGTCGTCGGTGCGTATGGGGATGTTCTGCAGGTTGGGGTTTGTCGATGAAATTCGTCCTGTGGCGGTTACGGTCTGGTTGTAGGTGGTGTGTATCTTTCCGGTCGACTGATTTATCAGCTGAGGCAGCGCATCGATGTAGGTTGTCAGCAGCTTGCGTATGCCTCGTATTTCAAGAATGGTGTCGACAATGGGATGCACGTTGCGGTATTTTTCAAGCACCTCCTCGGTGGTGGAGTAGGCGCCACGCTTTGTGCGCTTGGCTTTGGCGTCGATCTTCAGCCTTTCAAAGAGCACTTCGCCCACCTGCATTGGCGAGCCTATGTTGAACTCTCCGCCCGCAAGCCTGTAGGCCTCCTGCTCCATTTCGCGCAGCTGCGATGTGTACTTGCGCGACAGCTCGGCCAACGCTTCGACATCGATGCGCACTCCCGTCCACTCCATCTCGGCAAGCACCTTTATGAGTGGCAGCTCGATGTCGTCCATCAGATTTTTCACGCCGTTGCTCTCTATAAGCGGATTCAGCTTGTTGTAAAGTCGCAGCGTCATGTCGGCTACTTCACAGAGGCGCAGCATCTCCTCACCTGCAGGAAGCGGCTCGCCTTTCTTGCGGGTGCGCGATGTGTCATCGTAGTCGAGAGTGTGATAGTCGAGATAGGCGGCCACCACGCGCGGGAAAGAGTGATTCATCTCAGGCTCGATGAGGTAGTGGGCCACCGATGTGTCGTAGTAGGGAGCTGTAAATGCAATGCCTTCGCGCTTCAGCAGCAGATAGTCGCGCTTTACATCGTGGCTTACAATGGTGACGAAGGGCGATGTAAACAGTTTGGCCAGGATTTTCAGCATTTCGTCACGTGCGGCTCCCTGCGGAGGCATGGCGATGTAGACGGCTTTTCCCTCGGATGTCGAGATTGCCGTACCCATCCAGCGCGATGTCATGTCGTCGGAACCGATGGCATAGAGCGTCACTCCCACGCGTCCCGCCTTGACAGCCTCGTTGATTGTCGCCTCAAGGGTCGCGAGGTCGGTATTGGCTATGTAGTCATGCTCCGAGTCGGCCATGGCCGATGTGTCGGCTTGCTGAACAGGCTCGTCGATGATGTCGAAGAGCGAGGGCATTTCGTTGGCTGCCGCAGGCTTGGCCTCAGGTGTGGGATCAGACGGCTGATTGTCGCCGTGACGGTCGTGCAGACGCTTGATGAACGTGCGGAACTCCAGCTCGGTGTATATTCCGGTCAGGGTGTTCACATCAATATCACCTCGGCGCAGATTGTCGATGGGGATGTCGACAGGCACATCGGTCTTTATTGTCGCGAGAAACTTTGAAAATCTTATCTGCTCGGCGTTGTCGACGATTTTGCGCTGCAAGGCACCCTTCAGTGAGTCGGTGTTGCCAAGCAGGTTCTCGACGGTGCCCCATTCCGATATAAGCTTCATGGCCGTCTTTTCGCCCACTCCGGGACATCCCGGAATGTTGTCGACCGCATCGCCCTCAAGGGCGAGTATGTCTACCACCTGTTGCGGCGACTTTATGCCGTAACGCCCGCAGATTTCCTCGGGGCCGCGTATCTCCATCTCGGAACCTCGGAGCGAGGGCTTGAACATGAGCACGCGGTCGGTCACCAGCTGTCCGTAGTCCTTGTCGGGTGTCATCATGTAGGTGATGTAGCCCTCCTTCTCGGCGATGTGCGACAGTGTGCCTATCACATCGTCGGCTTCATATCCCGGAATTTCGATAGCGGGGATTCCGTAAGCCTTTATGATGTCCTTTATATAGGGAATTGACAGGGTTATGTCCTCGGGCTGCTTGTCGCGCTGCGCCTTGTACTCGGGATAGGCTTCGTGGCGGAATGTGGGGCCGCTCGGGTCGAAGCACACAGCGATGTGGGAGGGCTGCTGCTTGTTGAGCACCTCCTCAAGGGTGTTTACAAATCCGAATATCGCCGAGGTGTTGAAACCCCGTGAAGTCATGCGCGGAGCGCGTATAAGTGCGTAGTAGGCACGGTATATTAGTGCATAGGCATCGAGCAGAAATAGTTTCTTATCCATTATATCGGCTGTTTTTTGTTAGTGTAAACAAGAAATTCACGATAAATATAGGCATAAAATTATAACTTTTACTAATTTTGCATCACAAAATGCCGATATGACCGTATTAGAAGACATTCAACATACAATAGCCTCGGAACTTAGTCAACTCAATGAGTGCATGACCGAGGCTCTTTCGACATCCAACGAGTTGATGAATGAAATCGTCGGCAACTATCTGAAGACCAAAGGTAAGCAGATACGACCCATCCTCGTGTTGCTTAGCGCCAAGCTGTTTGGCGGCATCACTGATGCCACAATCGACGCTGCCGCTTCAATCGAGATGCTTCATAACGCCTCGCTGATTCATGACGATGTGGTGGACGATACTCTTACCCGCCGCAGCCGTCCGACCGTCAACGCCATTTGGGACAACCACATAGCAGTGCTTGTGGGCGACTTTTTCGTGTCGTCGTCGCTGCATAATGCTGTCGCCACGGGCGACCTGCGCATAATCGACACCATTTCGCATCTCGGACGCATTCTTTCGCTTGGCGAAATCGACCAGATAAACAAGGCCCGCTACCACGACATAACCGAGGAGTCGTATCTCGAAATCATAGGCAGCAAGACAGCTTCGCTTTTTGTTGCGTGCATAAAGATGGGCGGATATTCGGTCAACGCATCCGATGAGGATATAGAGCGCATGTGCCGCTTTGCCCAGCTATTCGGGCTGTGCTTCCAGATTCGCGATGACATATTTGACTATTTCGAGGACTCGCGCGTAGGCAAGCCTACCGGCAACGACCTTCGCGAAGGCAAGATAACGCTTCCGCTGCTACATGTACTGTCGATCGACACCCTTCCATACCACAAGGAGATGAACGAGCTTGTGCGCAATGACGAGCTGTCGAGCGAGCAGATAGCCACTCTTATAGCCTATGCACGTGAGTTCGGAGGCATCGACTACGCCTACGATTGCATGTCGCGGTTCCGCGATGAGGCAGTAGAGATAATAAACCACTTCCCCGACACGGAGATACGCCGCTCGTTCATTTCACTCTTTGACTTTATCATAGCCCGTCACAATTAGGCAAAATAAATCCCCACAACTTTGCAGCGGCGGGGAAAATTGGGTTTAAGAGCCGTTAATATTTATTGTCGAACCGGCTCTAAGATTCGGGAATGTATCTCATAAAGTAGGTGTCGGCCGCTTTATAGTGGGTGGTGTCGAAGTCGATAAAGAGGCGGTAGGACCATATCTCCTGCCAAAGTGCTCGGCTCACCCTCAAAGTGTCGGCGCGGTCAAGTTCCATCCATTCGTAGTCGGTGTCACTGTCCTTTATGATTTTTCCTTCGTCGTTGGCTATCATGAGCAGATGGTCGCAGATGTCGCGAAATCCCACTCCGTCGGTGTTGGAATCTATATAGTTCAACACCCTGTCCTTCAATTCATCATCGGTGTACTCCACTCTCAGGGGAGTTGTGCCTAACTTAACTTTCATAGTGCGTAAATGTTTTATTGTCAGTAGAAGTATAACGCTTGCGCCGATGTTAAAGTTAGGGCGTGGGTGTGATTTATTTCAGCGGCCGCCTGCATCGGCACCTGTTGTCGGCCGGCAGGGTGAAGGTGTCGAACTCCATTGTGAGCGCATCGAAACGAAGCAGTCGACCGGTGAGCAGTCGACCTATTCCGGTGATATATTTTATGACTTCGGCGGCCTGGATGCATCCAAGTATGCCCGCTACGGCACCAAACGGACCGGCCACGGCCTCATTCCTCGGCTGCACAGGCTCCTCTCCGGCAAAGAGGCACCGATAGCAGGGTGAGCCGGGAACATAGGTCATCGCCTGGCCCATGTAACGATACATTCCTCCATGCACAAAAGGCTTGCCGAGTGCCACACAGGTGTCGTTGATCAGCAGCTTGGTCGCAAGGCTGTCGGTGGCATCCACTATTATGTCGTAGTCGGCCATGAGCGACGCCGCGTTGTCGGCTGTAAGGAGCCCTGAAATGGCCTCGACCTTTACGCCGGGGTTCAAGGCTGTCATGGATTGCGATGCCGATTCAACCTTGGCGCGGCCCACATCGGCCGTGGAGTGTATTATCTGGCGTTGCAGGTTGGATAGGTCAACCACATCCCCGTCGATAATGCATATATTGCCCACTCCGGCCGCGGCAAGATAGAGAGCGACAGGCGAGCCCAGTCCTCCGGCTCCTACGATAAGCACTTTTGCGTCACGCAGTTTCGATTGTCCGTCAATGCCTATTTCGGGCAGTGACAGATGCCGGCTGTAGCGTTTCAGTTCATCATCATTAAATAGCGACATAGAGTTATCAGTTTTAGGCAAAGATAGGCAAGTTTGGCGTTACGGGCAAATCCGATATGTGAATTTGCCCGCACAGTCACGATTTATTGTCGAACCGGCTCTAAAGCATCAGGTTGCGGGCCTCGATGAATGTCGAGAACGCTCCGAAAATGTCGCTTAGCGAACTCACTGCGTGTTGGTGCTGGCTGTCGTAAAGCGATGCCGACATGCCTGCCGAGGCTGCTTGTCCTTTCAGGGCGCCGTTCACTCCCGACACATCCTCGATGAGCCTCAGCTGCAGGTCGAGCATCCTGTTGACTCCGAGATCGCCCGGCGACGACACCACCTGTTGCGGTCCCGGCATTCCGGGCTGCGCACGGTATAGCACCACTCCGTCGGGAGCGGCCCAGTTGGCTGCAGCCTCCTCGATTGACATGTCGCTGGCATATTGGTTTTCGGGAAAGAGCAGTACGCCCTTTGCGGCAGTCGAGAGGATGCGGTCGTTCAAGGTGAGCAGCCGGTTGACATTGCGCTGCTGCTGAATCACATCCTCCACAAAAGAGTGTATCTCGCCGTCAATCAGCGGATAGAACCGGAACACGTAGGGGTGAGTGTCGGAGTACTCCTCATGCAGCAGGCTTCCGTCGGGCGACATGAAGCGGCAGTGCCACAGGGTCGATATGTCCCATCGGAACTCAATCAACGGCTTCCCGTCGTTGCTTCGCGACTTGTTTTCATTCTCAAGTTCATTAGCGGCATCGCCGTTGCGGTAGAATATGTCGCCTGACATCGGGTCGTGACACAGATATTGCTCAACCGTTTCCAGTTCCCATGACTCAATTATGCGGCACATTCCTTTGGGCGCGTCGAGAAATGAGATGTAGTCGTTGACCGATGCTCCGGTAGCGGTGGAGCGGCCGTTGCCGGCAGCCTCTAATTTCGCGAAATGGCTGCGCAGGGCATCGGCGCGTCGGCGGTCGCCCATTGAGAAACGCATTACAACCTCGTTGGGCGACATGTCGCGAATCTGTCCGAGAATCTCCACATCATCGCCGCGCAGGTCGGTGACGGAGTTTATAAAGAATCGGGCGGGACTTACAATGTCGACCCATCGGGCGAGTCCGCCACGGCGGCGCTCATAGGTGACGCGCTGTATGGCACATCCCGAAATGAGGAACTCCTCAAGTGTGCGGGCGTCGATTTCGGGCAGATTGTTCACATCGTCGCTAAGGCGATTTGCCGCGATGGAGGAGCGGTAGTGGCCTATGATGCTTTTCAGGAGGCGGCGTATGAGATTGTTGGTGGCGGGGTTGTAGCCCATTATACGCATTGCCGTGTGCTCGTCACACACCCGTCCGTCCGACATTTCCACCTTGTCGCTCCACTGTTTGCCGAATGTGTAGCGCTTGTGGCGAAGCCGTTGAGCCCTGAGTTGGGCTCCGGCCAGCCATGTTTCCAACGCTTTGTCAAGATGATTTTTAGTGTCGTTCATTGTTGTGCTGATTTAGATTTAAAAATCGGGTGAAGGAATCGTCGAGAGCGCCTTTTCGTCAAACCGATAGATGCCCGGCGTGTCGACTATCGCGAGCAGCTTTTCAACCTTTGCCGCGGAACCCGGCTTAACGGAGTAGAGGCGCACCTCGCGGTTGTCGATCACCGCTACGGGGTGATGCGTGTCGCCGCGGGTGTAGGGCGATAGCTGAAGCTGCGCCGTGCGACTCGACAGGTCGGAAGTTATTGCGGCATCGCGTGTACAGCCTTCGGCTCTTACCGCTATCAGCCTACGACACTCGTCGGGCAATTTAAACACCAGGCATCCCTCGTCGTCGACAATCTGATTGGTGATTCGGTCGTGAATCTCCATGGGAGCGAGTATCGACAGCGGGGCGTTGTCAAGCAGGTCGAGGTACCAGTCGCGCATTTTTCCGGCTAAAAGCCTGTCGATGTCAATGCCGTCGTGCCGCGTGTAAGGGCAGTCGTCGTTCACCGGTTCATGGAGGTAGCGCAACCGCCACTCCTGTAGCAGTTGCGCGTGGGTCATTTCGATTACCATCGTCACTTGGTTACGATGCGCAGATGAGCATCGGGATAGCGTAACACTATGCAGGAAGCCTCGGTGAGCACTATAGCCTCGCAGTTGCGTTGACCGCTTGAACGCAGGTCTATGGGCATTGCCTTGAAGGGGATGTGGGAATACTTCTGGATGTATTCGGGATCGAGCACCATTGCTTCATCGGCATGTCCGCAAGCATCAAAGACTTCGCTGAGCACCACGTAGAGGCGTCCGAATTTGGTTGTGATTTCGGTGAAGTCGATTCCCCAGCGTGTCACGGTTTCGGCAGGCCCGGCTGTCTTCACATGGGGCAGCATGCTGAGCTGCTCGATGAATCCCGAACCGCCTATGAGCACTTTTCGTGACGACCCGGCATTGCCAGTGAATGCCGCACGCGATAGTCTTACGAGCTCCTCTTCATTGAATTTGTCCTTAATGTAGGAGAACTCCTTGCCCGCCTGGGTCCAGATGCCTTCGGTGGTAAATACCTCGCCGTGGGTGTTGTCCTTCTCAAAGCGGGTTCGGGCACCAAACAGGAAGTTCTTCTCCATGCTCAGGCGCATGTCGATGAGTGCCGTTTCCTCCTGATCGGTCAGGCTCCATCCCACCTCTTTGGCCGAAAGTCGCTGAAGGATAGATTGTTCGACTTGGCATTTGAATATTTGACAAAAATTACGACGCTTTATGGGAAGAGCCTCGGATTGCGATGTCTGCACATCGAGTTCGGCAGCCGCACGCCCCATTCTTATCATGGGTTGCTCAAAGTTCAACGCCGGGAAGGTGTTCTCGGCCGGCGGATTTATCGCCTTTACGCGCAGCTTGTCGCCGGTGCTGATGACATAGAGCATTAAGCAGCTGCCCGGAGCCTTGCCCTTCACACCCGGAAGCAAAATGGTGTCGGAGGGGCTGAACATCGCGATGTTGTCGACCGACAGTTCGGCGATGTCGGATGTCTGGCTTGATTCAACGCCTTCAAACAGCTTGCATACCGAGGGCGGTGTGTCGACCGAATAGTAGTCGACTATCATGCTTGAGCTAAGGCGCGCATCGGCGAGGCGTGAAATCTGGTCGATGGGAGTCGACATGGGGCGAATCTTGACGATGCGCTCGTCGATTTCGTTACGGAGCAATTCTTCCGAAACTTCACGGGTGATTGTGGTTGTAAGCGGAGCGCCTTTTACGTGTGACGCGCCTGCAAATCCTTCTACGATTTGTGTTTCCATAAATTAATTTAAAAGTGTGTTGATAAAAGAGTGAGTTGATTAATCCCAAACGCTGCGGCGCGGCGGCTGGAGCATGAATTTGGGTTCATGTGAGGAGCGGGCAGGGTGCTGTCGGGGGAATGCGGTTGCTGGTACATCCCGGGACTTTTCATGATTTCCGCGGCACTTTCGTTGCGTCCGCGCAGATAGCCTCGATTCTCGGCTTCGAGAATAAGCGATTCATCGGGAGGCGGCGGAGGCGTGGAGAAGTGCCTTGAAGCAGCTTCTCCGGCCTCTACACCGGCGAGCAAATCGACGATGAAGTGAGCTGCGCGCGGATCGCGGGCTACGATTTCCGACAGGTCGACTGTCGAAGATGCGTTGTCGATCGATGGAACGGGAGTGTCATTGACTTCCGGATCCTGAATGTCTGGTGTCGTTTCCATGGTATTAGTGATATTGTTGTCGGTTGATGTTCACATTGCAAAGTTATGATGTGGAAAAGCCGGATTTCACCCCATAATGTCGCGAAGCGATTTTCTTTGATGAAAATTTTGGGAGAATGAATTATTAGTTAAATTTGCGTACATGAAGTCAAATGTGCTATTGGTAAGCAAATTCTACTATCGTCGAGGAGGCGCATGTGTCTATGTTCTTAATCTTGAACGACTTTTGCTTGACCGCGGCCATGAGGTGGCGGTGTTTGCCATGGACTACGGGCTGAACGAACCTTCGCGATGGAGCGGCTTCTTTGCTCCCGAGGTGAAATTCTTCGGCCGTGATGCACACTTGCTTCCGGCGGCGCGGCGCGTACTGGGCTTTGGCGATGTGAGGGACCGTTTTTCGGCCATCATCGACCGCGTGAGGCCCGATGTGGTTCACCTCAACAACATTCACTCCTACCTGTCGCCCGTTGTAGCGACTATGGCCCATGAACGGGGCATAAAGGTGGTGTGGACGCTCCATGACTATAAGCTTGTGTGTCCCGCCTACAGTTGTCGCCGCAACGGTGTTGATTGCACCGACTGCTTCGGCAACCGCCAGCACAATGTGCTGTTGCACAGGTGTATGAAGCATAGCATTAAAGCCTCGGCGCTTGCCTTTGCCGAGGCTTGGCGTTGGCGGCGCACGGTGCTTGAACGCTGTGTGGATACTTTCATCTGTCCGAGCCGTTTTATGGCCGATGTCATGATACGCGCCGGATATGACGCACGAAAAATCCACGTAGTGTGCAACTTCGTGGACGAGTCGCCCGAGGGTCGTGACGATGCAGCACCGCGGCGGGGTGATTATTGCTGCTATGTGGGGCGGCTTTCGGAGGAGAAGGGTGTCGACAGGCTGATGAAGGCGGCAACAATGTCGTCGCTGCCGTTGAAAGTGGCCGGCGATGGCCCGTTGTCCGATGAACTGAAGAGCCGGTACGGCGATTGCCGGAATGTAGAGTTTTTAGGTAAACTTGACCGTGAGGGAGTCATGGAACTGATACGCGGAGCGCGCTTTTCGGTCGTTCCCTCGGAGTGCTGGGAAAACAATCCGCTCTCGGCAATCGAGTCGTTGTCGTGCGGCACTCCTGTGGTGGGAGCCGCAACAGGCGGTATTCCCGAACTAATTGACTGCAGCAACGGGCGGTTGTTCATGTCGGGCGATGTCGACGACCTTGCACGAGCCATGAAAGAGGAGTGGCGCTCACTTCGCGACAACGAGGCGATAGCTCGTGACGCACGAGCGCGATTCAGCGCGTCACGGCATTACGATTCATTGATGAGGATATATAGCGGGTCATGAAGATATACGTATTAGGCACACGAGGCATTCCCTATGTGGCGGGAGGGGTGGAAACCCACTGCGAGCGGCTTTATCCACGGCTTGCGGCCATGGGAATGGATGTGACGGTCGTGAGAAGGCGTTGCTATGTTGCGCCGCGCAACGAGTATCGGGGGGTGCGTCTTATTGATGTATATGCCCCGAGGATAAAGAGTCTTGAGGCTATATGTCACACCCTGCTCGGAGTTGTCAAGGCAGGCATCGACCGTGCCGATGTAGTGCATCTGCATGCGGTGGGGCCTTCGCTGCTTGTACCGCTTGCCCGACTGTTGGGAATGAAAGTGGTGGTCACCAATCACGGTCACGACTATGAACGTGAGAAGTGGGGAAGAGCGGCCAGGGCCGTTTTGCGCATGGGTGAGCGGGTCGGCGTGCGTTTTGCCAATGAGGTGATTGCCATATCGCAGCCTATTGCCGATGTGCTTGAGTCGAAATACGGGCGAGGCGATGTCACGGTGATTCCCAACGGAGTCGAGCCGGCATGCGTGACCGAGGGCGACGACTATCTTAAATCAATAGGTGTGGAGCGTGGCCGTTATGTGTTGGCGGTGGGCCGGCTGGTAAAGGAGAAGGGTTTCCATGACTTGATAAAGGCGTTCGGAAAAATCAGGACAAAGGGATTCCGACTGGTTATAGCCGGAGATGCCGACCATCGCGACGATTACAGCGACGAGCTGAAGGATATGGCCGTCGAAGCCGGAGTGGTAATGCCGGGATACGTTTCGGGAGAGCCTCTGCAACAGCTGCTGTCACATTCGGCCTTATTCGTGCTGCCGTCCTATCATGAAGGCTTGCCCATTGCACTGCTTGAGGCGATGAGCTATGGCCTTGATGTGGCGGTGAGCGACATCAGAGCCAACCGGCTGAGTGAGCTCGACGGCTCCGACTTTTTCAAGCGAGGCGACTGTGACGATCTTGCCCGGCTTATCGACACCAAGCTCGGTGTGGCTCCGCGGCGACGCTGTTACGACATGTCACGTTACGACTGGGATGCGATAGCCGCACGCACTGCCGAGGTTTACGGACATTTGTCGCGATGAGGATGGAAAAATTACTGCCGATAAATAATTGTGTAAACGGAAAATTTCTTAAATTTGCGATAGATAACAAAATATTCAGGTCATTAATGAAATATTCGTGTTCAGCTTTCATGTCAGCATTACTGCTGTCGTCGTGTAGTGGCTTGTCGCCTGAAGCGCGTGAAATAGTGGGTGTTTACTATAATAACGAGCTGTCGGATGACACTCCCGTGCTTGAATTGAACGACGACGGGACATCGGTGATGCGAGCCATAAAGCCCGATGTGTTGACTATAGAGGTACCTGGTACATGGAATGTCGTGAACGATTCGCTTGTAATCGACAATGATGTTACGAAAATCGTGACCGAGGGCGACACTTCGGTTCTCGGTGATGTCACGCCTAAATATTCACGACTTATAACGCGACATGACGAGTTGAGCCTTACACTTGCCAAGGACGGCATCGAATATCTCTACCATCGCAAGGTGACTCCCGATAAAGATTGACAACAATAACCGAAATTTATGAATATACACTCTATGAAACTTCACATTGTGCTATTTAGCCTGCTCGTGGTGATGCTTGCCGGATGTACCGCCGCAACTACCACCGAGAATCTTGCCGGTGCACGGCTGTTGATTGAGAACAATGACTTTGCTTCGGCGCAGAGCATGTGTGACGAGGTGCGCAATGCGGTCGAGAGTGACGACTCCAATGTAGAAGTAGAGGATTTGTGTGAACTTGCCATACTTTACATGCAGCTTGCCGACCACACCGACCGTGACGACAATGTGGAGTATGCCCGTCAGGCCTATATGCACTCCCTTGAATGTGACTCGGCGGGAGCGATAGATTATTACAGCCGACTCGGTGTCGACGAGATGGCACAAGTAGTGTTGCTGTCGTCGATAGTGCGCAGCACCACCGCAGTGCCTGAAATTGACGAGCAGGGCGACACGTTGTTGGTAGTGCCCGACGATGACTCATACATGATACCTTAAAAGCCATGAACATTGATTTGCAATCGGTCTTGCAGGATTTCCTCGACCGTAATCCCGACCTGCCTGAAGGTGACGACAATGATGTGTCGGCCGAAAATGCCGATACACGCCCGGCTGCCGTCAGTGCCGACAGGCTCGACATCATATTGGAGAAGAAGGGACGCGGAGGAAAGAAGGCGACCATAATAACTGGATTTACGGGGAGTGACAGCGAGTTGGCCGAATTGGCTTCGGCTTTGAAACGCAAGCTTGCCACAGGCGGCTCGGCACGCGGCGGAGAGATACTCATCCAGGGCGACCGTCGCAACGATGTGCTTGCCGCGCTTAATTCATTGGGCTACAAAGGCCGAATCATATAACCCGTCATTACATATAAATGCTCAATATCCACAAGGCATCGGCCGGTTCGGGCAAAACCTATACGCTCACCTATAATTATATAAAGCTACTGCTCGGCGTCGGCGACGAACAGGGAAATTATCGACTTGCATCGGACAGGAAGCGTCATCGCGCGATACTTGCCATAACGTTTACCAACAAGGCCACCGACGAGATGAAGCGGCGCATCGTGCAGCAACTCGCTATGCTTGCGCATGTCGATGCCGTGAAGGGAGGCCGGAGCGACTATGAGGCGCGGTTGTGTGATGAGCTCGGGTGTGACTCGACGCAGCTTGCCAATGCAGCCCGCGATGCACTCTTTTCACTCCTCGGCGACTACAGCTTTTTCAATGTGAGCACCATCGATGCTTTTTTTCAGACGGTGTTGCGTACATTTGCCCGCGAAGCCGAACTTACCGGCAACTACGAGGTGGAACTTAATGAAAAGAACGCCATAGCCATAGGCGTGAGCGAAATGTTGTCGTCGATAAACCGCGCCACCCCCGAGGAGTCGCGACGAAGCGGCGACATGCGCATGCTCATCGCCTGGCTCGAACAGTACATGCTGTCGAAGATAGAGGCCGGGGAAACCTATAACATATTCAACCGCGGATCGAGATTTAACGGCGAGCTCGTGGATTTTGTGAATAGTGCCTTGTCGGAAGTGTATAAGCTGAACGCCAAGGAGATTCAGGATTATCTTGCCGACAAAAACAAGATATCGGAGTTTGCCAAGAAACTTAACAGCGAAATCACGGAGATTCCGAAGGTTATTTCATCCGAGGCGACCCGAGTGTGTGAGGCAATCGAGCGTGAGGGCCTCGCGGGCAGTGTCAACTATCATTTGATGAACCGACTGAGAGAGTGGAGCATCGGTGGAGTGAGGGATCTCAACATGACGGTGATTAAGGCGGCTGCCAATCCCGATGCCCGTTACAAGGTAAGACAGGCACAGCTTTTCTCGGCCGACCTTGACGATGCCATAGGGAGATTGCTGAATGACTGCATAGCGTTGACAAAGCGTTACAACACCTATAAGCTGATGCGCGCCAATGTCTATAATCTCGGACTCATAGGCGATATAGTGCATCATGCGCTGGAGGTGCAGAAGGAGAACAACTCGATAGTGCTCAGCGACACCAACGATATATTGCGACGAATCATAAATCAGGAGGAGGCACCGTTCATCTATGAGCGAATGGGAGTGAGGCTGCGTCACTTCCTTATCGACGAGTTTCAGGACACATCGCGCCTTCAATGGATCAACCTTGGCGCACTTGTGAGAGAGAGCCTTTCGACAGGCAATGACAATCTGATAATAGGTGATGAAAAGCAGTCGATATACAGGTTCCGCAATTCTGACCCGAAGTTGCTGAGCTATGATGTTCCCAAGGAGTTTGAGCGTGACAGTCGTCTGTTTGGCGACAGTGTCGAGGAGAACACCAATTGGCGTAGTGCGCGTGAGATAGTGCAATTCAACAACACCCTGTTCACGGCTCTGATGTCACGCATTGAGCTGAAGGAGGTCGTTGACCATTATGCGGGAGTGGTGCAGAACATCGCCAAAAAGGAGATGAAGGGTTATGTCAAGGCTATCCCGTGTGGGGACGATGCTCTCGACGACATGGTGGAGGAGATAAAGCGTCAGCTGAAACAGGGTTACCGTCAGGGCGATATAGCAGTGCTGGTACACAAGTGGACTCAGGGAAGCGCAGTCATTGAACGGCTGCTTGAAGCTAAGCTTGAGGATGAAGAACTCCGCAATCTGAGGGTGCTGAGCGACGATTCACTGGCGATAAGTGCAGCTCCGTCGGTGCGAAAGATTGTCAGCGTGTTGCGCTTCATCGATGCCCGACAGCCCCTTGACGGCGAAACACCGACGCCGCAACAGCTCATAGCGCGGTTGGTCAACCGATACGAATATTTTTCGTCGGAAGGCGACGACGCAGCCTGTGCGCTTGAGCGGGCATTTGTCGACGACACACCCGATGAACTTGCCATGGAGGCTGCCGACATGACATGCATCAATCTTCCGTCGCTTGTGGAGAGAATTATAGGCCGTTATGTCGATGCTGATACATTGAGCCGTGAGAATGTATATGTGTGCGCGTTTCAGGACATGGTGATAGACTTCTGTTCACATGCCGATGCCGATATACATTCATTCATAAAGTGGTGGGATGCTACAGGATGCTCAAGCAAGCTGTCGACTCCGGCTTCGCTCGATGCCATAAAGGTGATGACGATACACAAGTCCAAGGGACTGGAATTCCCGTGTGTGCACATACCGTTTTGCGGATTGCCTCACAACCGTCAGTCGGATATAGCGTGGTTTGGAACACGTAACGCCGAGGGTAGTCTTATTGACGACTTTGTGCGTGACGGATTTGACAAGGATTGCGTGCCTCCGTTTGTGCCGTTGTCGGTCGGCAAGGCTCTTGAGGGCACCATGTTTGATTCGCGCTATAAGGAGATTGTTTCGGAAAAATATGTCGACAGGCTTAACCTGCTCTATGTGGCATGCACGCGTGCGGTAAACGAACTGATGTTCTACTACACGCCGGTGAAGAAGATTAAGAGCGAGCAGCTCGACGGTACATCGTTGCCTACGACCGATTTTCTGCTCGCCAACGCTTTTTCAGTGGCCGATGCTGCATTTTGCAGCAACAATGAACCGTTGCCCGGATTGCTTGCCCCGTTGAAGAATCATGTTGACTCCTGTGACCTCTTTGAATTTGGCGAGGCGGTAGATCATAAAGCGGAAGAGCGGAAAGAACCGATGGTGGAGATGCCGGCCTACTATTCCTACGACAACGAGGGAATATGGGAGATGAGCCGAATAGAGGATCTTGAGGATATGGAGCGTCCGCGCCGACGAGGCATCGTGCTACATTCGATAATGAGCGGAGTGCGTAACCGCAGTGATGTGGAGCGCGCCGTGCGCCGTCGTGCCGCACGCGGCTTTATCGATGACGACGAGATTGACGGATATATTGCCGAGCTGTCGGAAGCACTTTCCGACGAACGGGTTGATGAGTGGTTTGAGGGTTATCGCCGACTGTTGCGCGAGAGCACCATTGCCGTGCCAACGGGTGACGGTGTGCGAAATTACCGTCCCGACAGGGTGGTGTGGACCTCGCAAGGCACGATCGATGTCATCGACTATAAATTTGGCGAGGAAGAGCCTTCAGGATATATAAGGCAGGTGAAAGGGTATATGAGGTTGATTTCAAAAATCTATCCCGATGTGGAGGTGAGAGGCTTCCTGTGGTATCCGCTACAGAAGCGCATCACCCGGGTGTGACACGGGAAGCTCGATGTTGAACGTGGTGCCTTTGCCCGGATCCGACGACGCTACATATATGTGTCCGTGATGGTATTGCTCGACGATGCGCTTTGCGAGCGTAAGGCCGAGTCCCCAACCGCGTTTCTTGGTGGTGTAGCCGGGATTGAATATTTTCTTGAAATGATTGTGAGGAATGCCTTTGCCTGTGTCGCTGACGCTGATCAGCGCATATCGGGGAGTGCGTGATGTGGTCACGGTGATTACTCCGTCGGCTTTCATGGCGTCTACGGCATTTTTTATGAGATTTTCCATGACCCACTCAAGCAGCGGTGCGCTCATTGAAACAATGAGAGGATGCTGACACAGATTCACTTTCAAGGCGATGCGGCTTGATATGCGGGCGGCCATGTATCGGGTGGCATTGGATACCGCTGTGTTTACATCGACCGGGGTCATGGCGGGGCGTGAGCCGATTTTGCCGAATCGTGACGCTATGGTCGACAGTCGGTTTACATCCTTGTCCATCTCCTCGGTGACGGTCGGGTCTATGTCACGGCTTTTCAGCAGCTCGATCCATGCCATAAGTGACGATATGGGTGTGCCGAGCTGATGGGCTGTTTCCTTGGAGAGTCCCACCCACACCCGGTTTTGTTCGGCCTTTTTGGTTGATGTCACGGCATAGTAGACGACAGTGATGAATAGCAGCATTACAACCAGCATGATGTAGGGGAAGTAGTTGAGCATTCTCAGCAGCCGGCTGTCCTCGTAGTATAGCATCTGCTCGTTGTCGGGGGAGATGGTGATGTGTATGATGTTGTTGGTTTTCTTCATCGAAGCAAGTTTGTCGTTGAGGTACTTGCTGTTTCTTTCGGAAATAGAGTAGGGCTGAAGAGTGTCGACCGGTTCCGGCAGATTGAAGTTGCGGTAGAGGAGGATGTTGTCGTCGCTGTCGGTGAGCAATACGGGGATGTTGCGGTTGCCCTCGATTATGCGTAACAGGAAATCGATGTCGGCCGAGCCGGGGAGGGCTATGTCGCTGTTGTCGGTTTCGGGGGCGACAATTGCTTTCGTGGCGTCGGCCCATATCTCCATGCGCTCGCGCTCCTGGGCGGCAAGTTCGCGTACGATTCGGTTGGAGATGTAGAGGAATATTGCGACAAGAGCTATTGCAACGGCAAGGAATGCCATTGTGCCGTAGCGTCGCTTGT
Source organism: Muribaculum gordoncarteri (assembly GCF_004803695.1). Classification (NCBI taxonomy): domain Bacteria; kingdom Pseudomonadati; phylum Bacteroidota; class Bacteroidia; order Bacteroidales; family Muribaculaceae; genus Muribaculum; species Muribaculum gordoncarteri. Next base: position 192,027 of record NZ_CP039393.1, read on the forward strand.
CGTAAATGTCGGCCATGATGTAATAACAACGGCTGAGCCGTGAGTATTATTGCATTCGCTCGAAGTCTTCGGCTATGAATCGGGCTACCGAGTGGGAGGTGTTTGGTCCGATGACTGTCGATGCGGCATTTTTCACTTCGGGCAATGCGTTATCCACGGCAACCGACAGGTCGGCTATCCGCATCATGGGGAGGTCGTTGAGATTGTCGCCGAACACAACTACGCGGTCGGCATTGATGTCACGGGCAAGACGCTTCACGGCATTGGCCTTGCTCACTTCGGGTGCGAATATCTCGATGATGCCCACATCCTTGCCGAAGATGTCGACATAGTTGCTGACCGAGCAGTCGATTGACCGGCGAATGTCGTCGGCAAGAGCATTTATGCGTTCGCAGGGTCCCATGGCGAAGAAGAGCACGGTGTTGGGGATTGACTGATTCATTCCCGCCGGTTCATCGATGTGGAAGCGTTTAAGGGGTAACTTCATGCGCTCGTTGATGAACTTGTCGTCGTGGATGCTTCGCTCGCCGTTATGGTAGACTGTGAGCATGCCTTTGTCGTCGAATGTGTATATGAACGGATTTACACCGTGACGGTCGGCGGCAGCGCGTATGAGTCGTGATGTTTCGGGCGATATGAACCGGGTGTCGATGTAACGCATCGAGTTGCGGTCCCACAAGGTGGCTCCGGTCATGACTATTGCCGGAAGCGATGTCACGGTGTGGGCAAGCAGCGGACTTACCGTGGCCGGAGTGCGGGCTGTGGCAACGGTTATCAAGGCGCCACGTCGTGTAAGGTCGGTTATTATTTCGGCCGATTCGGGGCTTACCCTGCTGGTGTCGTCGAGCAGGGTGCCGTCCATGTCGGTTACGTAGAGAGTTCGGTTCATTCTAAAGTTTTCGTCCTTCGTAACGTTCAATTGCGTCAATCCATTTCTGTTCGATAGGTGCCGAATGTCCCGTGGCGATGTCAAATCCCACCATGACTGTTCGCCCTACGCACTTTACTTCGCCGCTTTTGGTGTTGACGATGCGCTGTTCCATGACGAAACTTTTTTCGCCCATTTCGGTAACGGTTGTCACGACACCTATTTCCTCATATATATAGGTGGGTGCATGGAAGTCGCAGTTTATGTTGGCTACTACAATGTTGATGTGCTTCCAGTCGACGCCATCGGGCATTATGTCGAGGAAGTAACGGCTCTTGCCAAGATCGAAAAAAGCTATATACACTCCGTTGTTCAGGTGACCGAGCATGTCGATGTCGTTGAACCGCATTTGTAGCGGCACCAGATGACGGAATGGGAATCGGGGTTCCGGCACACGTGGATTTTGTGAAGCCGGCAATTTTATCACTTCTGCCATGATGCAAAGTTACGAAAAAATCCCGTATCGACCTCCGTGATGTCAGGTGTCGATACGGGACTGTGTTGTTATAAAAAGTGAATTGTTACTTCACTACAAAGTCGATAGACTGTAGATCTTCGTCACGTGACGAGCATCCGTAGAGAATCTGATAGCGTCCCGGGCGGGTCGACAGTTCGTCGATAGAGGGATCGTAGTATTCAAATGCCTCGCCGTCGAGAGTTATAGAAGCCTTGGCTGTTTCGCCGGGTGCCAAAGAGAGTTTCTGGAATCCGCGAAGCGACTTGATGGGAGCTTCAGGATAGTCCAGAGCCTTGACATAGACCTGTACGATTTCGTCACCCTTGCGGTCGCCGGTATTTGTCACGGGCACTGTGAGCGTAACTTTGCCGTCGGACTTCATCGATGACTTTGACAGACGACCCTTTCCATAATCGAAGCTGGTGTAGGAGAGTCCGTGACCGAACGGATATTGAGCCTTGCCGCGGAAATAACGGTAGGTGCGGTTGTCCATGCTGTAGTCGAGGAAGTCGGGCAGGTCGTCGTTGGAGCGATAGAACGTAACGGGAAGCTTTCCGCTGGGGTTATAGTCGCCGAGGAGCACTTCGGCCAAAGCCTGCGAACCACCCTGTCCGGGATACCATGCCTGAAGCAGAGCGTCATATTGTCCTTCCACGCTGCCGAAAGCGATTGCCGATCCCGAGCAGTTAACCATTACGACGGGCTTTCCTGTAGCGTGCATTGCGCGCAACAGTCGCTGCTGAACCTTGGGAAGCTCAATGTCGGCCTTGTCGCCGCCTTCACCTTCCATGCGTGCCGAGATACCGCCTATGACAATGATTGCCTCGGCATCCTTTACAGCGTCGGCTACATCGTCAAATTCAACCAACTGACGCTGGCAGATGTCGCCGCGCAACATTGCGAAGTTGGATTTGCCATGCTTGTATTCGATGACTACATCGTAGGTTTCACCCTCTTTTACGGGGAATGACTTATAGTCGACGGCACCGCGTCCAAATCCGAATCCGCGTCGTGATGATCCTGCGGCTGCGCTGTCGACAACCTCACCGTTGATTTTGAGTACGTATCCGTTGTCGGTTGCGAGAGTGTATTGCATATCGCCGGTAAATGGAGCCTTGTAGCTGCCCGATATTCTTACCGATAAGGTGTCCTTGCTTACGCCCTGGGCAAATCCCCATGCTCCGAATGTAGAGAAGTCAATCTTGTCGTAGTAGTCGGTCTTGGCGGGTTCTCCGCTAAGGTTGTCATTGTTGTAGAACTCTACGAATACGCCTTTGCCGTCGTTGAACTCCTGAAGGTGGGGAATTGTAGAGTATTCGTCGGCCAGCTCGCAAGCTTTTTTGTAGATGACCTTGGTGTTGGGCAATGCAGCGCGTATGCCTTCGAGCAACGAGCGGGTGTGAGCTTCGGTGGGTGTACCGCCATAGTTACCGTTGAGCATTGAAGTGTCGTCGGCGTTCGGGCCTACAACGGCGATTGTCTTGATACTCTTGGAGAGCGGAAGCACACCGTTGTTTTCGAGCAGCACCATTGATTCGCGTGCGGCCTGAACGGCAAGTTCATGATTGCTTTCGCTGCTGATTACCTCGGGACCGAGGTTGCTCCACGGAATCATGTCGGCGGGGTCAAACATACCGAGTTCAAAGCGTCCCATGAGTGTTTTGCGCAGATGGTTGTCGAGAACACTCTCGTCCAACATTCCCTTATCCAGGGCTTCGGTGAGAACCATGAACACCTTTCCACACTCCAGGTCGGTGCCGTTGAGCACTGCGTCGACCGATGCCGACAGTGGATCGGGATGAGTTTCGTGCTGACCCTTGTTGTAGAAGTTGTTGATGGCGTCGCAGTCGGTCAATACGATTGCGTCATATCCCCACTTGCGGCGCAGGATGTCGACGAGCAATCGGTCGCTTGTGCAACAAGGCTTTCCTTCGTAACGGTTGTAGGCACACATTACTTCGCGCACGTTACCTTTCTGAACCAGTGCCTTGAAGGCGGGGAGATAGGTTTCCCACAGGTCACGCATCGATACCGAGGCATTGTAGGTGTGACGCAACGGTTCGGGACCGCTGTGTACGGCATAGTGCTTTGCGCAAGCATGAGTCTTGAAGTAGCGGTCGTCGTTGCCCTGCATTCCAAGCACGGTCTGCACACCCAACACTGCATTCAGGTAGGGGTCCTCACCGCAGGTTTCCTGTCCTCGTCCCCAACGCGGGTCGCGGAAGATGTTGACATTGGGACACCAGAATGTAAGTTCGGGATTGCCGGGGTAGTAGATTACGCCCATGGGCACGTTGAAGATGTCGTGGTCGGAACGGTTCCAATTGGCTCTTGCCTCATCGGAAACGGTTGAGAATACGTTATAGACCAACTCGGGGCTGAAAGCCGAGGCCATGCCGATCGGCTGCGGATATACGGTGTAGCCGTCCTGACGCACTCCGTGGCAGGCTTCGCTCCACCAATTATAGGAGGGGATGCCGAGGCGGTCGACTGATATCGACTTGTTCATCATCAATCCCACTTTCTCTTCGGGGGTGAGCAGTGAGATGAGGTTTTCAACACGCTCCGCATTGGATAATTTCGGATTGCGGAACGGATAGTAGGTGGCGGGTGTAGCCCCTTCGTTCACTACAGCCTCTACCGACAGCGCACCAAGTGTCTTGCCCTTGTCGTCGAGAAGCTCCACGCTGCGGAAGCTTTTACCGATGGATTTGGCGGGAGTGAACACAACCATCACCTCGGCGGTGCTTCCCGGAGCAATCGGGGTGGTGGGGTATTGTGCCGATATGCATTCGCAGCTGGGTATGGCCTTGCTGATGCTTACCGGTTCCTTTGATTTGTTTTTTAACGTAAAAGTGTGGCATACAGCCCCTTCGGTTGCATTGACTTTGCCAAAGTTCCATTCATAGGAGTCGAATGAAACTGCGCTTTTTTTCTGTGCCTCCATGGGAAATGCAAGCAGCATGGCACAGGCACATGACAAAATTATTTTCTTCATTGTCGCGGTATTTATAATGATGGTTTAAAGTTAAAAGGCTCACAGGAGCGGAATATACAAATTTAGTTATTATAACTCAATCAAACAATATTTTCATTAATTTTGTTAATTGGCGTTATGTCGAGTGCCACAATGCACTCATCGCGCAGAATTACTGCGTTGTTATGGAGCTCGTCATGTGCCCCGTATACAAAAGTTACAACCGGATATTGCGATATCTCATTTACAAACGGAACGAAGTCGGGCGATGCCTTCAATTCATCGCGATAACGCGTCATGAATTCATTCCAGCGATGGTCGGGGTCCTCGTGAAACCATTCGCGCAGGTCGTTTGACGGCGCGATGTTCTTGGCCCATTGTTTACAGTCAAGTCTTTCGTGGCTGACTCCACGGGGCCACAATCGGTCAACAAGTATTCTGTAGCCGTCGGCAGGAGCGGCTTCTTCGTAAGCTCTTTTGATTTTAATATCAGTCATGGCGTTTGTGTTTAAAAATTGTCCTATAGAAAAAACACACTACGACATATTTATGTTGGAATGGGGGCAATTAAAAAAAGAGCGCAACCGCTCGTGATGCAGCTGCGCCCTTCTCTCTCTCTGATATTGAATTTAGATCTCTTTATAATCAATGGCAATCAATACACCGCTTTGCGCTTGGTGGTTTTGCGTTTAGGAGTGTATAGGTTTTCGTTGGGCCTGTTGGTTATGTTGGTGATTCTTGCCGAATTGCGCTGAACCGAGCCATCGGTTGTTTCGATGGTTATAAGTCCGGTTTCGTAGTCTTGCTCCACGATAAGTCCCTCAAGGGGTTTCAATCCGGCAAATGTGTAGGTCGAAATGAGGGGGCTTTGACTCAAAATGGACTTTTCGGGGTCGAGCGGACGACGGCTGTAGATGACGATGTCATCCCATTTCAACATGTGGACTTTGTTGTCGAGTGTCTTGAATCGGATGCCGCTTACGGGGTTGTTGCGGATGATGTAACCTACATACTCGGTATTGTCGCCAAGCACTATTACATCGAGTATGCCGCCCAGCGAGGTGTTGCGCTCGATATAGCTTACATCGTCCCAATTCAATCGGATTTCCGACGGATTATCAACCGCCTCGACAACTTCCACTGAATCGACCAATGAGAAATCGACAGGCTCGACAACGACGACCTCGGCCACGCTGTCGCACTCAACCACAGTTGAATCGGCTACCGCCATGTCAAGCGGCACCACCTCTACAACTGCCGTGTCGGCGATACACGTATCGGCTTCGACATACTGCTCCACAGGCTTGAACGTGAAGAACTCCGAGTTATTCTGACTAACAATGTAGCCCGACACTTTATCGCCGCTTTTCAATGTGATGGTTTCATAGTTGAGCGCATCGTCAAAGTCGGCGGCAAAAGCAACCGAGGTGGCCAATGCCAGTGTTATTACGGATAATATTGTCTTCATGTTTTGAATAAGTTTAAAAATCTACAAAAAATGGAGTGACGGGATTCACCTTGAAGTACGATGTCTTTCCCTCGATGCTCACGGCCACTGTTTTGGATGAAGCCTCAGTGACATTGTTGAAGGCGGTGTGTATCGAACGCGATGATTTTTCGGGGATGGTCAAAGTCTTGGTGACAGGGGTGAGTTTTTCACCGGTGACCTTCACTTCAATCGTCACTTCCTCGTCGGTGGGATTGCTGATGCGCACGGTTATGGGAGCGCGGTCGTTTTTGTCGGCCTTTGAACTCTTTGAAACCGAAATGCGCATCATGTCGGCTGTTTCCATCTTGGTCTGCACATCCTCATTGGCCGACCACAGAATCAGGTTGGACGACATGAGGTAGAGCTTGTAGTCAGATTCCGGAGTCTTTATCTTGAATTGTCGTGTGGCTCCTGATTCCGAAGTTTCCTCACTCTTCTGTCCGTCGGCATCTATTACCATCGACAACGGTGTGTCGGCATATCCGGCGGGAACGGTGACATTGTATTCAACCACTTCGTCGACATTTTTGCGGCGTTTTACAACGATGCGTTTTGTGACATCAAATTTACCGTCGCTCAAAGCCAGGATACCCCAGAAGGCACCGCTCTTTACAATGGCGTGACCGTTCTCAAACGGATAGGCGTAATTGAACTGGGGAACAACGACTACGCCGCCTTTAGCCGAGCGATAACCGTACTTACGGTTGTCCAGGAACGGCTGGGGACCCGAAGTCTTTACGGGCTGTGGCGTTTCGTCATCGCTTACTACCGAATACCGGTCGTCGAAGGTGAGATCCTCACTGCCAAGACGCTTTATCATTCGGCCCTGGGTGTTGATGACGAAGAAGTTGCCCTTGGTGTCCTCTACGACGCTTTCGCCGTTGAGAAACGTACTGCCCATGGTGATGTTGCCTATGTCCTTCTGGAGCTTAAGCTCTTTACCGTGCATGTCGATGAAGTAGACACGTGTCTTTCGTTTTGCAATGTTGTTGGCAAGGTCGCTGACCTTGTTCTTTACTGAACCGAACACGCCTGTCGATATCTTGCTTACCGAAGCAAGACCTTCGGAAAACGGATGTATGTTTCGGTACTTGAAGTCAATTGCAAGCCGTCCTTCATCGTCGATGTAGCCATAGTAACCCTTTTTGTTGTAGACGGGGAGCATGCCTTCGGAGAAGAAGGGATAGTCGCCTACAAAGTATTCGCCATCGACATTGACTATGCGCTGATTTTCAAATATGATGCTACGCAGACGGAAGTCACTGCCGTCGCGGGTGAGCAGGAGCGACTTGCCGTCGACCATGGGGGTGATGGAGTCGAGTGTCATGGGTATGACCTCCTTGCCGCTTGCATCGATTATTGCCGAGCGCGCACCTTTCTCGACGATAAACAGGTCATCGCTAAGACGGGTGATGCCGTTGTACTCGGGCAATACTGACCATACAGCAGTTTCGGCGCTGACCGAAACTGCTGCAGTTATTAGAATAGTAAAAAGAAACAGACGCTTTATCATATATTACCTACTTCTTCGTCATACAATCGCTTAAGATACTTGGCCTGGCAGGCAAGACCGTAAGTGGCACCGGTAGTGTATCCACCCCACAGTACACCTACGAGCTGGAATGTTTCGGCATTGAAGATGGGTGAGCCGCTGGCTCCTCCAAGTGATTCGCCCTGGAACTCAAACGAGTATTTGCTCGGAACCTTTGAGCAAACTGTGTTGCGTATCTGGGGCTCGATTGAGTGGGTTATCTGGTCGCGAGCCATCATGTTGCCGCGAGGATAGCCGATCCACATGAGCTTGTCCTTCTGGGGTTCGAGAGTGCCGGTAAAGAAGTTCTCGGGTGAGAATACAAACTTGACAATGTCGGGAGTGCGCTTCTTGTTGAGCTGCAGGATGGCTATGTCCATATCGTCGGAAGGCGACACGGCGACAACATCGCAACGGTCGTATTCATCCTCATGAGTATAGTTGATGCCTGCATATCCTACCGATATCGAGAGCATATTGCCGGTAATCGAACGCTTGCAGTTCTTAAGCTGACGAATAAGGGAGTCGATGTAGCCGTAAAAATCGGAAATCTTGCCTTGTGCGTAGAGATTCTGGGCCTGGGTATAGATCATGCCCCAAAGCATGAATTTGGTCGGGCTCATCTGATAGGCCGCATTGTAGGTGTCGACAAGGTCACGTCCCACCTGGTTGATTTCAAGCGGCAGTTGCTCATTGACCATTTTCTCCATTTCGGTTCTAATCTCAGCTCTTTCGCTTGCCGGGAGATATTCAAGCTCCCACGGCGATGCTACGTGGCGGTTGGTTGCCATGCGACCTTCGCGGTCGAGGAAGAACGCTGTTGCGCTGTAGCTTTGAATTTGTACGGGAAGTTCGCCGGTATCACAGTTGCCGATGTTGGGATAATGAGCCCTTATGACGGCATTCCATATTTCAGGATGTATCGGGCAGTCCTCAAAACGGGTATTAAGCTGGAATGATGCAGTCACGTATACTACCGAGGTGCGAACATCGGCGATGGTAGGTTTGGCACCGCCAATGCCGCCGCCGACTCCGTCAATAGCCCTGTATCCGAAATATCCTCCTACCAGTACAGCCGCTGCGACAACCACGGCTGCCACAATCTTAAGCCATGGGAACGGAACGGGAATCACTCCCTTGATTTGGTCGGTGATGTCGATGTTGCCAAGGTTTACAGTGTCTTTGCGCTTTAGGGGCACCCATTGATTGGCGGGTATCTTTATTCCGTTAAGCAGCACTCCGTTCTTGCTCTTGAGGTCCTTGATGTAGGGCTTGCCATTCTTGTCGATTTTCAGGATGGCGTGATAGCGGCTTACATAGGGATCGGTAATCTGAAGCTCGTTACGGAAGTTGGAGCCGATGTTGAGAACCTTTTTGCAATCAGTGAATTTTTCATGCTGGGGGATGGCGTTCCAGTTCAAAGGCGTGTCGCCAAATACGATTTTGTCGCCTCTTACTACGGTTATTTCCTTAGCGCCTTCGATTTTTTTACCGTTTACGGTTGTTCCGTTGGTGCTGTTTTTGTCCTCCAGGATGAAGTTGCCTTCAGGTAGAGAAGTGAGTTCGGCATGAAGTCCGCTTACATAGGGCGAATTAAGCACTATGTCACACTTTGAGTTGCTGCCGATTTTAAAAAGTTTCATAGCTTTTTTATGTTATTGGTTTATTTTGTTTTTTCATTGTTACATTGTGCCGCGACGGCGGGGTGCCTCTTTCTTGGCTTTTGCAGCTTCGGCCTCTTTCTTGGCCTTTGCTTCAGCTTCCTGCTTGCGCTTGGCCTCCTCCTCTTTTTTCTTCTTCTCGCGTTCAATCTGTTCGCGCTTCTTGCGGTCGACTTCATTGAGAATGCGGGAGTCGGGAGCCAGTTTTATGTCGCTTGACGATGCTTCTTCCTGATTAGGTTTTTCAGGTTGGGCGGTTGTGCCGTCGGGCTTGGCGGTAGCATTGCCGTTGCCCTGAGCGGGTTGCTCGGTATTTTCATAGACCTCGATGTCCTGCGATGCACCGGAATCGGATTTACTTGCCGGCAGATGCGACACCACGATTCCTGCAATAGTGACGAGCACCGAGGCAATGAACACAATGAGGATGATCATGCGAGGCTTACGTGACGGGTCGGGAATCTGGCTCCAGTCAAGGGTCTTGGCATGGGCGAATGACACTGCGTCCTTGCGATGTATCTTTAACGGGGTGTTGCTGACAATTCGGGTTCCGTTGATAAACGTTCCGTTGCTGCTATAGTCGATAATCTCGATTTTTCCGGTGCCGTGGAGGCGCAGCACTGCGTGTCGGCGGCTTATGAGGTTGTCATCGAGCACGATATTGCATTCGGGGTCGCGTCCTATGGTAATTACTTTCATGATTGGATGTTGTGATTAATGAGTGCGAATGGCGCTTTGTATCTGACGCATGCGCTTGGTTATTAATGTATATTGGCCCTTAACGCCTTTTTCCGACGGATTGCGGGTGCATATTTCCTTTCCCAGTTCGGTGACTACATAATTGATGTCGGCCTGAGGCACTTTCAATGCTTCGAGCTGTGGGGTGAGTTCCTTCACTTGGTTGATGGTTTTGTTTATTTCAGCCTTTTTGTCCTTGCCCGCTTTCATTTCCATGAGCTTGTTGAGCTGGGCGATAAGCTGATCGAGTTTTTCGAGCACCTTGAGGTTTTCAAGAGAGTTGCCTATTGACTTGGTGGCTTCCTCAACTTTCTTGTCCTTAAGCATCTTGTCGATTTGGTCGAGCTGCTCACGATTCTTGGCTTCAAGCTCGCGCATTCTCACCTCTATTATTGAGTCGATTGTTGCCTGCTCGATTTGTGCCGGGGCAGTTACCGTCACCGGCGTTTCCTGCTTCTCCTTATCCTTGCCTGAGCCTCGGGTAAGCAGTACGATGTTAAGTATTACGCTGACGGCCGCAATGGCGGCAAGTGCTATCAACAGCTTTTTCACAGTTGGTGACATGGGAATTTTCAATATAGAGTTAGAAGTTGTATTTACTATGGCTATTGTGAGGTTGTCATGGTGACCGCCTTCGCTTGCTCCGATGTCGTCGATTTTTACGACTGCTTCTTCAACGGCTCCGGCGGGATTGCTCACACCTCCTATTATCTTTATAAGCTCTTTTTCGGGCATGGCTCCCCATATACCGTCGGTGCACAGCACAAAACGGTCGCCTTTAAGGTAGGGAAGCTCCTCGATGTCGGGGACGGGGCTTTCGCCGTGTCCGAGTGCACGAGTGATGACATTGGACTGCGGATGCACTCGCGCCTGCTCTTCGTTGATGCGCTTGAGCTTCACCATGTCCATTACCATTGAGTGATCGGTTGTGCGAAATACGCGGTGTCCGTTGCGGAATTGGTATATTCGGCTGTCGCCTACGTGGGCCACCATCGCCGACTGCTCGTTGAGGAGCAGCAGCGTAACGGTTGTGCCCATCCCTTTTAGCTGTGGATTGGCCTCTACTGCATCGAAAAGAGCTTTATGCGCGGCTTTGACGGCCTTGAGGATCATCAGCTCGCGGTCGTCGTCGGGCTTCGTGGCGAGGAGAGTGTCGGAAATGGTCTTGGCGGCGAGCATCGACGCTGTCTTTCCGCCGGGACCTCCGCCCATTCCGTCGCACACAAGAACCAGAAGTCCCAGCGGAGTGTCGACATAGGCACAGGTGTCCTGGTTCTCGCTGCGTCCGCCGATTCGTGACTCGGCGTAGCCTTCAGCCGGATATTTTGTGTTGAATTGTACCATTATTTACGATTGTGTATGATAATGAGTTCTATAGGATTAACTTTGAAACAGGCGAACATACCATGGCCTGGCGGGTGCGAGAGCATTGCGTAACGCTGCAATCATGGCGTCGGCCGAGGGGTATCGGTCGTCGCGCGATTTGCGCAAAGCCTTGTAGAGCACTTGCATTATGGGCTTGGGGACACCGGGAATTGCCGGAGGATTGTCGTCGCCCTGACGGTTGGTCAGTGATTTGTCGCCTCCCAACAGCTCGTAATAGGTCACGGCGAGCTCGTAAAGGTCGGTGCGCGGGTCGATGTCGAGCGGCTCACCGGGTTTTACGTACTGCTCGGGCGCGGCATATCCCGGCGTGCCGAGAATGCCTGCCGATGTTATCTCGGTGGCGCTGCGCACGTTGCAAATGCCGAGGTCCATCAGTCGAATGTTGCAGTTGCCTGTTTCCACCATGATGTTTGACGGCTTTATGTCAAGATGCACGATGTTTTTCTTGTGCAGATAGGACAGGGCCTCAAGCACGGGAAAGGCCGTGGCTATTATCTTGTTTATCCTGTCGGGCAGGTGATTGAGGTTGTCCACCACATGGTCGTCGAGCGTTATGCCTCTTATGTATTTGCTTACGATGAAGAGCGGGCCTTCGACCGGATGGTTCTCGCAGTAGCCGAGCATCTCGATGAGGTGGTTGTGGCCGTATTGCAGACTTCCCTCCTGTCGGGCCCGTCGGCGCACGGTGGGGATGGATGCGTATTCCGACTTGACCAGCTTTATCGCCACAAGGTCATGGTTGTTGTTGAGGTTTCGGCCGAGGAATACCGTGCCCATGGCTCCGCTTCCGAGCGGGCGCGAGGTTATGTCATACCAGTAGATGTCACGCCCTACCGTAAGATATATCCGATTGCCTTGTTGGACTATTGGGGTCATGGTGTCAAATCGCTTTTATTTTATCTGCTCAAGGCGTATTGTGGCTTTGTTGATAAACTCCATGTCGCCGTTTTTGCGGGCCTGATCGATGCACTTGTTGTAGAAGTAGGCGGCCTTGTCGAGGTCGCGCACAACCATGCCTCCGGTGCGGCTTTCGCCGGCGTGGTAGGCTTGTCCCATCTCAAACAGTGCACGCACATTGGTGCTGTCGAGCTGAAGGGCGAGGCTGTTCATCTCAAATGCCTTTTGCGGAGAGGCCGGGTCGGAGTAGGATTTTCCGGGGAGAGCCTTGTCGTCGGCTGCATAGAGTCGACCTGAAATCCATGCGGCTTCCGATGCCGTGGGGCCGCCGAGGGCTATGACCTGCTGCAGGGCGTTGTTGGCCTGGTCAAATCCGATGGTTTCATCGCTCATGATCTTTTCCACAGCCTCCTGTGCGTTGTCCTTGGTCACGGGGTCGTTGATGGAGTAGGGCTTGGCGGGCGTTGCCGGCTCGATGGCTGCAATCTCTTCAATTGGGGCTGCGTTTTCGGCCTGTTCATCGGAGGAGTCGCCTCCCGCCATGATTGAAACGCCGATGATGAGCGCAACCACTGCTGCCGCCGCTGAGCCTATGAGTGCAAAATTCAGCTTAGGCTTTTGGTCGGGATTGCGAGCTATGTTCTCAAGCGCCACGCGGAACTCGGCGGCCGACTGATAGCGGTCGCTCTGTTTCTTGGCTGTCGCTTTCTGGATTATCTTGCGCAGCTCCTTGTTCTGGATATCCTTCAACGGGATGCTCTTGTGCAGCTGCATGTCGAGGACTTCATGTGTGGCTCCCTCAAACGGGGTGCGCCCCGTGAGCAGCTGGAACAGCATTATGCCTATGGCGTAAATGTCGGTCGTAGCGTTCTGGTGCACGACATCGCCCACTACGAGTTCGGGAGCGGCGTAGGCGGCTTTCCCCATGAACTGTCCGGCGGTTGTCAGCTGACGGTCCTGGGTGCCGAGTGTATTTATTTGCTTTGCTATTCCGAAGTCGATTATCTTTATCTTTCCATCGGAAGTCACGAATATGTTGCTTGGGTCGATGTCGCGATGTATTTATCCCTTGTCGTGCAGTGCCATGATTCCCGACAGTACATTTATGGAAATGTCGAGGGCAAATTTAGTGCGGTCGTTTTGTGCCAGTTCATAAAGCTGACTTGCATAGGGCACCTCTTGTCCTTGCTTGTCGACGATGTTGCCTTCAAGCAGGTCCTGGAGCATCACGCCGTTCAGGAGTTCGCTCACTACGTGGTAGCGCTTGCACACTCCGCCGTTGCCTACAGGCTCCTCGACGGTGATGAAGCCGAACATCTCGATGAGGTTCTCATTGCTTATTCGTATAGATGCTTCGCGTTGGGCGCGTTCGATTGCTCCTGCCGACAGGTCGTCAAAGAGGAATTTGATAGCTACATCGCGAGCCACTCCCGTGCGGGAGTCTATGCGCGTTCCCTTAAACACCTGGCCCATACCACCTACGCCAAGAGGTTGCTGGTTGGTGTCGACTTCGTAGTGTATCCCGTTTAGCTTGTCTTCGGAGCTTTGAATGATTATTTTTGCCATGATCGGTAATTGGGATGATGTTGGTCAATGAAATGATATGACACGTGAAGCCACATCCCGGTGGCTCATGTGCCCGCTAATGTCGTTGTGGGTTTCAGTTAGAGGAATTGGGTGCCTCCTGCGTTGAATCCTGATGTTCCGTCGTCCATGCCCACGGTGCCGCCGGTGTTGCGGTTGGTGTGGTCGTAGAAGCCTCCTGTTTTGTCGCTGTTGTCGCCGGGAATCGGGGGAATCGGTCCTGATGTTTCGGTCGGGATAAACTCTTCGGCCACCGACAGCCCGTGTTCCTTGGCGTTTATAAGGATAAGCAGCAGCGAGTAGTTTTTGCCTATGCGCAGGATGTTGCCGCTTTCGCACTGGAAGTAGTCAAATCGTAGCTCGTTGTTGTCGACCCATACTCCGTTGGCCGAGCCTGCGTCCTTGATTTGCGCGAGAATCTCACCGGTCGATTCCATCTGCTTGATTTGCAACAATGCGTGTTCGCCTGATACGGTGGCTTCTTTCAGCACGATGTCACATCCTTCGTTGCGGCCTATTGTGTTGGTGCCGGGGTGCAGAGGCCAGTATTCGCCCACTCCCTTACGCGATATTGAGTATAGGAATCCTACTACCGGCCTTTCATATTGAGTGTTGGCCGGTCCAATGGGACGCATCGGGTCGTTTGGATTGCTTCCGGCATTCTTATTGTGCATTTCGGGCACGATAGTGCCGTTTTGAGGGGAATTAGAGCGGCTATAAAAATTGCCGTTCCTGTTATTTGCTTTGTGGTCAAACATTTATGTGGAAATATTAATGATTAGTTTAAGTTTATGAAAACCTCCAATAGTGTATTTAGCAAAGATAATCTAAAATATTGCAATATCATAATAATAATCATTAAAAAAATAGACTAAAAATATTTATAGTCAGACACAAATGTTAAATTTTTGGTGACATGTTAATATTTTCAGTTAGTTTTGAACTATAGTATGCCGAAGTTCGTTGAAAATATTGAATTTATTTTAATGACAATTTAATTTATAACTTATAAATACTATCGATTATGATTAAGGCGATGTTAATTGCAGGAGCAGGTGGATTTGTTGGCACCTGTGGCCGTTATCTTATAGGTAAATGGTGTTCGGGAATGTTTCATGGCGCTTTCCCGCTGGGAACATTCATGGTGAATATCATAGGCTGTTTTATCATCGGATTGTTTTTCGGTCTTCTTGAAAAAGCTCATGTCATGACTCCGGGCGAAAATGTGCTGTTGATTACCGGATTCTGCGGCGGTTTCACTACATTCTCTTCATTTGCCGATGACATGTGGGTTCTTGGCAGCAAGGGTGAGTGGTCGACATGCGTGCTTTACCTTGCAGCGAGCGTAGTACTCGGTGTACTCCTCGTTTGGGCCGGCCGTGCTCTCATACGTTGATTTTGATTTGTACCGCTTATATATGCCGGACCGCTTTAGGGTGGTTCGGCTTTTTTGTGCAATGACTACTGTTTGCGCCATTGGGCGAAGTGACGGCGATGACTCAGGTAGTCGAGATCGTTGCTGTGACGGTAGGCTTCGCGTTCAAATGCGATGTTGTAGTAGGCTCTTCGGGTGTTGCCTCCGTAACGCACAATATTTATAAGCCATTCGACGACATAGATGATGTAAAAGGGCAGGAAGAGCAACTCGCGCATCTGCCGGGAATGGATCATCTCATGGTTGATGACTTCGGGAGTCACGGCCATGTTGTGCTTGGCAAACAGAATGCCAAACAGATTGATGGCTCCGTAGCCTTTACCGAATGGGATTATGTTGTTGCGTACTACCTTCATGCTTTTTGCAAAGTTAGCGAAATAAAATGGAACTGCTCTTAACAAACGTTTGTGGAATGAGGTCTTACTTTGTCGGCCGGTGCCTGCTGATGGGTTAAGGATTTATTTTTTAACATAAAAAGTGAAGATAAGTCAATTTGCATGAATAAAATCATTACATTTGCATATTCAACCAAAATCGTTTAACCTAATAAATTAACTAAAACGTAAGAAACATGAAATCACTACACAGTCTTGCATTGGCACTCTTGTGCCTCCTGGCATTCGGAGCCAAGGCCGCCGACCGTCATGTGCCGACGGAGGATGAAATGAGCGCCTATCTGTTTGTTTTCTTCAGCGACCCCACTCATGGCCTTTTCATGGCAACGAGCGATGACGGCTACACATTCACTGCGCTTAACGACGGTAAGCCCATAATTGCCGGTGACACAATCGCCGAGCAGAAGGGTGTGCGCGACCCGCACATCTCGCGTGGCCCCGATGGCGCATTCTATCTAGCCATGACCGACCTGCACATATTTGCAAAGCAGCGCGGATTGCGTGAAACTCAGTGGGACCGTCCTGCCGAGGATTACGGCTGGGGTAACAACCAGGCTCTTGTAATGATGAAGTCCTACGACTTGATCAACTGGACACGCAGCAACATGCGCATCGACAAGACTTATCCCGAGAAGTTTGGCAATGCCGGCTGTATATGGGCTCCCGAAACTATATATGACCCGGTCGAGGGTAAGATGATGATTTACTTTACATCGAGAATGGGCAACGGAGGCTCGAAGCTCTACTATGCCTATACCGATGATGACTTCACTACTCTTGTTACCGAGCCGAAGCTTCTGATGGAGTATCCCGATGAAAACATCGAGGTGCTTGATGCCGACATCTCGCGTATGCCCGACGGACGCTGGTGCATGGCTTACGTTGCACAGGAGAAACCCGGTGGAATTAAAATCGCCTATTCCGACAATGTGAACGGCCCCTGGGAATATCTTCCCGATCAGGTTGACTTTGAGGACGGTGCCTGCGAGGCTCCCAATGTGTGGAAGCGCATAGGCGAGGACAAGTGGGTGCTGATGTATGACATTTTCAGCATTCGTCCCAATAACTTCGGATTTGCTGAAACTACCGACTTCAAGACATTCAAGAATCTCGGACATTTCAATGAAGGCGTGATGAAAATCACCAACTTCACATCGCCCAAGCACGGATCGATCATCCCCATTACCGCTGAGGAGAAGGCTCGTCTTGAGAAGCACTGGAGTGCCGCCAAGTAATGGCATACCTATATAAAAAGAGCCACCTCCCCCGTAATTGGGGAAGGGGGCGGAGAAGGCTATCTTCATTTTGGGATTTGGCTTTTTAATAAAGCCAGAAAAATGCCTTCTCTACATCTAATAACCTTTCTGCGATAAAATAGTTCACCGCCACCGCCGTAATCATCAATTATGGCGGTGGTATTTTTTAGAACCCTTATCGAAATTGTCAATCACGGCTATCGAAACAAAGCGTAATCGGCACATAACTTTGTCCGGGAGAATATTGTTATTTTGTGCGATTAAAAAAATTGACAGTTTATGATGACGACTAAGATTCTATGGATTATTATTGTAGGTGCAGTCGTACTGGGATTGATTTTCTATTACCTGTATCACGAAGAGAATTTGGTTTCAGGATTGAAACATCGTTTTATTGAGATTGAGCATAATGACCGTTACTATGATGACGACGACTGTGACGACTATGAATAGCGGTGCCTCTTCACGTGACGACGATTGCCGATTTTTAGGCGACTATGCGTCATATATGCTCGGATGCGGTGCCACGTGTGAGCGAATCACAAGAAATGTGGCCCGCATGGCAAATGCCGTAGGCGCGAAGGCCGACCTGATGATACTGCCCTCGCACATTGTCGTCACCTTGATTGATAACAGTAGCGGAGAGCGGTGTCAATGTTCCACGGCTCGCACGAGTGTGCCGGTGAGCTACAACATAAACACACGTTTGAGCAACCTTAGCTGGCGTGTCGCCGAGGGCCGTTGCTCTATGAGTCATGCCCGGCGACTTTTCGGTCGCATCATCAACATCAAGCCCGTCAATGTGTGGCAGGTGATGTGGCTCGTGGTTATTGCCAACGCATCGTTTTGCCGGCTATTTGGCGGCGATGTGACGGCTATGGGTATAGTGGCGTTGGCAACCATGCTGGGGTATTCGTTGAAAAACATTCTCATGTCGCATCATGTCGACGGCAAGGCGGTGTTTCTCTTCTGCTCATTCGTTTCGGCGGTCACGGCCACAGCAGGCCACGTGTTTTCGCTGTCGTCAACGCCTGATGTTGCGTTGGCCACCAGTGTGTTGTATCTGATTCCCGGAATTCCCTATATAAACAGCGTGAGCGACTTGTTGACAGGGCATTACCTCTGTTCTCTGAGCCGATTCATCGACGCTGCGCTGTTGACGGCGTGCATCGCTCTCGGGTTGACCGGCGCTTTTTTCATAATGAACCTTAAGGTGTTTTGAAGCAATGAGTATCATATTGGACATATTGGAGGACGGGGTGTTTGCGGCACTTGCAGCTATCGGTTTCGCTGCTATAAGCAATCCTCCCCGCATGGCGTTTAAATATTGTGCGCTTATAGCGGCAATGGGGCATGTGAGCCGCTATTGCCTGATGAACCTGCTTGGACTTGGCATTGTGTCGGCAAGTCTTTCAGGGGCCCTTGTCATCGGGCTCATGTCGATAATCATGGCTCCGCGAGTCAAATGCCCTCCTGAAACTTTCTGCTTCCCGGCGCTGCTCCCTATGATTCCGGGAATATATGCCTACCGGTCAGTACAAGCTTTTGTGCTTGCATTGTCGACCTCGTGCGAAAGCGAGTTTTCTCACTATTTTTATCTCTTTGAGTTCAACGGAGTCACGTGTGTGCTTGTTATACTCTCAATGGTAGTGGGCGAAATGTTGCCTATACTCGTTTTCAGGAAAATATCTTTCACCGCTACGCGTTGACATATAAAGTAACGTAACATTGATTTCGTATGGAACTACGACAACTCAGATATTATGTAACGGCGGCACGCACGCTCAATTTCTCACAGGCGGCTCAACAGCTCGCCATTTCGCAAAGTACACTGTCACAGCAGATTCAGCAGCTTGAAGCGGAGCTTGGCGTACAACTTTTCAGGCGAAACAGTCACAGCGTACTGCTTACCGAGGAGGGGCGTGAACTCTTGTCATCGGCTGTCGACGCGCTTAGTGCCGCCCAGGCGTGCAAGGAACGGCTGGCCGACATAAAAGGGCTGTCGGTGGGCACGTTGAACATCGGCGTCACCTATTCGTTCAGCCCCATCCTCACCGAAACCGTGATAACATTCATGAAGAAGTATCCCCGCATAAAGTTGAATGTGTTCTACAAGACAATGGAGGAGCTGATGACGATGCTCGTAGCGCGTGATGTGGACTTTGTATTGGCATTCAAGCCGTTGGCCACACGTGACGGCATCGACTCGCATGTGTTGTTTGACACGCATCTCTCGGCCATAGTAAGGCCGGGGCATCCGCTGGCCGATTGTGACAGCGTGAGTCTTGCCGACCTTCAGCGTTATGAACTTGCTCTGCCATCGTGTGGATTGCAGGCGCGTAACGCATTTGATTCCCTGATTTCAGGCAGGGCGCTTGACTATAAGGTGCGCATTGAGCTGAACGAAGTGAACATTCTGTTGAAACTGGTTAAGAACACCGATATCGTTACGGTGCTGTCGGAGGCTACCGTCTACGGCGACAATCAGGTGAGGGCGTTGCGCATAATGGACCAAGGCAACAACATGACGGGATGTATTCACACGTTGCGAAATTCCTATCGTAAGCGTTCGGCCGTAGAGTTTCTCAAGCTCCTTTCGGAGTCAAATGCCGTGCTTGAGCGTCGAAACAGTTGGATAAACGGATAAGATAAATCACTCTGCTATGGTCACCATCTATAGCGGCTATCGATTTTGGCGATGAATGAATTAGCTGTTGTATAGTCGGATGTGTCGCGACATAATTCTAAAAATTATATAACTGAAGGGATAAATCGTCACATTCCTTCAACTTGTTTTGTGGGAGTCACTACATTTTGGTAACTTCGCAGAGTCTTATAGATAACATTTTATGATACGATTTGCTTTTTTCAGGTTGTTGCCTATTGTGGCTATGTTTATGGCGGGTCTTGATGCGTTTGCCGCTGATGAAGTCGATTACCGGCCCAATGTGCACGGAACTATACGTTCGCGATTTGAGGTGGCCACGGAGTCGGGCGACTATCGTTTTCAGGTGCGTAACGCACGAGTCAGCATCGATGGCATGGTTGCGCCGTCGATAAACTACTACATCAATACCGATTTCTGCGACAGGGGAAAGATAAAGATTCTCGATGTGTGGGCGCGAATGCGCATAATGCAGGGATTGTCGGTTCAGGCCGGACAGTTCAGAATGCCTTTTGGCGTCGACCCGTTCCGTGGCCCCAACAGCTACTATTTTGCCAATCGATCGTTCATAGGCAAGGATGTGTGTAATGTCCGTGCCGTGGGTGCGAAATTGTCCTACGACTTCTCCGAGATACCGCTTGTGGTAGAGTTCGGAGCCTTCAACCCCACTACCATAGGCGATCATTCGGGATGGAACAAGTCGCTTGCTTTTGCCGGCAAGGCTACCTATACACTGGGCAATGTCAAACTCTCGACAGGCGTTCAGTCGGTAATTCCCGATTCGATACGTGCCAATCTGATTGACGGCTGCGTAAGCTGGAGTGCCAATCGCTGGATGGTGGAGGGCGAATACATGTATAAGCACTACACCAACAGCAGTCACAAGCCATGTCACGCCTATAACTTCTTTGCAAGTTACTATATGCCCATAGAGGCCGGTGTCTTCAACCGATTGTCGTTTCAGGGCCGCTTTGACGGCATGACCGCTCACAGCAATGGCAAGCGCAACGACGACGGAGTGCTCATAACCGATAATCCTCCACGTAATCGCGTTACGGTGGGTGCCACTATAAGTTACTATCGATCCAAGAATCTCTTTGTCGACCTTCGTGCCAATTATGAGTGTTATTTCTATCATCATGATGCGGTGACGACACCCGACAGCGGTGACAAGGCGGTGGTCGAACTCGTATTGCGATTCTGATTTGTCACGGATTTTTAGTAACTTCGCGTAATAAACAATACTCCATCTTAAACACAGCCGAGTTATGAAAATAGGTATAATCGTGGCCATGAGCAAGGAGCTCAACCTTCTGCTGCCGCTACTCAGCGATAAAAGTGAATTGACGGTCAATGACATCGTGTTTCATTGCGGAACCCTCCACGACAAGGATGTGGTGGTGATGCAGTGCGGCATCGGAAAGGTCAACGCCGCGATAGGCGCATTGACGATGATTGACAATTTCGGGCCTGATCTCATCATCAACAGCGGAGTCGCCGGCGGTACCGGTTCCGAGGCAAAGATACTCGATGTAGTCGTGGGCGAGCGTGTGGCCTACCATGATGTGTGGTGTGGGCCATGTGCCGAGCGGGGCCAAATTCAGGGCATGCCCAAGTTCTTCACCGCTCCCGCCGAGATAATCGAGCTTCCGTGTCTTGAACGTGACGAGCACATAAAGCGAGGCCTTATAGCATCGGGCGATATGTTTGTCGACAATCCCGAGGAGGTGTCACGCATCAAGAGCCTCTATCCCGATGTGCTTGCCGTTGACATGGAGTCGGCTGCCATTGCCCAGGTGTGTCACATCAAGCAGGTGCCCTTTGTGAGTCTTCGCGTAATCAGCGATACTCCCGGAGAGAGCGACGACAATACCGCACAGTATGAAAACTTCTGGGAAACGGCTCCGTTGCACACATTCAACATTCTCAACACTTTGCTGTTTAATCTTTAAAGACAGCTTATCTTTATGGAAAAAATTGCAAGTTTCAAGGTTAATCACCTCACGTTGCTTCGCGGTGTGTATGTGTCGCGAAAGGATACCACGCCTTCGGGCGATGTCATTACAACATTTGATATACGCATGACCGAGCCTAATCGTCAGGCACCTCTGTCGGGAAAGGCTCTCCATGCCATTGAGCATCTTGCCGCAACTTATCTGCGCAATCATCCTCAGTGGCGTGACAAGGTGATATATTGGGGCCCGATGGGATGCCGCACCGGCAAATATCTGCTGCTTAGCGGCGATTATGAGAGTGCCGACATTGTTCCGTTGATGAGGGAAACATTCCGTTTCATTGCCGATTTCGAGGGTGACATTCCCGGCGCATCACCGCGTGACTGCGGCAATTACACCTACATGGATCTTCCCGAAGCCAAGAAGGAGGCGCTTAAGTATCTTGAGGAAATTCTCGACAACATAACTCCCCAGCAGCTCAACTATCCTGACTGATCTCGATTGGTGTGCGATGAAGGACATAAAGGCTATTAAGGGTAAATATTACATTCACAGCCTCATCAGTGAGGGCGAACATGAGCATCAGGACTTTAAGTTTGCCATAACCGATGCGGCCAAAATCGCACATTCCATATCGGCGTTTGCCAACAACGACGGCGGGCGGCTCCTTATAGGTGTAAAGGACAACGGTAACATTGCCGGAGTGCGCAACGAGGAGGACATCTACGTGATCGAGCAGGCGGCTCAGATGTATTGTCACCCTCCGCAGGATGTGAAGATGACCGCCTTTTCGGTCGAGGGCGGGGCAATGGTGTTGCGTGCCGAGATTATGCGTGCCGAGCGTCGGCCGGTTTTTGCACGTGACATCGACGGAAAGTTTCGTGCTTACTATCGTGTAAAGGATGAAAACATCGTGGCTCCGGCGATTATGGTTCGCGCATGGCAGCGTAAGCAGGCCGATGACGGATGCATATTCTCGCTGTCGGATGCCGAAACTGCTTTGTTGCGTTATCTTGACGAGTGGGGTATGACTACGGTTGACGACTATATGCACGGCGCTCACATAAGCCGTGAAACAGCCGAGGAAATTATCGTGCGGTTGTGTGCCATGGATGTGCTGGAGTTTGTATATACCGGCTCGGAATTCAAGGTTGTGAGAGCCGAGTAATCGGAATTGATTAGATATAGTGATGAAAACGGAGTAAAATTACTTGTTTTTAGGTATGGTGAAGGTTGTATATATGGAGTAACTTTGCATCCGGATAATTATACGAATTTATACCTCGTACCCCAGTGTTAACAAATATTGGGCGACAGAGTTTTGGCGCGGGCTTCATTTTCATTCATGGGAATAAGGTCCGCGTTCTTGATTTTATGATAATGTTTTAACCTCAGTATGTTAGGGCAGGGGGTAAATTTTGTTAATGATAAAACCAATCGATGGGTAAATCCATTTTTTAATTATAAGTTTAATTTTAAATGATTGGATTTTATGGATTACAATGAAGTTATCAATAGCGAGCCCGTAGTACTTGTTGAGTTTTATGCATCGTGGTGCCCTCACTGCCAGCGCATGATGCCGGTAGTTGAGCAGGTGAAGGAGCTGCTTCAGGGACGCGTCAAGGTGTATCAGTTTGACATTGACGAGAATAAATCGAAAGCAGGCGAAGCCGAAGTGGAATCGGTGCCTACATTCATCATCTATCGCAACGGCAAGGAGATGTGGCGTAACAGCGGAGAGATGGAGGGCGAAGTTCTGCTGAGCAAGATTGAATCGGTTCTCTGATAGCAACGGCCATGTCACACAAGTCGGGCACTACATTATTCTCCGATTTCCTTGAAGAGTTGGGCGTAAGGCACACTGTTGAATATTCTGACCGACAATTCAACAGCATGCCTTTCAAGTCGTTGTTCGGCTTGTCGAAGCTGTTGCAGCAGTATGGTGTCGACAGCGAGGGTGTTCAGCTTGGCGACAAGAGGGAGATCATGAAGTTGTCGGCTCCGTTTCTGGCCCGCACAAAGGGCGGATTTGTAATCGTGACCCGAGTCACGCCCGTTGCCGTGAATTACGTGACGCAGGGTGTGAGCGAGTCCATGTCGCTGGGCGAATTCATGAAGGTGTGGTCGGGAATGGTATTCCTTGCATTTCCCGGCGACAAGGCCGTTGAGCCCGATTATGCCGCGCACCACCGTGACGAGCTGCTGGCAAAGGCCAAAGGATGGTTGATGTGGGGCGGTGTCATAGCACTGTTCTTATATCTCGTTATAAACAACGGCATATATCGTCACATCTCTACCGTGTTATTGACTATCCTTGACATCGGTGGACTGTATCTGACCTATCTGCTGCTTCAGAAGTCGCTTAAGATCAAGAATCCCACAGCCGACCGAGTGTGCGGTGTGCTTCAGGAGGGAGGATGTGACAGTGTCCTTGAAATGAAGGCATCCAAGTTCTTCGGCATCTTCAGTTGGAGCGAAGTCGGGTTTGCATATTTTTCGGTAAGCCTGCTCGCTCTGCTCATGTTTCCTCAGTGGATACGCTATCTTGCGTTATGTAATGTGTGCTGCCTCCCGTTTACATTCTGGAGTATATTGTATCAGCGATTCCGCGCCCACAAGTGGTGTACGCTGTGTGTCAGCGTGCAGGCAACGTTGTGGCTGCTGTTTTTCTGCTATCTTTCGGGCGGATGGCTCAAGGGCGTTTTCCCGTTGAGGATCGAATTCTTTGTGCTTGGCGTCACCTACCTTACGGTGCTGTTGCTGCTGAACAAGATTATGCCCCAATTTGACAATACGGTTGTAAACTATGAAAGCAATGAAACGAATAGTCAAGCCTGAGCTTCCCGATGCCAAGGTGCTGTCGCCGCTTGAATTGAATAAGTATCGATTCTCCGACAAGCACACCGTGCTTACTCCCGATCAGCTTGAAAAACTTGCAGCGTCGGATGCTGATGTTGAGGAGAGTAAGCCGCAATAAATGCGTTACATTGCAAAAAATTGATTACTTTTGTCACTGCATAACATTATTTATTGGAAATGATATATTTTGACAGTGACTACATGACGGGGGCACATCCCCTGGTTATTAAGCGTCTTAATGAAACCAACAGCCTGCACACCGTGGGCTACGGGCGTGACGAGTTTACAGCCGAGGCAAGGCGCATGATTCTTGATGCTTGCGGAATTGATGACGGCGAGGTCTATTTCCTGGAGGGCGGCACTCAGACCAATGCCGTGGTTATCGATCGCCTGCTTGACCATAACGACGGCGTGATTGCAACCGATACCGCTCACATAAACGTGCATGAGGCTGGTGCGATTGAGGCTACGGGTCACAAGGTGTTGGCGTTACCTAATCATGATGGAAAATTGAGAGCCTGTGACATCCGCGATTACATTGCCGATTTCTATCGTGACGACACGCATCACTACATGGTGCGTCCCGCCATGGTCTATATATCCTATCCCACCGAGCTTGGCACCATATACTCGCGTGACGAGCTTGAGGCCATTTCAAGTGTGTGCCGCGAAGCCGATGTGCCGTTATATATCGATGGCGCGCGTCTTGCCTATGGACTTGCCGCCGAGGGGGCCGACCTGTCACTGAAGGACATTGCATCGTTGTGTGATGTGTTCTATATAGGAGGCACCAAGTGCGGTGCGCTTTTCGGCGAGGCTGTGGTGACGCGCCGTCCCGAACTGTTGCCTCGATTCGTGTCGCTTATAAAGCTTCGTGGAGCCACGCTTGCCAAGGGGCGTTTGCTCGGTGTGCAATTCTCGACGCTGTTTACCGATGATCTGTATTGCTCAATCGGGCGTCATGCAGTGGCACTTGCCATGAAGTTAAAATCGGGATTTGTCAAGAAAGGCTATCGATTGTACATGGATTCACCCACCAATCAGCAATTTTTCGTCATGCCCAATGATAAGATTGACGAGTTGAGGGAAGTTGCGTCATTTGAACTGTGGGGTCCCAAGGGCGATGTGGAAACACCGGTGCGATTTGTTACCGACTGGGCCACTACCGAGCGTGACATCGATGAGCTGATTGCTGCGCTTTAATTTAGCGATAACATAATACCGGCCGACGGGTTAGTGACATTCACTCCGTCGGCCGGTATATTTTTTATTCAACAGTGAGTTGAGTTACTATTCCACGCCAAGGTCCTTGAATGTGCGTGGTGCGGGAACGGGAGGCAGGGGTTTGCGGCTCTTAAGCTCTTCAAGTATCACTTCGATTGCCTTGTCGAGTTGCTGGTCGATACCCATTTGCTCCTTTATGGGGTCGTTGTCGATGAGAATGTCGGGGTCGACACCGTGATTCTCCACAATCCACTGGCCGGTCTTGGCATCGTAATTGGTGAAGAATGGGACTCTTACATCGGTGCCGTCCATGTAGGGGAGCGAACCGCTGATGCCGATTATGCCTCCCCATGTGCGGGTACCTACCACTTTACCAAGACCTGTGGCCTTGAAGCTCCACGGGAAGAGGTCGCCGTCAGATGCCGAATACTTGTTGATAAGCAGAACCTTCGGTCCCACAAGTGTTGCATCGGGTATTGTCCCCACTTTGGACGATGTGCGGCTCATGGTCATGCGGTAGGGTTCGCGCAGAAGTCGCTCGATGAGCATAGGCGACACGTTGCCGCCACCGTTGGCACGGTCGTCGATAATGAGTGCCTCTTTGTCGAGCTGGGGATAGAAGTAACGCGCAAACTCGTTAAGACCCTCGGGACCCATGTCGGGAACATAGATGTAACCTACGCGTCCGTTGGTGGCTTTCTCCACTTTCTTGATGTTGTTCTGCACCCAGTTGTAGTGATAGAGCGGCTCTTCGTCGGCTATCGGCTCCACTACGATTTTGTGGGCGCCCTTCTCCGACGGTGTCGAGTTTACGGTGAGCTCGGTGAGCACGTTGGCTTTGCCTATGAGCAGGGTGTAGATGTTGTCGGTTTCGGTGGTGGGCACGCCGTCGATAGCCACGATGTAGTCGCCTTCGGCCACCTCTACTCCGGGTTCGGCAAGTGGTGAGCGTAACGAGCGGCTGTAGACAGCTCCGGGTATTATCTTGTCGATGCGGTAGTAGCCGCTCTTGTCACGGCTGAGCTCGGCGCCGAGAAGTCCCATGGGAATGCGCGTGATAGTCTTTATCTGGCCGGGGTTTACGTATGCGTGACCGCATGCGAGTTCGGCGATCATCTCGCCTATGATGTAGTTGAGGTCGTAGCGGGTCTTGGCGTAGGGGAGCAGTGCCGCATATTTCTTCTTTATTGCGTTCCAGTCGACTCCGTGCATGTTCTCAAGATAGAAGCCGTCGCGGAATGCACGCCATGTTTCATCGAATATCTGAGGCCATTCCTGGGCATAGTCTACCGGAGCTATCATGTTGCTCAAGTCGACGCTCTTGCCGAGCTTGACATTTGACATCGGAAGATCGGTGATGTAGAGGTTGCCGCGGGAGTAGAATGTCGCCTTCCTGCCGTCGGGTGACACTGACATCGAAGCGCCGTCGGCAATATTGGTGTTTTCGCCTTTCTCGAGGTCAAACATGTTCACGCTTCCACCGTTGCGGTACCACACTTTCTTTCCGTTGGAGTATATGGGGCTGTAGTTGCCCGATGCGAGAGGAAGCTTTACAAGTCGTGACGGTAGTCCGTCGGTGTCGATGTTCACTGTCGATGAAGCCTTGGCAGGTTCGTCGGCTTTTGCTTCGGGTGCTTTGACCGGATCCTTGTCATCTGATGGAAGCAACGGTGACGGGGTTGACTTGTCAAGCAATGCGATGTACACACCTCCCATGCGGTTGTAGACATGGTTCCACTCAGTCTGTCCGTAGGTGGGATTGAAGTCACGTTCCGATGTGAATATGATGTAACGGCCGTCGGAACTGAAAATGGGTGACGATGAGTCATACCACTTTTCAGTGACGGGATATTCCTTGCCTGAAGTGAGGTCGTAGACATAGATGACGTTCATGTTGTTGGCTCCCGATTTGGTGTAGGTTATCCATCGGCTGTCGGGTGAGTAATTTACCTGATAGAATTCGCCTTCGGGATTCTGCATGATTGTGCGCTTGCTGCCCGAAGCGGCGTCGATCTCCACGATGCGGTTCTTGCGGTCGGTGTAAAGAATCTTCTTGCTGTCGGGGCTCCAGTTGATTGAGCGGATGTAGGTGTCGTTGTCCTTGGTGAGCTGACGCGGCTTGCCGCCTTCGACATCCTGCAGCCACACTTCGGTTTCACCCGTGCGGTCGCTTATGTAGGCGATGTGCTTTCCGTCGGGACTCCATGATGCGTCACGCTCGTTGGCTCCCGGAGTGCGCGTTATGTTGCGTGTCACGCCTTTTGATGCCGGCACATCGAAAACTTCGCCACGAGCCGTTACAGCCAGGCGGTGAGCGTCGGGCGATACCGAATATCCGCTTATGAAATCCTCAACGGGCATCATCTCCTTTCGGGCGATGGTGTTGTCGGAGGCAAGTGTTATGTTGATTTTCTGGGGTTGTGCGCCTGAGCGCGGGTCATACTTGTAGATGTAGCCTCCGTTCTCGTATACGATTATGTTGCCGTTGCTGCTCGGGAACTTGATGTCATATTCGGTGTAGTCGGTCACCTTGCGGGTTTGTCCCGACTTTGTGTTGTAGGCAAACAGATTCATCGTGCGGTCACGGTCGGAGATGAAGTATATCTCATCGCCGATCCACATCGGGATTATGTCCTGTGCCACATTGTCGGTGATGTTTTTTACGGTCTTGGCTGCCGGGTCGTAGATCCAGATATCGTCGGCCATTCCTCCTCGGTAATATTTCCAGTTGCGGAACTCTCTCATCACGCGGTTGTAGGCAAGCTTCTTTCCGTCGGGTGAATAGGAGCAGAATCCGCCTTCGGGCAGGGGTATGGCGGTCGGCATTCCACCGTCGGGCGACACTGTCCACAGTTTGCCCTCAAAGCCGCTGCCGATGCGGTTGCGGTACACGATGCCCTTGCCGTCGGGCTGCCATGTCATGACGATGTTGTTGGGTCCCATGCGGTCGCCGAGGTCGTCACGTGAGTTGGTCGATGTGTAGGTGAGCCTTTCGGGTTCGCCTCCGTTGGCGGGAATCAGATATACTTCGGTGTTTCCGTCATATTGTCCCGTGAAGGCTATTGATTTCCCGTCGGGCGAGAAACGGGGAAATATCTCATATCCCTCATGTGATGTGAGTCGACGGGCTTCGCCTCCGTTCAATGGCACGGAGTATAGGTCGCCGGCGTAACTGAACACGACATCGTTGCCGTTGGTTGCCGGGAAGCGCAACAAGCGAGCTTCATCGGCTGCGTTCAGCGAAATTGATGCTGAAAACGCGATTGCAAGTAGGAGTGATTTCATTGCAGTTGGTCTTTTGGGTAAAAATTTCCGGGTATTGGTGTTAAAATATTTTCAAATATACTAATAATATTTTTAAGAATGGTTTTGCAGGGCTATTTATGGATGTATGTAGGGACATATATCGAAAAAATTGGCTAAGTTTGCACACTTAAATTGAAAATAAGGAATGAATAAGTATGATATTTGTTGTGTAGGACACATAACGCTTGATAAGATTGTAACGCCAAGACATACAGTGCACATGCCCGGAGGAACATCGTTTTATTTCGCTCACGGTATAAGCGCTCTTGACCCGTCGAAGTTTGTACTGGTGACATCACTTGCTGAAAGTGAAATGGGCGCTGTTGACGACATTCGCAAAAAGGGAGTTGAGGTAAAGGTTCTTCCGAGTCGCAATTCGGTATATTTTGAAAATATCTATGGAGAAAATCAGAATAATCGCACGCAACGTGTTCTGGCCAAGGCCGACCCCTTCACAGTGGAGGGACTGAAGGATGTAGATGCACGCATCTATCATCTCGGCAGTCTGCTTGCCGATGATTTTCCGCTTGAATTGGTTAAGTATTTGTCGACAAAGGGTGTGTTGTCGGTCGACGCTCAAGGTTATCTGCGCGAGGTACGTGGCGACAAGGTGTTTCCTATTGACTGGGTTGATAAGCGCAAGGCTCTTAAATACATAACGGTGCTTAAGGTCAACGAGCATGAATCGGAGGTGCTGACCGGTGAGAAAAATCCGTATGCCGCCGCTCGAATACTTGCCGATTGGGGTGTCAAGGAGGTGTTGCTTACGCTCGGCAGCAACGGCTCGCTGATATATGCAGGCGGTAATTTTTATGAGATTCCGGCTTTTGAACCCGAAGAGGTGGTCGATGCAACCGGATGCGGCGATACATATATGACCGGATACTTGTATATGCGCAACAAGGGTGCGTCATATATGGAAGCGGGAACCTTTGCTGCAGCAATGTGTACAATCAAGCTTGGCGCCTCGGGCCCGTTCAGCGGCACCGAGCGTGATGTGCTCGATATTGTCAATGTAGCTTCCTTGGCATGACGGTCAAGGAGTACAAGAGGACGAATATATAGCCTGCGCAGGGTACCAGGAATGCTGTAGACATTGATGTGACATCGGCCATTAAGCCCATGAGAAGCGTGCCTACGGCTCCGCCAAGTGGCGACATCATGAGAAATGACGATGCAATCTTGGTCGACGATCCCGCAAGACCGCGTATGGATATTGCAAATATGGTGGGGAACATTATCGCTTCGAAGGCATAGCAGGCAAATAGGCTGATGCGTGACATCAATCCTATGTCGAGTGTCACGATCAGAGATGCGATAACAGTCATTATTGCGCAAAAGCATAGTACTTTTTCTGCTGCTATGCGGCTCATTATCCAGCTTCCTGTTACTCGGGCTGCCATAAACAGGCCAAGACCGCCGAATGACAGCACCACGGCTGCCGTTTTGGAGGTCATCCAACCGCCGTCGGTGACATAGTTGATGAAGAAGCTGTTGATGGATATTTCAGAAATCTCATAACAGAATAGTGCCGAAACACCGAAAACAAACCGCTTGTTGTGGAGCAACTTGGATATGACAGTGCCGGTTGATTGTGCATCATAATCGCCTGCTGAGGATCCATCGGTTATTTCAGGCAACTTTACACGACTGAAAATCAATGCTACTATCAGCACTACAACGCCCATAACCGAGTAGGGAAGCGCTACGTTGATGCCCTCGTCGCCGGTAAACAGTATTTGTCCCATTATCAACGGTGCGAGAATACAACCGAGGCCGTTGAACGACTGCGCGAGATTCAGGCGGCTTGCCGCTGTGGATCGGTCGCCCAGTTCGGTCACGTAAGGATTTGCGGCTGTTTCGAGCACGACGAGTCCGCATCCGATTATAAATAGCGACACGAGAAAGAAGTTAAAAGAAACAGTCAATTCGCTTGGAATGAACAATAGCGAGCCGAAGGCAAAAAACATTAGCCCTAACACAACACCACGTCTATATCCGAATCGGTTAATGAATAATCCGGCAGGAAGAGCCATTATAAAGTATCCAAGGTAGGTAGTGGCCTGAATCATAGCCGAGCGTGTTATGGTTATGTCCATCGTTGTCTGGAAATGCTTGTTGAGGACATCGAGTATGGCTCGTGCAAATCCCCACATGAAGAATAGCGATGTCACAAGTATGAACGGTATGACATATTGTCGGGCAACCAATGATTTTGTAGAATTTCTCATTTATATGATTAGTTTCAGAAGTTTGATAGCTCCAAATGATGCTGCAAAAGTAGCTATTTTATATAAAAAAGAGTATCTTTACAGTCTGATTTGTGATAGTTGAATTTCTTAATTGGAATAATTATGGACTCTCGTAAAGCGAAAGGCTATATACTTGGATTTGTTGCAGCAGCTACCTATGGTTTGAATCCGTTGTTTGCGTTACCTTTGATGGCCGATGGTATGGATGCGTCATCCATACTTCTGTTCCGTTATTTGCTCGCTATCCCGATTGTTGCGTTGATGATGGCTGTGCGCGGCCGATCATTTGCCGTCACATTGCGTCAGTTGGGCCTGCTTGTGGTGTTTGGCCTTTTGCTTGGCGTTTCATCGATTTCGTTGTTTGAGAGTTACCGTTACATGGATGCCGGCATTGCGTCGACATTGCTGTTTGTCTATCCGTTGATGGTGGCTGTGATAATGTCGGCCTTTTTCCATGAACGCATGTCACGCCTCACGATTGTGTGCCTTACTGCGGCATTGGCCGGTATCGGGCTATTGTATAAGGGCGAAGGAGGCGGTACGTTAAGTCCTTTAGGTACGGCTATCGTTATGTTGTCGGCACTTACTTATGCCATCTACATAGTTGGTATAAACAAGACGGAGCTTTCCAAAGTGCCTACTCTTACCGTGACATTCTATGTGCTTATATTTGGCATGATAGTATTTGCCGTTAATTTGCTTATGAAGGGTCATGTCGATGTGCCTTCGGGTATTAGTCAATGGCTCGGTGTGGGAGCGTTGGCGTTGCTGCCTACTGCTGTGTCGTTCCTGTGTACGACTATGGCTATAATCTATGTGGGTTCGACTCCTACAGCCATACTTGGCGCAATGGAGCCGTTGACGGCGGTTATCATAGGCATAACGGTGTTTGGCGAGCGTCTTACCGTGCGTGATGTACTGGGGCTCTCATTGATTGTGATAGCCGTGACGCTGGTTGTGGTAGGGGGTAGCGTAAGCAAGCACTTGACCAATATAAAACGGTTGTTCCCTCGTGTAAAAAGATGAAATAAGCGGTCGCAATAGTCATGAATGACAGTCGCGACCGCTTGGCTAATCAAGGATTAGATATTATAATCAGTTGACTTTCTTGAGCAATCGCACGCAATTGCCGTAGTTGCGCGCCCATTCACTGATACTGAAGTCAGATGATCCCAAATTTTCATTTGCAATACGTACACAGTATCCGTTGGCAACTTTATTGGAGCCGGCTGCGCGATAACTGCCGGAAGATGCCCAATAATAGACTGTAAGGCCACTGTTTTTTTCGCCATTCAGAGAAGGACTTGAATATCCGGCGAGTGGAAGAAACACCGAGTTCATTGCAGTCAATTGATTGTTGGAGTCAAGGACTATTTTGGTGTAGTCGAGAGCGTCTGTCTGACCGAGTTTTATCGAAGAGATGTCATCCTGACTTATTCCGACTGTTGACAATATCTCCTTTGCCTTGGTTGCGTCACTGTTGTCGCAGGGCAATATCAGCAGCCCCTTTATGCCGTTGACCGTGCCGGGATGAATGAAGAAGGTGCTTAGTATCGTATTCCACTCATCTTTGGTAGGAGTCACATAGGTGCCGTCATGGACATCGACTGATAATTGTCGGCCGTAGGCGGTTCCCCAATCATATTGTGTCGCTTTGATTTCGTTTATGTCCTGATTTTCGGTTTCCTGTATTGACGGATAGAGCGTTTTGTCAGCGTCCCAGTATTGGGGTTGGCGTGCATTGTCGATTCCTGTTGCGCCCCATCCAAACAGGTCGATTATCTCGGGAGTGTCTTCGTTCCAGCCCCTTTTTGTGACATATTCGGTCTGACTCCCAAATACACCCCATTGACGGGTTTTGGTGTTGAAGAACAGGTTGCCTCCTGTGAATCGGTATTTATTGTCGCCGAGGGTTATCTCGGGGCCTATAAGCGTCGCTTCGGTGGATGATGTGTTATCATTTTCCTTAACGGCATTCATCGTCACCTCGACTCCCTCGCCTTGTGCCTTGCGGAAAAAGCGGTTGGCGTTGTAGGTGCGTGACG
This sequence comes from Muribaculum gordoncarteri, assembly GCF_004803695.1. Classification (NCBI taxonomy): domain Bacteria; kingdom Pseudomonadati; phylum Bacteroidota; class Bacteroidia; order Bacteroidales; family Muribaculaceae; genus Muribaculum; species Muribaculum gordoncarteri. Next base: position 225,067 of record NZ_CP039393.1, read on the forward strand.
GCAGGGTGCCCGAGTAGCTGTTGCCGTCGACGGTCACCGTGAATGTCAGTGCCATGTCACGCTCGGGAATTATTGTGAGGTATATGTCGCCGTCGCTATTCTCGACGGTTATGTCACCTGATGTTTTATCGGCAATCGAGCCGTCGAGATTGAACGTACATCGGTTGTAAAGGTTGGTCCCTGAAACTGTGACGCGGTTGCCCGACAGCGTTGTGCCATCGGTGAAGTTCAGCTTATAGTGAGCAAACCCCGTGCTGCGCGTGACGGTGAAGCTGATTGTGGCCTCGCTGCCTGTCACGTTGGCTGAAGTTGAGGCAAACATCATGTCGGTGTTACGTAACGAGGTCAGCTTGCCCTCCTGCGATGAGATGTCGAGCGACAGCAACGATGACGCATCGGCAACAGAAGCGGGCAGTGCGTCACTTGTGCCGAAGTGGTAGATGTTTATGTCGTTTCGGCCTTCATTAAGCCCGGTGAGAGTTCCTGAGAAAGTGCCCGATTGGGCGTTGTCGATGTCAAGGATGCCTAATGCCGTTCCAGACTCGTCGGTGACCAGTAGGCGGTCGTCGCTGCTCCATGCAAAGGCGATTGACCCGTTTTTCTCCGACAGGGCGGAGCGTGAATCATCGCCGTGATCCACCGATGCCTTGGCCGTCACCTTCACGATTTTGCCTGACGGCGGGGTGTCGAGTGCATCGTTGTTGCACGATGTTAACGCCGATAACATTGCGGCGGCAGCAAGAAAGTTTTTTATCAAGCAGTGATTCATGACTGATGGATTTATGAGTTATCGTGTTTCGTGCTTATGATTCGGGTCCTTCGCCTACGGCATCGGTGCCTGAGCCACTAATGCTACCTTGTGGTTCGCCGGACTGCGGGCCATTGATGTCGGTCGTTATCTCTTCGCCGGCAATGAAGTCCTCGGTGGATATGTCGTAGGCTATGCTTGACAATATGGATATGGGGTTGGACGGGTCGGGTGTGTAGCCGCCGTTGCTCCCTTTGGAGAACCTGAAGGTGTAAACGTAATGCACTCCCGGCCTCCAGTCGATGGCTACGGGCACAGCGATGTAGTCGTTATAGGCCAAGGCGTTGCCGCTGTCGGTCATTTTCACTTTCACGAGGAAATAGGAGCCGATGTAGTTATCCGATTTGTTTTCGGGATTCCATGCCGTCACTTTCTGAGGAATCAGCAGCAATGAGCCGTCACCACCTCCCGATACATTCACCCCCGTGAGTTCGGTCTTCTCCGATGTCACGCTTTTGGAGTTGAATGTTACCGAGTAAACGGCGGTAGCCGATGATTCAATTCCCGACCATGTGCCCGTGACATCAGTGCCGTCGGTGTCCTGTGAGGGAAAGGAGAATGTGGCTTGCTGATGTATATTGCCTATCTTAACCTCCGAAATTTCGATGGCGTATTCGGAGTTGTTGACGGCACTGAATGTCACTTGGGCAAGTGCGTGACGGAAGTTTAGTCTTACGGTTGTGCGCGATAGATTGGTCTTTACGGCATACATCAGGTCGAGTTGATGTGACGCTTCGGCCGCGGGCTTGAAATCCTTGAAGCGGGGAGTGCCTTCGCTGTATTCATAGAATCCGCTGCCGTTGACATGGGCATGGAAGTCAAGCGGATAGGCCGGCCAGTAGCGGGTTGCCGCCGATTCCCATGTGACGGGGCTGTTGCCCGTCTTGTTCACCACATCGCCGTTGATGTAGAGCTCCGATGTGCCGTTTTTGACGGCATAGACGGTGAATGATGACGGCGGGTTACTGCTGCTGTAGGATGCCTGTGAACGGGCGGTGTTGGAAGTCGTTGCCTCAAAGGTGATGAGATTGGTGCCGTCGTGCATGTCGTCCTGTGTACAGGCGGTCATGACTACGGCAAGCATTGCAATCGTGATGAATGGACTGTGTTTCATTACATTTTCAATTAGAGGAGTCATTTATATGGTATTATTTATATGTCGATGTCGGTGTCTATTATCGACCAGTCGTCAATGTCGTGGGTGTAGCCGGTGCCTTCGGGGTCGTCGGATTGTGGAATCTCAAGTCCGCTGACAGTCAATGTGACGCTGCCTGATTCGCCCGATTGATGCAGCTTTTCAGTCATGTCAAATCGGGTGTCGGAGCCGCCCAGGCAATGCAGCTTTCCGTCGTCGGTCCACACGTAGAGCATCAAATGATGTGACGCATTGCAGCCATTGTCATGCCTGAATGTTACAAACTCGCCGGTGATGCGTGACATGCCGTCGCTGACGGATTCGCCTACAAGCGTCGCACACTCCGAACCGGGATTTCCGTCACATAGGAGCAATGACGAGGTCATGCCTGAAATGGACGCAAACACCGATGTCACGCGGCCTATGTTGGTAACATCGGTTATTTCGTAACGGTAGGTGTCGGTCAATCGGCGTGGCTGCAATGCGAGCGTTACATCGTTGCTTTTGAGTGACACGTTGCTTATCGAAGTGCCCGTCATGGGGTCGGGACAGATGAGGAGCTGTTCATCCTCGGCTCCGGGTGCCACGGGGAGGTTATTGCCGTCGGGCGATTGGATGACGGTGCTTGGGCGTGTGTAGGCTTCATGGGTGTCATAACGGCCGGTGTTGCGGAAGTCGACCCCGTGAGTGTCGTTGTTGTAGCATATTACACTGTATCGGCCCGGCTTGATGTCGATTTTGCCGCCCGTTACGCCTTTGAAGTCAAAGCGTCGCGCTTCAAGGCTTTCATCAATGGGGTAGAGGAACAGACTCATCCCTGCCGGAGGCGGATTGCCGACATAACGCATGTCGAATGTCACGTTGACGGAAACCGTGTAATCCATCACATCATCGCCCGCAGCGTCACTCTTGCTGCATCCGATAGCCGACAGGATGGCGAGCAATGCGGCAATGATGGTCGCGCGACACGTAACGGCGCTTGGTATTGCCGTTACATGGATTGGTTTGAGTCCTTGACTTGCCATTGAAATGTTAATGAGCAATCGGGAAGATGAAAAACAATGGTGGTGTAACCTCGTGCAAATAGTGTCGACGAGATGACTTGCTGATATTTTCCATGGCGGTAAAACGACGGAAATCGGAAGGATATTGCCGTCCTGCCTATAGGGCGGGTCGATAATATGGTCGCTGCTACATGGCTAAAATAGTCGGTTAATTAAGGCAGGCTAATTACTTTTATGCTACGCTGATTTTCGAGAGAGCTACTTAATGATACTTGTATTTCAGCTATATAACTTATTCATTGTGAGCAGGTAGATGTAGTGCCGCAAATATTAAGGTTTACAAGCGGAGCAGATGCAAGATTGCATTTATCTACATAACTCACATTGCCAAAGATAGGATAAGTTTTGAAAATGAACAAATGTTTTGTGGAAAATTTGTGAAAATATTTTCAAAATCCCGCAAAATGTAGTGTGAACCGTTGCGGCTGAAGGTTATTTACCGCCTACAAGCTTGTAGAAAGAACCGGGAATGGGGGTGGTAAAGTTCATGTCACGACGCGTTGAAGGATGTGCAAACCTTAGTGTCTGGGCATGCAGTGCAAGGCGATGTATCATTGAAGCCTTTGCTCCGTATTTGCGGTCGCCTGATATGGGGTGTCCGAGTTCCTTCATGTGTACTCTTATCTGATTTTTGCGGCCTGTGTCGAGCTCGACTTCAAGCATTGTGTGACCGAGTCCGCGCTTCAGCACCTTATAACGTGTCACGGCAAGTTCTCCCTCTTCGGGATTCTGGGTCGAGTAGACTTCATACTGTGACGTTTCGGCAAGATAGCTTCGTATCTCACCCTCGTCCTTCTCGACTTCGCCTTCGACCACTGCTATATACTTGCGACTCAGCACCATGTTGTTCCAATTATGCTGCATGGCTTCTTTGGCTTCTTCGGTTTTGGCGAGCATCATCAGTCCCGAAGTGTCACGGTCAAGACGATGGACTATAAACAACTTGTTGCGCGGATTGGCCCACTTAACGTAGTCACGCATTATAGAGTAGGCGGTACCGTCCTTTACGCGGTCGGTTCCCATCGAAAGCAGTCCGTAGCCTTTTTCGATGACGATGATGTCGTCATCCTCATATACAAGCTTTACGCGGCGATTGGAAAATACCCTGAATTCACGCGTGAGGTTCACCTCGACTTTGTCGCCTTCATGCAACTCACGGTTGAATTGTGTTACCGGCATTCCGTTTACCGCAACCTGATTGTGCTTCAGCAGCTCCTTGACTGTGGTGCGCTTGCGTTGAGGCATCGAGTCAAAGAGGAATTGAAGTAACTGCGAGTCACCTTTTACGGGATATCTTTCGATTACATCGGGACGAAACGGCGCGTTATGCGCTCCCGGCTTGCTTGTATAGCGATTCTGTCGAGGCATGGCTTGATGGTTGGAATATGTTTATTTCTTGCGGGCCGATGTACGGCGTGCAGGTTTCTTGGGCTTGGCTTCGTCACGGTCGATTATCTCACGGCATTGCTCAAGAGTGAGAGTTTCGGGATTCTTTACGGTGCGCGGTATCTTATAGTTGGATTTCTTGTAGGAGATGTAGATTCCGTATCGGCCGTTAAGAATCATCAGGTCGGGGTCTTCGTCAAATGTCTTGACCACTTTCTTGCTCTCGGCGTCACGCTTGGCCGTGATGAGCTCTTCGGCTTCGGTCAATGTAATTGCTGCCGGAGCGATGTCCTTGGGAATGGATACGAATTTGCCGTTATGCTTTATATAAGGGCCGAAACGACCTATTGCAACAGTGACTTCAGAGCCTTCAAATTCACCAAGCGTGCGAGGGAACTCAAACAGCTTCAAGGCTTCGTCAAGAGTTATTGTGCCAACCGACTGGCCTTTGAGCAGTGATGCAAACTGGGGCTTCTCGTCGCTATCGCCGTCACCTATTTGCACAAGAGGGCCGTAACGGCCTATCTTCACGCTTACTGGCTTGCCTGTGGCGGGATCGGTTCCGAGAACTCGCTCGCCCACTTTGTGCTCGAGCCTGACATTTAACGCATGGTCGACATCGGGATGGAACAGAGCGTAGAATGTGCCTATCTCCTTGTCCCATTCGAGCTTTCCCTCGGCTATGTCGTCAAACTTTTCCTCCATTTTGGCGGTAAAGTCGTAGTCGAGAATCGAGGGGAAGTATCGAGTGAGGAAGTCGTTGACCACGATGCCTATGTCGGTGGGGATGAGCTTACCTTTTTCCGATCCGGTAATTTCGGTCTTTACCGTTTCTTTTATCTTGCCGTTTTTGAGCTGCAGCACCTTGTAGTTGCGCGGTTCGCCCTCTTTTTCGCCTTTTTCCACATATTCGCGAGCCTGGATGGTGGATATTGTGGGGGCATAGGTAGAGGGTCGGCCGATGCCGAGCTCCTCCATCTTCTTTACCAGCGAAGCCTCGGTGTAGCGAGGCGGCTGCTGAGTGAATCGCTCGGTGGCGGTGATTGAGGCGAGCGACAGCGACTGTCCTTCGCTCATTGCGGGAAGCAGTGATGAATCCTGCTCGTCGGCATCGTCGTCGTTGCTTTCGATGTAGACATTGAGAAATCCGTCAAACTTTATTACCTCTCCGGTGGCGGTGAAGTGTTCGCTTCGTGTCGAGGGATGTATCTCGACAGTCGTTTTTTCTATTTCGGCATCGGCCATCTGGGATGCTATCGTGCGCTTCCATATCAGTCCGTACAGTTTTTTCTCCTGTGCCGTGCCGTCGATAGTGTGCTTGTCGATGGATGTGGGACGGATTGCCTCGTGAGCTTCCTGGGCACCCTTGGAGTGGGTGTGATATTTTCGTATTTTCAGATACTCCTTGCCAAGCTTATCGGTGATTTCGCCGGCAATTGCATTTACGGCGAGTTCCGACAGATTGAGCGAGTCGGTACGCATGTAAGTTATGTGTCCCTCCTCATATAGGCGCTGAGCCACCATCATGGTTTGCGACACTGTGAATCCGAGCTTGCGTGACGCTTCCTGCTGCAGTGTGGAGGTGGTGAATGGTGGTGCCGGTGACTTGTGTACGGGTTTTACCGTCACATTGCCCACGGTGAATGTGGCGTCGGTGCAATCGGAGAGGAACTGCATGGCGGCCTGTGTGTCGGGAATCCTTCGGCTGAGCTCGGCGCGCAATTTTGAATTGTCATCGGTAGTGAAGTCGGCGTTGATGCGGTAGTAGTTTTCGGTTCTGAAGTCCTTGATTTCCTGCTCGCGCTCAACTATGAGCCTTACGGCCACCGATTGTACTCGTCCTGCCGAGAGGGCGGGCTTTATCTTCTTCCAAAGCACGGGCGACAGCTCGAAGCCTACTATGCGGTCGAGCACGCGGCGTGCCTGCTGGGCGTCGACACGGTTCAGGTCGATTGCCCGCGGATGCTTGATTGCATCCATTATTGCGTTTTTAGTGATTTCGTGGAATACGATGCGCTTTGTGTTCTCAGGATCGAGTCCGAGCACTTCGCAAAGATGCCATGCTATTGCTTCACCCTCGCGGTCCTCATCGGATGCGAGCCACACCGTCTGTGAGTCCTTGACCGCCTTTTTCAGGTCGGCAACAAGCGCCTTCTTGTCATCGGGAATTTCGTACACCGGAGCAAAACCATGATCGATGTCGATGCTGAATTTCTTCTTGTTAAGGTCGCGTATATGACCGTAGCTTGACATGACTTTATAGTCCTTTCCAAGGAATTTTTCAATGGTTTTGGCTTTTGCCGGTGACTCTACAATGACTAAATTTTTCAGCATGATTTCGATGTTAATTCAAAATTATCGGCAAAATTAGGAAAAAGTTGCATATATTAATGTAGAAAATTTACATTTTCTCGACTTTTTGCTCTCCTAATTTCCCAATATAACAAATCTACACCCTAAAAGGTCACTGGCGGTGTGTGTTAAATCAAATGCAGCCTCACAGCATGGTGAGATGCAGGTCGTCGATGACATTGTTTAGGTAGGGATACTTGCGACGCATAAGCGAATACACTTCTCCGTCGGTAAGTGAAGTGGCGGTGGCCTGTCCTTTGTTTAAGGCTATGTCGAGTGTCACGAAGTCGTTTTCGAGGCGGTTGTGCAACTCCTCAAGCAGCATAGGCATCGATTGGACGATGCTGTCGCGTATGGCTTCGCTCTCGACGGTTACTCCGTAACGCGCACCCTCGATGCGTTGCGGACGAGCCACGCGCATTGCGTTTATGAGCAGGTGCTCCTTGGGGTGCGAGTCGATTACGCTTTGCCATGTCGCAGCAAACTGTTCGTCAGTGAAGTCGGTGGAACGGCGGGGTGTTTCACGCACGTATTCGGCGGCTTGTTCGTTGGCTTGTGTCACAGTGCTCTTAAGCGACAATCCGGGAGTGCGCAGTCCTTGATGGCGTCGAGGAACGGCCGGTTGGGGATGTGCGGGTTGAGGTGCCGCTGCAGGTTGCGGGGTGACAGGGGCTTTCAGCGGTTGATTACTGACAGGCTGCTGTGCCACCTGATTGGCTGGTTGCGGTGCCGGGGCGGCCTTGGGCGATGTAGCAGTGGTTTTCAGCAACTGATTACTCGCTGAGGCCGGTTGTGAGGCGGTGACGGCCGACAGCTTATTGCCCGAATCACCCTCGGGCCTGATTTGTTGGCACAGCTTGATCAGTGTAAGCTCGACGAGGAATTGCTTGTTGGATGCTACGCGGTAGTTAAGGTCGGCATCATTGCACAGATCCATGGCCTTATACAGGAATTGGGGCGTGCATTGCTGCGCTACCTTTGCCATTGCCTGTCGAGATTCTTCATCGGCTTCGAGCAGTGAGATTGTCGACGGGTCGCGAGCCACCATCAGGTCGCGGAAGTGCGAAGCCAGTCCGGTGATGAAAAATTGTGAGTCAAATCCTTTTTCGCGTATGTCCTTGTATATGAGCAATGCCTGTGGCACATTGCCTGTCAGCATTGCCTCGACAAGACGGTCGTAGTATTCGTGATCGAGTATGTTCAGGTTTTCGACGGTCGACTTATAGGTCACGTTTCCCATCGATGATGCGGCGACCTGGTCAAATATTGAAAGCGCATCGCGCATCGCTCCGTCGGCTTTTCGTGCAATTACATTGAGAGCCGCCGGCTCGGCTGTTATGCCTTCTTGAGTTGCCACATAGGCGAGATGCTCCACCATGTCGTTGATCGTGATGCGGTTGAAATCGTAGATTTGGCATCGTGACAGAATGGTGGGTATGATTTTGTGCTTCTCGGTTGTCGCAAGGATGAAAATCACATAGCTCGGCGGCTCTTCAAGTGTCTTTAGGAAAGCGTTGAATGCTCCCGACGAAAGCATGTGTACCTCGTCGATGATGAATACACGGTAACGAGCGTGTACCGGAGGCACCTGCACCTGGTCGATGAGGTTGCGCATATCGTCAATGCCGTTGTTGGATGCGGCATCAAGTTCGATGATGTTGAGCGAGCGTCCTTCGTTGAACTCTCGGCATGAGGCACATTCGTTACATGCCTCTCCGTCGGGAGTGCGATGCTCACAGTTGATTGTCTTGGCAAATATTCGGGCGCATGAAGTTTTGCCCACTCCGCGTGATCCTGTGAAAAGGTAGGCGTGAGCCAGTCGCTCCTTGCTGATGGAGTTGCGTAGTGTGGCTGTCAAAGCCTTCTGTCCCACGACGCTTGCAAAGGTCGACGGACGGTATTTGCGTGCTGATACAATGTAATTTTCCATGTTCCTACAAAGATACGATAATTTATCGTGCGACAAAGCAATGTGACGATATAAAATCACTCCCGACAACCATTCCTTAGAGGACGGTTGCCGGGAGCGTTATTATTTACGGCAAGTGGTTATGCGCCGTCAGGGATTGATTTCGGCGTATTCGTCGACTGTCGGCTCAAATTCTATTGCATCGAGTACGGCAGGATTGTTGATGGCGATGTTGTAAACGTAGGAATATCCCATTTTCCAATCCTCGACATTGGTCGTCATCAACGGGAATATGAGCCGTCCGAGATCGGTGTGAGGTACGAGCATGTAGGACGGTGTGTCGGACTTTGGCCACAACTTTGCCCCGCTTGAGGTGTCGTAAATCTCACAGTCGACCTGAATGAAATTGCCTATATAGTCGTTGCCTGCAAGCTCGACTTTAGTAAGCTCTTGCGGTAGAAAGAACTGAGTGTCCAGTGTGCCTTCAGTGAGGTTGACCGGATTAGAGGTCAGCGTTACTTGCGACTCATTGTCAATTGCATAGAATGTCAGAATTTTTTGGTTGGCACTTAAGTCGGTCCAAGATCCCATAGCTTCGGGATTCTCGGGCGAAGTTGTTGCTTGTGGAAACCGGAATGTGCCTTTGGTGTAAATGTTGCATAACGACACATGACTTACTTTGACCTGAATGTCGACATTGCTGCTCGACATCATTACATCTACTTTGGCAAATGCATGCCTGAAGTTGATTGCTACCGGAGCCGGCTTTTCATACTCCCCGATGTTCACGGCATAGAGCAAATCGATGTTGCTGTTATTTATGAAATCGGGAATTGAGTTGGAGCCTATACCTGTGATTTGTGAAGAATTGGATATGTCGGGGCTGAATGCATAGAAATTAACCGGAGTTTCGGGCCAGTAGGCCGTAGGAGAATAAGTCCACAATCCACCGTCTCGCGACACGGTTACACCTTCCATAAGGGGCTTGGAGCCGGTGAATGCATATACGACGAAGCTTTTTAGCGACGCTGTGGTGGTTGCGGCCGAACGCGGTTGCTTTGACGCAAGCGCGTTGAACGATATTGCATGCTGACCGGTAGTGCCAGCAGGTGCTTCATTGTCGGAGCAGGCATTTGCCGCAAACAACAATGCTGTTAAGCTTAGTAATGCAAAAGCTTTCATAATCAATGAGTTTTTGTTAGTTTAATAACGGTGATTTATACTACAAAGTTCACAACGACATGAGTCCATCCGTCTACCGAAGGGTCGAATGTCCCTACTGATTCATCGGGAATAGACTCCGGTAACGACAGTGAATCCACCACTACGTGTACGTTAAGATGGTCGGAAGCTTTGACGACTTGCTCAGTCACATCAAACTCGTAAACGTATCGGCGTCCGTCGGTGAGCCATACGAAGAGATACAATAAGTTAGGAGCTCGGGTTGCACGAGGCAGGCCGAATGTGAAAAACTTCCCTGATATTGAGCTGTCACCGCTTTTTACAGCCTTTACAGGGAGCGTTACGGGCTGAGAGGAGGGCAGTCCGTTGTTGACGCATAATGACGCTGCGAGTCCGCTCATCGCAGCGCACATTCGTTTGACTCCGCTGAGATTTTTGACATTTATAATGTCGTAAGAATAAGTTGCAACGATTTGTCTTGGCTTGGTAACCAACTGCATGGGGTTGCTTTCGGACAAACGCGAAGTGTAGGTGGCGGTGGAGTCGGAGTAGGTGAGTTGGTCGTAGGTGACTGTTACATCGGAGTAGGAGCCCGACCACATCATGTCGGGGCATATCAATACCTTTTCACGAGTATAGGTTATGGTGTCGTTTGAATTCCATCCCGGAAGACCTTCGAGAATGTACCCGGGTCGGCTTGTGGCAACCATGGTGCCGTCGTCGCCCGATTCAAATCTAACACCCGAGGTGTCGTCGTTGTACATTATGAATCGGTAGTGTCCGGTGGGAAGTATCACTTTTCCGGCCTCTCGCCCCGGGAAGTCAAATCGCCAATGATCCTTCACTCCGTCGATATAGAATGTATAGGCTATGCCTTCGGGATCGGCATCGGGAGCCAATGCCCAATCGTTGACAATTGTAATGTCCACGTCGTCTTCGAAGCAAGGCTTCATGTCTTCGTATATGCAACCGTTTATTGTCAGGACAGTTGTGGCAGCCATCAATATATGGAAGTATTTTTTCAGTTGCGAATACATTATTAAATAGTAATTGTTGCTAAAGGTTAACACTTTTGCATCATGAATGGTTGAATTGTGGTGAAATATAGTTAAAACAGCGGATTAGGTTAACTTTTTTTGACCTTGGCAGTCGGCTTAAAGGCGGAAAATTTGTTATATCAGAAATGTTTATCGCAAGTGTATTGAAAGTTATGCAGAATATAATTATAAAGAAGGCAGGTGTGGAGCAGTTAAATCTGCTGCTTGAATGGCGCATGATGGTGCTTAGAGAGGTGTTTTCATTGCCTGAAAGTTGTGATACGGGCCGATTGCGTGAATCATGCAGGGCCTATTATGAGAAGGAGTTGGCAGCCGGAGGTCATGTGGCGTGCTTTGCATGGGTCGACGGGCTGATTGCGGGATGCGGAGGCATGTGCCTCTATGATGAAATACCCTCGCCCGAGAATCCGTCGGGCAAGTGTGCCTATCTGATGAACATATACACGTTGCCCGAGTTGCGTCGTCATGAGATAGGGCGGTGCATCGTCGACTGGCTTGTGGCACGTGCCCGTGAACGCGGCATAGTGAAGATATACCTTGAGTCGACACGTGCCGGTCACAGGCTTTATCATGATGTGGGATTCCGAAACATGTCGGATATGCTGAAACTTCCCGGTCTTCTCGCTTGACATTTTAGACAATCGTATATAGAAGGCGGAAGCATCCCTTAATGTGGGGACGCTTCCGCCGTTATGTTATCGCTTCGTTTATGCGTGTTATTTGGCAACGATGACAAATCCGCTTGAGGGGAGTATTGTCAAGGGAACTTCAGCGGGTTTCTTCACCTTAAGGTCGCGTTTCTCAATCACGCCGGGAGTCATCGATTTAAGCTTGGCCGGGTCGGCATATATCTCGACCACCTGATCCTTGGCGAGCATGGGCAGGTCGAGTTTCAGCTTGAGAGGCTCCTGCTCGGCGCTCACGCCTGCTATATACCATGTGTCGCCATGACGGCGCGCAAGCACTACGTAACGGCCGGGGTATCCGTCGATGTAGAGTGTTTCATCCCAAGTCGTGGGCACGGCTTTCATGAATTCTATCGCTTCGGCCGGAGCGTCGGTTAAATTGGTAGGCGACAGTGCGAAGTTCTGCACGGCGTTCTGGTAGAGAATCGATGTGGCAAGCTGGAATGCGTCGCTTGTGCGGCGTGTGGTGCCGCCGTCGTTGCCACGGTTGAGGCGCTTGTTGAGCACCGTACCGCCATATTCCATACATCCGGCTGCGTTACGTATGAAGGGATGCAGGGTGGCGTTGTAGGCTTCCTGATCGCAGAATCCCTGGCTGAACACGAGGTTTTCCGATGCAAGCACCGCCTCGCTGCCTGCGTAGTTGGGGTAGAGGCGTTCCCATCCGCGCGGCATTGTGCAGCCGTGGAATATGACATTGATGCCGTAGTCGTTTGCGTCGCTGAGGATGTCTTCATAGAGGCGCATGGTTTCCTGCTTGTCGCCGCCGAAGAAGTCGACCTTTATACCTTTTATTCCGAGGTCATGTAGCCACTTCATCTCCTTTTTGCGGGGAATTGGACGTGACATGAGGCTTGTGGGGCCTTGCACGATGTCGTTCCACCATCCGCTTGACGAATACCACATGAGCAGGTTCACACCCTTGCTGTGGGCGTATTTAACGAGTTTCTCGATGCCTTCGCGGCCAATGTTGGTGTCCCACCAGTTGTCGACAAGCACGTTCTCGTAGCCCATTTCAGCGGCGAGGTCGATGAATTTCACCTGGTCGTCATAGTTGATACTGTTGTCCTGCCACAGAATCCAGCTCCATGTTCCGCGACCGGGCTTGAAAGGCTCGGTCGCCTCATACAGAGGTTCGACAACGCTCCAGGGAATTGTTGTCTCGACGATCGGGGCGAGGTCGGAGCCTACTGTTATTGTGCGCCAAGGTGTAGTTCCTGGAAGTGCGATGCCGGGCGATGCCGAGCCGTTGCCGTTGTTCTCTTCGGGCATCGGATAGGCTATGGTGTACATGCCGTCGTTGTAGTCGCTCAGTCGTGAGCCGCAGTAGCTTCCGTCGACACCGGTTTCGGTAAGCAACACCCATCCGTCGTCGCCTACGTGGAAGAGGGCGGGGAAGGTATAGCCGTGTCCGTACATCGACTTTTCGGTCATGGGTGCATCGGGCTTATAGGGCTCCTCGTAGCTTGGCTTGGTGCGCTTCCATCCTATCATTGCGTGGCTCTGGGGGTGATGAACGTAGTAGTGTAGGAGGGGAACTTGAATCCGGTAGCCTCTTTCTCCATTACGAGGCTTCCTGTTTCGCCGCCTTTCTGGCGAGGGATTATATATCGGAAGGCAACATCGTTGTCGCTAACCTGCCATTCGACGCTCATTTCTTGTCCTGCTTCGTTCTTGAAGGTGGTGACGAGGGTGTTGGCGTTATAGTCGACATGGCTCTTCTTGATGCGGTCCTGGTTGTAGCTCTTTGAAACGTTACCGGTCTTGGAGTCGGTCATGGTCATTCCGCGCGAGAAGTCGCCGATGTTGGTGACGAATCCGAGCGGCGATTGCTCGATGAGCTGCTTGCCGTCGTAGGTGACGCTATACTGGGGAACTCCGGCTGCAACATCGGTCGTTACAACGAGTTTTCCGTCGGGGCCTGTGACATTGACCGCGGCTTCGGCTGAAAATGCAGCTGCCACTGCGATGACTGTCAGTAGTAATGATTTGTTTGTCATGCGATTAAAAGTTATGTGATTCGATTAGTTTCGTCCCTTTGACTTGGCTGAGATACCGGTAAGCCTATACGCTGTCATGTTATGCGAGGCTATGGTATTCTTGAAGTATTCAAAGATACGAAAAATTTTTGCAAGGGTCACCCTTATTGTCGCAGTAATTGAAATAGGGGCTCGAATTAGTCACAATCCAAGCCCTCATAACTTTTAACTTGTTTTTGTTTTATAAATTCTATAAAACGGGTGTGCTTTCCTGTGCCATGAAGTCAAAACTCCACGGCATTTTTACATGTTTTCAACAAATGTATGGAAAAATCGCTCTCTCAATTATTTAACATATATTATGATGCAAGGGCTACTTTGAGGCCGAGGTGACGGGGCTGCTCAATAGCGGCGGTAACGGCGTCCGATGACCGACAGAATGATGCCGCGGGTGAGCAGATAGCAGATGAATGCGAGCCAAAGCCCGTGATTGCCAAGCGAGGGAAACGCCAGAGCGTAGGTGATGAAGAATACGGCTGTGGCCGCGGCCATCGACAGGAGCATGGAGCGTGTGGCGGTGGCGCCGATGAACACGCCGTCCCATGTGAAGGCAAGGAATCCGGCGACGGGTATAGTGATTATCCAGTAGATGTACTCGTGAGCATGAACGATGACATTCTTTTCGGAGCTCAGGAAATTGAGAAGCAAGTCACCGCCCACGGCGTAGATGACGGTGAAGGCCACGGCGAGTCCGGCTCCCCATCGGCACAGCGCGTCGATGCTTCGGCGCAGTAGGGTGCGCTCGCCTGCTCCGATGTATTTGCCGCAGATGGCTTCGCCGGCAAATGCGAATCCGTCCATGAAGAAGGAGAAGAGGGTGAAAAACTGCATGAGCAGCGCATTGACGGCAAGCATCTCGGTGCCTTGGCGTGACCCCGTGCGGGTAAACCACAACGTGACGGCAACGAGGCATAGCGTGCGCAGGAATATGTCGACATTTATGCGGAAAAAGTGCTTCAGCCCCTTTATCTCGACAATCTCCTTGAATGTCGACAGCACGATGTCGTACCTGATGAGGCATATCGAGCAGGCAAGCATGAATCCGCCCCATTGGGCCACAAGGGAGCCTACGGCCACACCGGGTATGTCGTAATTGAAGCAGTATACGAGCACCAGGCTCACCGCGATGTTGCACAGGTTGATGAATATAGATACCCACATGGGCGCGCGGGAGTTCTGCATGCCGAGAAACCAACCCGACATAACGTAGGTGCCGAGTACGGCGGGAGCGCCCCATACGAGAATTTCAAAGTAGGTGCGTGCGAGTACGGCGGTGTCGGCCTCGACATCCATGAACCATAGTACGGCTTCGCACACCTGATGTCGCAGGACTATCATTGCTATTCCGGCAAGCATGGCCACGAGCAGAGCCTGCTGCAGGATGCGTGACTGCGCAAGGCGGTCCTTGGCTCCGAAAGCCTGTGCCGTCATGCCGCTTGAACCCATGCGCAGGAATCCAAACAGCCAGTAGAGCATGTTGAACATTGAGCCGCCTATGGCTATCGCGCCGATGTAGGCGGCCGAGTCCATGTGTCCCACGATAGCCACATCCACCAGCCCCAGCAGGGGAGTGGTGATATTGGTGACTATCGAGGGCAGGGACAGTGATAGGATTTCGCGGTTTACCGATAGGTTGTGTCGTTGTTTATTCGTCGTCATTATCGGCATTTGCGATTATAGCTTCTTGGCTCGCATGCAGTCAACTATCAGATAGATGATGAGGAGCAGATACATAACGCATCCGAGTGCCTGCGAGGTTGTCATCGATAACGGATTGGTGTACTCAAATCCCATGTAGTTGGTAAGCGCGGCAAATACGCCAAACAGTGCGCCGCCGGCGATGAGGCCCGAAGCGATGAGGGTTCCTCGGTCGCGGCGAGCGTCGTTGACAGCCGAGTCGGTCGAGCGGCTTGAAACGAACCATGAGATGGCACCACCGATGAGCATGGGGGTGTTGAGTTGCAAGGGGATAAACATTCCGAGGCAGAATGCGAGTGCCGGAACACCGAGCCAGTTGAGGATGAGTGCGAGGATGGCACCTACCATGTAGAGAATCCACGGAGTGTCGCCACCCATCATCAGGGGCTCGATCACCTTGGCCATGGCGTTGGCCTGCGGAGCCACGAGAGCGTCGGGGCCCGAGAATCCGTAGACATCGTTGAGCACGAGAATTACACCACCCACTGTGGCGGCTGAAACGAGTGTGCCGAGGAACTTCCAGCTCTCCTGCTTGCGGGGAGTGGAGCCCAGCCAGTAGCCTATCTTGAGGTCGGTCACGAAACCGCCGGCCATTGAGAGCGCGGTACACACAACGCCGCCTATCACCATTGCGGCAACGATGCCCGATGTGCCCTTAAGACCTATTGCCACGAAGATTGCCGATGCGATAATCAGCGTCATCAGCGTCATGCCCGACACGGGGTTGGAGCCCACGATGGCGATTGCGTTGGCGGCAACGGTGGTAAAGAGGAATGCTATCACCACTACCACGAGCCAGGCCACGAGTGCCTGCCAGAATGTGTGGATGACTCCGAAGTAGAAGAAGGCGAGCACTGCTATAAGGGCTATGGCGATGAGGTAGACGATGTGCTTCATCGATATGTCGAGCTGCCAGCGCACCTCCTTTATGTCGCTGCTCTTGCCCTTGAGCTCACGTGCGGCGAGGCCTATTGCCTGAGCTATTATCGACCATGACTTCACGATGCCTATGACTCCGGCCATGGCTATACCGCCGATACCGATGAGGCGGGCGTAGTCGCTGAAGATGGCTCCGGGCTCCATCGAGGCTATTTCGGGTGCGCCGTAGGTTCCCATGAGGGGAATAATGATCCACCACACGAAGATTGAGCCGGCAAAGATGACGAATGCGTACTTCAGGCCCACGATGTAACCGAGTCCGAGCAGGGCGGCACCGGTGTTGACGCTGAACACGAGCTTAGTCTTGGCGGCAAGCGCCGTTCCCCATTCCGAAGCGATTGAGGTGACATTCTCGGCCCACCACTTGAACGTGGCAAGCACGTAGTCGTAGATACCTCCTATAAGTGACGCTATGATGAGTGTCTTGGCCTGTGATCCGCTCTTTTCGCCCTTGCCTTCGCCGCTCACGAGCACCTGGGTGGTGGCTGTAGCTTCGGGGAAGGGGTATTTGCCGTGCATGTCCTTAACGAAATATTTGCGGAAGGGGATGAAGAAGAGTATTCCCAATATGCCTCCGAAGAGCGAACTGAGGAATATCTCGAAGAAGTTGACCGCAATGTCGGGATACTTGGCCTGAAGGATGTAGAGCGCGGGCAGGGTGAATATGGCACCGGCCACAATCACTCCCGAGCAGGCGCCTATTGACTGGATGATTACATTCTGTCCAAGGGCGTCCTTCTTGCCGAGTGCGCTTGAAAGTCCCACGGCGATGATGGCGATAGGTATTGCGGCCTCAAACACCTGGCCTACGCGCAATCCGAGATAGGCGGCCGCCGCACTGAATATGACGGCGAGGAGCAGTCCCATGCCCACGGAGTAGGGAGTCACCTCGCGGTAGTCGCGTGCAGGGTGCATTACGGGATGATACTGCTCGTCGGCGGCGAGCTCTCTAAACGCGTTTTCGGGTAGTCCGGCCACGCCGTTGTCGTTGGTCGCCGGGTCGATGCCGTTGGCGGCATCGTCTAAGTTTCGGTTGTCAGACATGTTGTAGTTTAATGTGATGGTGATAAAAGTAACGTTTTGCGAAGTTAACAATTATTATCATCAACTGCAAGATTGCCGTGTTAAAACGCACGTGACGGCGACGGCACCCCTGCGTGACGCCGCGTGACATGGCGTCACAGAGTGTAGCCGAGCAGCTCCAGGATGAAGGGGGTGAGCAGGGCGGTGAAGAGTCCGTTGATGGTGAGCCCGAGCGACGAGAATGCGCCGTAGCGATAGCCCGTTTCCATGGCCACCGATGTGCCCACGGCATGGGCGGCCGTACCCATGGAAAGTCCCTGGGCTATGGGGCTCTTGACGCGCGACAGCTTCATCATCCTGAATCCTGTCATGCCGCCGAAGATGCCGGTACACACCACGACGGCGGCCGTGAGTGCAGGAATGCCGCCTATGGCTTGCGTCACCTCGATGGCGATAGGGGTGGTGACCGACTTTGAGGCGAGTGACATTACCACCTCACGTGACGCTCCGAGCATCTGCGCCACGATGACAACCGACGCTATGCCCACGATGCATCCCGCGACTTCGGCAAGGAGAATGGGCAGAAACTGCTTCTTGATCGACTCGAGCTGACGGTAGAGGGGTACGCCAAGCGCCACTACGGCGGGTTTGAGCCAGAAGTCGATGAACTCGCCGCCCTTGGAGTAGGTGTCGTAGTCGATGTCACACACGAGCAGAAACACGATTATCGCCACGGTCGACAGCAGGATGGGGTTGAGCATCGATATGCCGGTGCGACGCTGTAGCAGCTGTGAGGCCACATAAATAATAAATGTAAGGGCCAGCAGGAAGTATTGGTTATCGAGAAAGCTCATGATGCGGTGCTGAAAGACGGCGCACAAGCTGGTGGACCCAACCGGTGACGGCGATGATTAGGAAAGTGCTTACTATCGATGCCCCGATGATGGGGAGCCACTGGGCTTTGATGAGCCCGAGGCAGTTGATGAGGCCCACGCCTGCGGGAACAAAGAAGAATCCGAGGTTCTTCACAAGAAAGTCTGACACGCGGTCGACCCACATCAGGCGCACGATGCGCAGCTTAAGGGCGGCCGTGAGGAGCAGCATCCCGATGATGCTTGATGGTACAGGCACCCCTGTGGCCCATACGACAAACTCGCCGATTGCCAGGAACGCAAACAAGACGGCACATTGTAGAATCATAGTTCTGTAAGAAAAAAATTAAATATAGATTGTAAATCGGGCGCAAAATTAAGTCTATTTCTCAAACTGCCAATGCTTCTGTGCCGATTTAACGTTGGAAATGGCTAAATTATCCGTTTGAGGCTATATCGGGTGGTAATTCGTGGTGAATAAATATGCATTTATGCGGCTTTTGAACAGTTTTTAACTCTTTTAATGCCTAAAATTATATTGTTGAAAATGAATGAGATAACAAATTTTTTATGTTAAAAAACATAGTTTTATTGCATTTTTCTTGAAGTTGACCTAACTTTGCAGCGTTTTCAAGTGTATATAATAGCAAAGGTCCTGAAGAGTCAGGCCAATAAAAAATTGTTTTAGGTAATTAAAAAGTTAGTATTATGAACAAGATGATTCAGTTGTTTAAGAGTGGTATCAATGCTTACGTTAAGGTTGTCAGCGACAATCAGGTGATTCGCCTCTCGGCCAATCATTCGGCTTTCAACCCCGAGAAGCAGTAAGCCACGTTGCAAACCCCGGGATTCATATTCCATGAACCCCATTTTAAAGAGATATTAAGGCCGAAGAGTCGGATGTTGAATATTGTATAATTAAAATTTTTACAGTTATGAACAAGATGATTAAGTTTTTCAAGGAGAGTGTCAACTCATACGTTGAAAATGTGGGCCGTCATCAATATTTCCGTGTGACCGGTGATTGCTCACCTGTGTTTGACGACAAGAACTGATAATGCGGATCTCTCTCTCTTGATAATGAAAGAAAAGTAAAGTGGACGATTATAAAATAGAAGTGTTATGAAAAAGTTTTTGAAGAAGGTACTTACGTGGTACTTTGAAGCATCTGCAGAGATGTACCGATAAATGTAGAGTGTATATGATTTTTTTCCATTCCGCAGGGAATGGGTGATAAGAGTAGATTAATTTTTTAGGAATCGTGAAAATAATTCACGATTTTTTTTGTGCCCGGGCGAGTGCAACCCCGAGGGCTACGTAGTTGCCCAATAAGTGCCATCCATGGTGTAGCGTTTCTATTGGGCAGCTAACGCAGCCCTCTTCTTATATATAATGCTTTCCTATACCCGTGCAGCGGACGCATATCAGCGTCCTTGCGCGGGCCTAACCTTGTTAAGCAGCTAACGCAGCTTTTGCGCTAACGCGGGGATTTGCTGGTGACGGGTTTGCGCCCTGCGCTGACGCGGGGCGAGTGTATGGGTGTGCAACCCGCAAGGGTTCTAGTGGTCGGAAGAGGTTTGTAACGATAGTATTTTGATTTTTAGATTATTGACCTCTGATTTCATTGATTTTACTTGAGCCTCAAGTCTTTTTATCGTTTCTGTCTGATATCTAATCAATTCTGTCATGATGGCCTGTTTGGCTATGCGTGGCCCCATATTATGGGCAATGGAATATATTTTAACCAGCAGGGCGACAATCAGGGTCATATACAGCATTACCTGTATTCCGTGTACATTTGTTGATATAAAATGTGAAAAGCTCAGATCCTGTTTGAGAAATTTAAAGAATACCTCAATATCCCAGCGCCTTCGGTAATATTGGACAATTTCGATGGCATCTTTCTCAAAGTTATTGGTAATCAAGACCATCTCGTCATCATAGTGTCGGGCGTGGCGTCTGGTGTTTCGTGGAGATTCCGGACGCGGTGTCTTGAATCTAACCCGTATAATCCTGTAAAGGCATGAGGTATCCCATTTGTCGGATTGTTTGGCTCTGAGATAACCCTTGTCATCCGCGGTCACTACCACTTCATTGTCTGCCAGCACAGAGTCTTCGGGCAACATCGTTTCTACGGGTTGTGTGCAGCGGTTTAGGTTGAGCCTCCCGACGAAGAAGGCCCGGTTCTGTTTTGTCAGTTTCGCGATACATTTGAAATCATCCACATCCTTCAAGCCTCTGTCAAAGACATATCCATTCGACATCCCCGCCCTTTTACGCAGACATTGTGCCACAGTCTTGCTTATCGGGGCATTGTCGGCAGAATATGTCCTTTCTGTAAAGACATTGGCCGCCACAACGTTGAGTCCGTTATAAGCCATGGTGTACTTGAGTTGTCTCCGGTCTGAAGATGTATTTTTTGTCATGCCGGTAGAGAAACCCTCCACAAGTTTGTTTGAGGTCTCGGCGACCATGGTGCTGTCAACGCGTATTATTTGCATGTCATCCAGTACAGCATCGGGTACATACTTAAGATATTTGGAGCATATCAGTGCATATGCCTCTTTGAAAAAATCTATATTTATCCTGGTCAGCCGCTCGCTGAAAGATGAATGAACCACCACTGTGCGCTTGCTGTCAGAGGTGCCATTTGTGTCCGTCATCAGCGGGATGCCATTTTTTATCGATATAATCCTTTGACTGACCTGAGATGAAGACAGCATTGCAAATATGCAGTCGACCATCATGTCTACTCCACGTAATTTTTTTGCTTTGTAATCGACCTTTGTTTTGGCCGCTATCTCTGAGATTTTATCGTATGGGAGGTTTTTTATCACCCCGATGGCTGTTACATTATCTTTTGGGTGCTGTGTAGTCATATCTGTTTTTTTGATATAACAACCAGGCTCGACTTTTTGCTGTGTCTTCCGACCACTAGAACCGCAAGGGGTTGTGGCTCGCGGATAGCGGTCCGCTCCACGGGTAGGGCTGTTGCCCACCCTTTCCACGGGTAGGCCTCCGGCCAACCCGCGGTTAAGTATGATATGCCTGGCGGCATATATCTGCCCGGGGTTTCCTGCGTATGCGCGCGTATGTGTATATGTCACGCGGAGGTGTCGGCGGGCTCGGCCGCCGAAGGGGGGCTGCAAGGGGCGGTGAGGGCGGCGTTTTCGCGGATGAGCTGCTCGATGCGCTTGTCCTTCTCGCGAATGAGAGTTAAAAGCGCTTCAATCGAGGGTGATTCTTCACCCCCCCCATCGTTAACATATTTTTACAAATCATGTCGCCTTCGCCGGTTATCAGCCAATGGGCATCGAGCCAATCAAATGTTTGGACTATCTTCATGATGAAGTCAAAGCCCGGCTTGTTACGGCGCATGGCT
Organism: Muribaculum gordoncarteri; assembly: GCF_004803695.1. Lineage (NCBI taxonomy): Bacteria > Pseudomonadati > Bacteroidota > Bacteroidia > Bacteroidales > Muribaculaceae > Muribaculum > Muribaculum gordoncarteri. Next base: position 246,600 of record NZ_CP039393.1, read on the forward strand.
ACCACGCCTCTAACTGTTTGGTCGCCAATCCCTATTTTACGGGCGAATGAGGCGATGTTTAGGTTCTCGTGCTTTATGATTTCGTTTATTCGGTCGCAAATGTCCATAAATACGTTAAGAAATTCAATTATTTATTTGGTAGATTCAAATAAATGTTTGATATTTGTACCCAAAATAGCTTTGTGCTTTTACAAATGTAGTAATTTTTGCCGATATTTTAAGGCTATTTAAAACACTTTTGAAGCGTATAAGCTTAATAATATATTATTAATTTAACAGTTTACTTAATTATGAGAAAAACTTTTTTGAAAGTTTCGCTATTCTCATTTCTTGCACTGGGAATGTCAACTGCTTTTGTTGGCTGTAAGGACTACGATGACGACATCGACCAGTTGAGAACTGAAATAGCAGCAAACAAGACTGCGATTGAGGCTATCAATCAGAAGATCTCGCAGGGAGCTATCCTTAATTCGGTTGTACCTACTGAGGACGGCAAGGGTATCGTTATCTCCGTTACTAAGGACGGTAACACTCAGACCTACACCATTAAGAACGGACAGGACGGAACTACCGCTCAGGTTTGGGACATCCGCGAAGTTGACGGAAAGGCTTACTGGTTCAAGAATGGTGAAAACACCGGTATCGAAGCTCAGGGCAAGGACGGTGTTGGAACCCCCGGCGCAACAGGCGCACCCGGTAACTACTGGGCTCCTAACGAAGAGGGCACAAAGCTTGAAGAATATGCTTGGAATGCAGAAGCTAAGAAGTATGAAAAGACCGGTAAGTCAGTTGATATCGCAATCACTGTAGAGGGTGACAAGACTCCCGGCATTACTGCTGTTGCTGACGCTAACTACGTTTACTTGACCGGCGTTCAGACCGGTACCGACGAAGCCGGCAAGCCCATCTATGGCACTGTAGCTATTTCTCGTAACGGTCTTCTCCGCGGCCTCGTTTTCATACCCGACTTGTATGAAGCAGGTGTTGAAGCATCACGTTACGTTTATGCTCCTGTTAAGTTTATGGATCCTCAGGCTGCAGGCAAGACAATTGCTGCTGATGCAAACAATGAGGAACTTAAGGTTGAGAACACACTTCCGAAGGATTGGAAGTATAGCATTCCCGCTGCTGCAAAGGAAACTTACATCTATCCTATCCAGCACGTTAATTACGAACTTAACCCTGCTAACGCTAACATCGAGAAGCTCGCTTACAATATTATCGTTGACGACAAGGAATTCCTTCAGGGAAGCCGTGCTGCCGATGAGCCTACTATGGTATTCGAGGTAGTTAACAACGACCTCGTTAAGCCCGTAAGCAAGAACGGTAACCTCAATGTTCCCTACAAGGCTACTAAGGGTGCAGAACTCGTTAAGTATCTTGAGGCAGGTAAGGATGGTGAGCTTACAGTAATGGCTCTTGAGGCTACTGTTAAGGAAGACGATAAGGTGACTTCAAACTACTCAGCTATCGTTCCCGCAGTTCGCAAGCTTCAGGCTATTTCATTCACTACCGCTTCTACTTACACTACTAAGGAAGCTCACAACCTCGAACTCTACAGCGATGGTGAAAAGGCAGTTTCTAACGTAGCTTCTATCATGTGGAAGTATAACGGCGGTAATCTTGACCTCGCTTCTAAGCTGCAGGTATGCTATACTCAGGCTGATTTCAAGGCACCTGCTGCTAATGCTGAGCACAAGTTCATGACTCTTGCCGAACTTGCTGACTATGGTTTGACAGTTAAATATTCACTCCTTGCCTACAAGGTAGGAAACAGCGAAACTGTAGAATCACAGTATGCAACAATCAACGAAAATGGTGTTCTTACTCCTATGCACATTGGCGATAACGGAACTCCCGTTGCCAACGGTACAGGCGACAACGCTGCCGGTATCTCTTCAGTTAACCGTCGTCCGGTAGTTGTTGTTACTATCGTTAACGCTGAGGGTAAGGTTGTTCTTGCCGGTTATGCTAAGATTCAGTACACCAACACTGTTGATCCCGTTGTTAAGGGCTTCGTTCTCAACCCCGGAGCTGCTGCACTTCCTTACCTCTGCTCAACCGAAGTAGAGAGCACTTGGGAACAGTGGAGCGGTAAGCTTCTCGAGGCTATGGACATCAAGCTTGACCACAGCAACTTCAGCGAAAACTACACTTGGGCAGAAGATGGCAAGACTTATGTAGCCGTTACAGCCGATGGTAAGACTACTTACAAAGATGTTGCTACAATTACTCCTGCTGTTTCTTACGGTACTATCGTATTTGACGATGATGAATTTGCCGCAAGCGCCAACGGTGTATTGACTTGGACTGCAACTGCTGCTCAGCAGAAGGCTATCTTCGATGCTAACGCTGAACACAAGATCACTCTTTACACTAAGTTCAACTCAGTTAAGGGTACAGGCGACCTCTATGTAGGTCTTGAAATGACTGTCCTTCCTGCTCCTACTGCTACTTACGGTGTTAAATACACTAACCAGTGGTATGCTAACAGCAAGGGTGTTGCTGAATCACGTGTAAACGTAAACGTTCCCTATCCCAGCACAAGTGCAACCAATGTATTGAGCTATAAAAAGGAACTTAACGAATACTTCGTTGAAAATACAGTTAAGGTAACTCCTGCCGGTACAGGTTATGACTGGGCTACCGCTCTTAAGGATCTTCCTTTGGCTTACTCTTACAGGCTTTCAGCTGTTCAGCCTAAGATTGTAAAGGGTGACAAGGAATATCAGTTGGTTGCCGATGGAAACAACCTCAAGGTTGGTACCGTAACTATCGCAACTCTTAATGCTGCTGGTGAGCTCGTTTATGCTCCCGGTGCTACTGCAGCTGCCGACAACAATACACTTGCTAAGGAAATCCTCAACCTCTTCGGTCACAACGAGGCTTATCCTAACTGGACTTACGCTAACGTAGAAATCGCTTCTACTTATGGCGATTGCAAGCTTCCCTTCGATGGCATTCTGTCATTTGAATCTCGCTTCCTCCGTCCTATCGACGTTAACAATGGTCAGGGCGTAGAATTTGAGGACGCTGTTGCCGACGGTGACGCTGAGCCTTTGGCTAAGTTCTTCACTTTGAGCGACTGGCGTGACAAGGCACTCTTCACTGTAAATGCAGCCGGTGTTGCCACTGCAGCTACTGAGAACGGTGTTAACCTCTACAACTACTATCAGATTGCTACTGTTGCATTCGATAAGAACAAGGTTCAGGTTCAGGATGGTTTTAACTGGTACACTATGGACAAGCTCCCCGGTCTTGACCTTAAGCTTGTAGGTAAGGATGGTGCTACTGTTACTACTACTGCCGGTGTATCAACCGCTTCTATCGCAACTGTTGCTGATCTTAACAAGCTTGACCTTGTATGGTACAACAACTCAGGTACAACTAAGGAGTTCAACATCAAGGTTCCTGTAACCATCACTTACAGCTGGGGTACTATCACAGCTGAGGTTACCGGTAAGGTTAAGAAGACTATCAACAACTAATTTGATACGATTGTTTAATCCCTGATAACGATAAGAGCACTGATTGTTACAATCAGTGCTCTTTGTTACATAAAATCCTGTCGATATGAAAAAAATATTTGTATTCATTGCCGCATCGCTTGTCCTGTGGTCGTGCTCCAAGTCGAGCAAGGAGTCAACTGACTATGTGACCTACGAGGATGCCGAGGCCGAGTTTGCCGCCACCCTTTCGGCGAGCGACACCACCGAGGTGCTTTCGGCCGGCAACGCGTTGATGGACAGCCTGCGTGCGGGCAACATCGACTATGCCCTGTCGCAGCTCCGTTCGGCCGACACCGCCGGAAATGTCACCGAGATGAGCGACGAGCTTCGCGAGCGTATGCGCGCCCGCTTCGAGCGCTTCCCCGTAGTGGAGTGGGAGATCGACTACTACGACTTCTCGCTGCCCGGACTTAACGACCTGAAATACCGCACCTACATGCGCGCCCGCGACGGCAAGAGCGGTGTTCCCGCCATGTCGCTGATGCTCAACCCGGTGAAGAAGGACGGCAAGTGGTACCTGTGTGTAAAGGATGCCGAGCTGCCCGCCAAGGACGCCGCCAACGCCATCAATCCCAAGCAGATTATAGGCGAGCGATAGCGGTTCGGGCCACGCGCCCGGTAATCGCAATACATTATATTTTATAGATTCACGGCTCCATGTCGCATTTCCCCGCCGATGGGTGATGTCACATGGAGCCTTTCTTTTATGGCTGCACCATGGGGGCGAGGCGGCTTGTGGGGCTGCGCTCGGGTGTCGACAGGGGGTTGTCAAGGCTGCGTTAACCTAAAAGAGTTAAATCGCCGGTTGGTCGAGCAAATGTTTGAAATAATAGGCTGTAATTAACAATTATTAACTTAGTAGGGGCAGTTTAATACAGTGTTTTTACATAAATTTGTACTGCAAAAGAACATTAAACGTGAAAGACTATAATATTGGTAGATAGAATATTCTACTTATGGCATAATTTTAATGGAAATTCGCCTCACTCACATTCGTCGTTTGCATTTATTTACATTTTTGACCAATCATTTGCGTGTATGAACCCACTATATGTAATACTATCCGTGATGTTGGCTTTGGCCGCCAATATAGGCGCGTCAGCTGCACCTGTCGAGCATGAGGCAGCCTCGCTGTCAGCCGCCCAGGGCGCGTCGCAGCATGAAGCCGCAAGCGTCACCCCCGCAGCCTCCGAAGAGGCCAAGACACAGAACTTCGCACTGAAGACCAATCTCATCTACGATGCCCTGCTCATGCCCAACGTGGAGCTTGAATGGCGAATCAACAACCGCTGGTCGCTCGCCGCTGAGGCCGATGTGGCATGGTGGAAAAACGACGGTCGTCACAAGTACTATCAGATAATGAACTTCGCAGCCGAGGGTCGCTACTGGTTTCACTCCTACAAGCCGTGGCACGGCCACTACGTGGGTCTGTCGGCCGGCGGGGGAAAGTTTGACCTCGAAGGCGGTCGCACAGGCTACAAGGGCGAGGGTTTCCTCACCGGGCTCTCCTACGGATTTATGTTCCCCGTGTCGAGCTGCCTGTCGTTTGACGCCGAGGTGGGCTTCGGCTACCTCTACGCCCAGTACAAGGTCTACAAGCCCCAGGACGACCACTATCTTTTTCAGCACAAAAGCCGCACCAACTACTTCGGCCCCGTCAAGGTAAAGTTCAGCCTCGTGTGGCGGTTTAACGCTTTCGACTCGAAAGCCGGTAAATAATCCCCTCTTATCTTGATATAGATGAAACTTAACATTCACAATACACTCCTCGCCGCATCGGCGCTCATTGTGGTCGCCTCCACATCATCGTGTCGCAAGGATTTGTGCTACAATCACTTTCCCGAGGCCGGCGTGACGCTATCCTACGAAAACGAGTGGTATCGTGACTACGGCATGGGATGGCTGTCAAACTGGGATGCCGACCTCTACGGCTCGGCCTACTAGAATCTGCGTCCCGGCAACCCCGAAGGTGTCACCATGGTGGCCTATCACCCCGACGGCATCTCGGAGTTCTACATGAGCACCGCCGGTGGCAACGTGTCGTTTGGCGCAAGCGTTCACTCGCTGCTCTTTTACAACAACGACACCCAGTACATCATTCTCAACGACATGGCTTCGCTGCCCTCGGCACGCGCCACATCGACATCACGCTCACGCGCCACTCTCGGCGAGCTTCATGCCGGAGAGCGCACCATCAATCCGCCCGATGTGCTCTATGCCGCCTATTCGCCCGAAGTGCCCGAGCTGAAGATGCACGAAAATGTGCCCCTGCCGGTGCGCCTGCAGCCGCTCGTCTACACTTATGTGATCCGTTATGAGTTTGACTACGGACAGCAGCACGTTGCGCTTGCTCGCGGTGCCGTGGCCGGAATGGCCGAGTCGGTCTACATGCGCGACGGCGTGACATCTGACGAGGCCGCCACAATCCTTTACGACTGCACGCTCACCCCCTACGGAGCGCGCGCCGAGGTGGCTTCATTCGGTGTTCCCGGATTCCCCGACGAATACTACGGCCGTGACGAGTCGACGCGTCGCGACACCCCGCGCCCCTATACGCTCAATCTTGAGGTGAAGCTTACCAACGGCACCCTGAAGAACGTTACATTTGACATCACCGACCAGATGCAGCATCAGCCACGTGGCGGTGTGATAGTGGTGAAGGACATCCGCATCGAGGACGATGAAAACCTGAGCGACTCGGGATTTGATGTCAACCTCGAGGACTGGGGATTGCTTGAAGACATAATAATACCGGTGCATCCGGTGTAATAAACGGTTGAAATTCAATCAATTTAATTAATATTATTCATTAACAAAATTTTTCTGACAATGAAAAAAGTTTTATTATTCTCTGCCGCTATGTTGGCATTGAGTTCATGTTCCAATACCGATGTGTTGGAAGAAGGTAACATCCAGCAGACCAACGCTATCGGTTTCCAGACATTGGTAAACAAGGAGTCACGTGCAATTACGGTTGATAATTTTGATCAATTCTTAGTTTACGGAAGCTATAAAGTGGCTGGTTCTGAGGTTTCAATGCAGCTGTTCAATGGAATACCCGTTACAAAATCGGGTAGTAGTTGGACATATACCGATACTCGTTATTGGATTGAAGGTAGTACTTACACATTCTCAGCTTACGCTGTAGACGATGACGCTCTTCCATCAGGTGCGAATGCTAACTTTAGAGATTCTAAATATCTCAACATTACTAATTTTAGATGTGATGAGAGCGTTCAAAAGGATCTCGTTTATGCAAGAATAGCATCTTATGGTCCGGCTCTTGCGACTGGAAATCCTGTACAATCGTTGAATTTCAAGCACGTTCTTGCTCGCATACAGTTTAAGTTTGAAAATCAATTCCCTGCTGATTATAATGTTAAAGTTGCTGATCTTGAAGTGATAAATGTACGCAATTACGGTAACTTTTACGGCTCACAGTTTCCTTCAGAAACTGTCAACTGCTGGGTTAAGCCTGATGGACAGGGAATTACCGATGAGTATACTGTTCCAACTCGCTATCCTAACGATCAAGCGAAGCCTACTGTAAAGCCTGCTTTATTAGATGCAAATGCAACTATCGCAAGTGGTTCGTCGGCAACAACTGATTTTGCATACGTTATACCTTACAAGTATTCAGACGCAAATGTTAAGATTTCATTCCATATATTTGTAACTCGTACAGTAGGGACAGAAACCGTTAATGTTTTTGATAAGGTACTTACTGCTTCTATTTGTCCGGAATGGAAAATGAGTCACTCTTATTGCTATACTATAGGTTTGTCGGGTAATTCATCCGGTCTTGATCCTATTGTGTTCTCTGGTTCAGTTGAAGATTGGAATCCTGTAGACGAAGACGAAAAAGTTAATATTGATGCCGGTCGTCTTCCTGCTCAAGACTGATTTTGAATCAAAACTTGCAATCAAACTATAAACAATCAACTTAACTCACGGTAGCCGATCGTTTCGGTCGGCTACCTTTCCTCACTATCTCGCCTCACAATCTATAACAAGCATCTCCCCTCAATCGACATCGGCCTTTAGCCGGCAACAGCTCGATGAAGCCGATGTGACAAAAACAAAACACCCCAACCAATCCAAGCTATGTGGAAACAATCTAAATTACGACACATCCTAAGCCCAAGGCTTAACATATATACAGCCGCATGCATTGCCGCGGCTGCCCTCGCGCTGCAGTCGTGCTCGTCGACATCGAGCGACGACGATGTAGCCGCCGGAGTCGAGTTGCGCTTCAGTGCCTCAGCTGCCGACGGCTCGCGTGCTACGACGACACTCACCACCTCGGCCACGCTCAACGACTTTAAGGTGTGGGGTACCTACCGCACTAAGGTAGGCGGCTCATGGAGCGCTCAGCCCGTCAATGTGTTTGACGGCGTTACGGTCAACAAGGGCGATGACGGCAACTGGAGCTATAGCGCATCCACCCCGCTGCAGTACTGGTTTCCCGGCTGCTACTACACCTTCCGCGCCATCCACCCAGTCACGGTCAATGCCGCGTTCACGCCGGGTAGCGATGCAGCGTCCGACCGCCTTAGCGTCACCTCATTCGATGCCACTCAGGGTGTCGACCTCGTGGCCGCCACCCACACCCGTGAGTCATTATTGCAGGGCAACACCGTTGTGAGCCTCGACTTCCGTCACCTGTTGTCGCGCGTCGACATCACGGCCTCGGTCGACAAGGCTGTCACCGGCACCTTTGTCATTACGGGTATAACGCTCTACGGCTTCGACACCGTGGGCTCGTGGAGCAGCGACGGCATGACCGCCAACACCTACGGCAAGTGGGACAATCTGTCGGGCCGCGACAACGCCTACTCCGTCAGCGGGCTTAACATCACGCTCAGCTCCGAGCCTCAGTCGCTGCTAAGCGGCGGCAACACCGTGCTGATGCTGCCCCAGGCCATCCCCGTGGGCGCAAAGGCCGACATAACCTACACCGAAAACGGAACGGAGAAGACCGTAACCGCCGACATCTACAAGGCATCCTACAGCCTTACAGGCGGTTACCAGCCCTCGCGCACCTACCGCTACTCCTTCACCATCGGCCCCGACCAGTACATCCTGTTCAGCCTTCCCACCATTCAGGACTGGGAAGATGCCGAGGGCGGAAACTATTTGCCTCAATAAGTAAAAAACAAGTAAGATGATGAATAATTATATACGACGAATCACCGTTGCCGGAGTTGTTGCATTGACGGCTGCTGTAGTGTCGGGATGCTCCGATGATTCCGACAACCTGACACCGGTCTACAACCCTGCCGATTATATAACATTCGGCACCCCTTCATTTGTGTTGAATGGCGGCGACGGCTCGGCAGTGTCGCGTTCTACGTTGGTCGATAAGTTTGGCGACGGAGGCGTGACCTCGTTTAATGTGTGGGGCTATTGTGTGCCTCGCACCATCGATGGTAATAGCGATGACTGGAATGCCGCCTACAATGTCAAGTGGCCTCAGAAGTCCTCCTATTCCACTCCTGATGTGTTTAAAAATCAGGAAGTCACTGTCGACGGCTCTATGATGTCCTACACTGAGCCGCAGCCATGGAAGGTAAAAAGCAGCTCCACTGCCGATGTTGAAACATCTTATGGCTACACCTATACCTTTATAGCCTGTGCCAATGGCAAATTTACAATGTCGCCTGCTTCGGGCATGGGTGTGCCTGTCTTGAAGTTTGAGATGCCGTTTAGTGATGGACGCTTGGGTGAAAATCCTACGCCTCTTGACCACACCAGCATAAGCGATGCACTTATTGCGGCGAAGTTTGACCACACCCGCCGCAACGGCAAGGTGGACCTCGCATTCTCCCACATATTGACCGGTATACGATTCCGTTTTCACAACCACACGAGCAATGACCTGGTTATAGAGTCGCTGTCTTTTGAAGGCCGCTTTTATCGCACGGGTGAGTTCGATTTCTCGGGCGCAGATGCAAAACGAAGTGTAAAGAATCTCGATGATGATTCGTTCAGCGGCCGGTTTAACTTGATGACGGAACCGCAGACAATTCCGGGCGAAAGCTCGCAATTGATGGGCTATTCGACCGATAATCCCGATGGAACCACATTGCTGTTGCTGCCCAATCCTGCTGCCAATCCCACCACTAATGTACTTGCTCTTGGTGACAGCAAGACGATTATTGTCAACTATACATTGAATGGAGAGAAGAGGACATGGACGCACGAGAACTTTAAGCTATCCTATGTGCCGGGTGCCAATGTGCGTCACACCGCCAATCTAAACTTCGTGGGCGATGAATTTACGCTCATCTTCCAGGCCGACAATGAATTGAACTGGGAAAATGGATCGGATAACGATATTGACATTAACTAAGCTGAATATATGAAAAACCTTATATTAAAGAACCGATTTTGCTATGCCATTGTCGCCGCACTGTCGATTGTCGCTATGACGGGATGCAGTGATGACAATGAATTGTGGGACGAGCCTGAAGCTTCGGGCCCTGTAACCATCGTGGCTCAGAGTGTCGACATGATTGAGCCGTTTTCGATGCCCGAAGTGTTGTCGAGGGCCAATGACCCTAAAAACGAGGCCGAGAAGAAAATCAACACTCTTCACCTCTTTTTCTTTGACAAGGACGGTCAATTTATTAAATCCAATGCCGATAACTTCAAGCCCTATATTCCCAATGTGAAGAATTTCATGTTTGTGGTCAAGGATGAAGCCTATAAGACGATGACCGATGTCACAATCGTGGCCATTGCCAACATCAACGGCACTGACAACGAAAGCGCTAACTATTTCAATACCGCATATCCTGACGGCACTGTCATAACTGCAGGTGGCGAGATTGAGGATGGTACACGAATCAATCCCGGAGAAACGCGCAATCCCAACCCATGTACAATCACCTCTCTTGCCGACCTTCAAAAGTGGGTATATGCCCCGAAATTGCGAACAGCTGAGGGCACTGACATTACACAGCTGCCCAAGGCCGGTATGCCTATGATTGGAATGTTGAAGGGCGTTGATTTAAGTAAGGCTTCCGGTAATACTATCATCCCTATGAAGGCATTGATGGCCCGTGTTGACATACGCGTTACGCTCGACCCCAATCAGGAGAGTACCGACAGACGCCTCCCGCAGTTGACAATCAAGGAGTATGGTGTGATGAATATGCCCACTACCGTACCTTACACCATGCCCGACACTGTTGCCAAAAAGTCAACCCCCGTACTTGGAAAGGGTGAACTTGAAAAGGAAGTTAAGGTGACGCTTGAAAATCCCATAGTGATTAACAAGAACACCCACGATCAGGATGTGTTCACCTACTATACCTACGAGAATATACAGTATCCTGATAAAGGAGCTCTACGCGCCGATGGCACCCCTGCATATAAGGATGATGTATTGACCTTCCCTGAAGGGGTGACTACCGACAAGGAGAAACAGCGTTGGAAGCCGACTATCGCCTATAAAGACCGCGCATCGGCAATGGTGCTGCGCGGCTCCTATATAACTCATCAGGGTCTTACCTACGAAGCCGAGTTCAAGGTGTTTATGGGCCAGAATACAATTGACGACTTTAAGGTTAAGCGTAATCACAAGTATGTCAACAACATCACCATTCATGGTCTTGACTATGTGCGTAATTCCGACGACAATACCTACACATTTGACGGTCGAGTAAATGTTAAAACCGACAATCCCGTGTACCTCGCCATCGTAAACGAGCGCAAGGTCGATGCTCATGCGTCGGTGCGCCCGATGGATGTGTGGTTTCTCCTGCGCGAAAATGCTGATGGAACCTTGAATGAGGATGTCGATTGGGAGTCGGAGGTTGAGTTAACGATTGAAGATGCAAATACTTCAGCTAAATGGATTCGTATGGAAGTGATTCCTCGTGAGGAAATGCGAATTCTTGAAAACAATAAAGAAAAATTCATTGCAGGTCGAGGAGCTCGTGATTATTTTACTACCGACCTTATCAGTAAATTGGATATGGAAAATGGCATGTCGGACACAAATCATCAATGTGGATGGCATGTTACTATTGATGGAAAACGTGATAAGTCACGGTCGCGTGTCTATTTCTATATTGACGAAAATGTAGCTCCTAATGCACAAGGTGAGATTCTTGATAGAATTGCAAAAGTTAAAATAAACACATAGCGAAAAAGTAAATTTGGGCAAAGCGTAGCGAATTAGCTGATAGAGCGTTCGTTACGCTTTGTTTTTCTATGGGACAGAGCCAACGAAATACCACCTCGAAGCCAAACGGTGCAGAAGTTCAGTTACCACCTCGTTACTCCCGTAACGGGTGCAGATTTCTTGCTAAACAGTTCTGTTTCTGCGTTTTGCGTAGATTTACATAGCTGTCGGTAACTCACTAATAACTAATTTTGTAATCAAAAAAAGGAGTGAGTTATGCGTAGTACATTCAAGGTATTATTTTACGTGAAGAAAGGCAGCGAGAAGCCGAACGGCAACCTGCCTTTAATGTGCCGTATCACGGTGGACGGCGAGATTAAACAGTTCAGTTGCAAGATGGACGTTCCCCCACGGTTGTGGGACGTGAAGAACAGCCGTGCTTCGGGCAAGAGCGTCGAAGCACAGAAAATCAACCTTGCGGTAGATAAAATCCGTGTGGAGGTAAACCGCCGCTATCAAGAGTTAATGCAGACGGACGGTTATGTTACCGCCGCCAAACTCAAAGACGCCTATCTCGGTATCGGCGTCAAGCAGGAAACTTTGCTGAAACTGTTCGAGCAGCACAACGCCGAGTTTGAGAAGAAAGTCGGGCACAGCAGGGCGCAGGGTACATTTACCCGTTATCGGACGGTCTGCAACCATATTCGGGAGTTTTTGCCCCATACCTACAGGCGTGAGGATATTCCGTTAAAGGAACTCAACCTCACGTTCATCAACGATTTCGAGTATTTTCTGCGCACGGAGAAGAAATGCCGCACCAATACCGTGTGGGGCTACATGATTGTGTTGAAACACATCGTTTCCATTGCAAGGAACAACGGGCGTTTGCCGTTCAATCCCTTTGCCGGATATATCAACTCTCCCGAAAGCGTGGATAGGGGCTACCTCACCCAAACGGAGATACAGACGCTCATGGACGCACCGATGAAGAACGCCACCCACGAGCTTGTACGGGACTTGTTCGTCTTTTCTGTTTTCACGGGTTTGGCGTATTCGGACGTGAAGAACCTCACCGTCGACCGCCTGCAAACATTCTTCGACGGCAACCTGTGGATAATCACCCGAAGAAAGAAGACCAACACCGAATCAAACATCCGCCTTTTGGACGTTCCCAAGCGTATCATCGAAAAGTACAAGGGGCTGGCAAGGGACGGTCATGTTTTCCCCGTTCCGAGTAACGGAAGCTGCAACAAGATACTCAAAGATATAGGCAGACAATGCGGCTTCAAGGTACGTTTGACCTACCATGTGGCACGCCACACGAACGCCACGACCGTACTTCTGTCGCACGGCGTACCCATCGAAACGGTGAGCCGCCTTTTGGGACACACGAACATAAAAACCACCCAAATTTACGCCAAAATCACCGCCCAGAAGATAAGCCAAGACATGGAAACCTTGTCGCACAAGTTGGAGGATATGGAGAAGAATATCTGCCGAGCCATCTAATTAAAAACAGAATCCCGATGAAAGAAGAAAGGAACATTATCACGATGGACGGGCAGGGCAATATCTCCCTGCCGAGCGATATAGGTGCAACCGCCATGACCGAGCGGGAAATCTGCGAACTGTTCGGGGTTATCGCCCCGACGGTTCGGGCAGGGATAAAGGCACTCTGCAAAAGCGGAGTTTTGAGCGTATATGACATAAAGCGCATTATCCGCATATCGGACAAATACAGCGCGGAGGTTTACAACCTCGAAACGATAGCCGCCCTCGCTTTCCGTGTTGAATCGTTCGGGGCGGCGAAAGTCCGCAAAGTGTTGTTGGAAAGGATTATACACGGGCGAAAAGAGAAAACGAAGGTATTCGTGTCGGTTGTTTCGGACGGCAAGCCCAACAGCCGTTGGAAAGCATGATGATATATCAACATACCAACATGCAAACATATCACTATGGTGATATATATTGCAGGTTCTATTCCTCTTTTCAGAGGAAAGCGGAGCAATCATTTCCGTTTACAAAGGCAAAGCAAGCACGGGGCTTTATGTCGGCTAAAAGGTCAGGCGGCTGCGCCGTTTCCCGATAAATCTTCCTCTCGCTTCGCTGCGAGCGTATTTATCGGGAAAACCTTGTATCCGACCGCCCCGCCACCCACCGACCGAAAGGGAAAAAATAAGGGTGGGGTTATATGGGTAAGCAGACGGCAGGGATAGCCACCGCAGAAAGGCAGACGGACGGTACGCCGCAGGGTATTTACGGAGAAAATACCGTAGCTTATTAGGGAATTTTCCGAGCCGCAATACTACGTATCGCTGAAAATTCCCCAATAAGGCAAGGGGCAAGCCCCTCTGCACACCCCATCGGGGACGGCATTTGCCGCCCCTGAAGATACAAAAAAATCATTGTTGCACAAGCCAAAAAAGAAAGGAAGAATATATGGGTTTCGTAGTTTTACACATGGAAAAGGCGCACGGTTCCGACAGCGGGACGACCGCCCACATAGAGCGTTTCATCATACCCAAGAACGCTGACCCCACACGCACGCATCTAAACCGAAAACTCATCGAATATCCCGAAGGAGTGAAAGACCGTTCGGCGGCTATCCAAAGGAGGCTGGAAGAAGCGGGACTGACACGCAAAATCGGAAGTAACCAAGTGCGGGCAATCCGCATCAACGTGTCGGCAACACCCGAAGACATGGAACGCATCGAACGGGAGGGACGGCTGGACGAGTGGTGCGCCGACAACCTCAAATATTTTGCCGACACGTTCGGGAAGGAGAACATCGTGGCGGCTCACCTGCACTTGGACGAGAAAACACCGCACATGCACGTCACACTTGTGCCGATAGTCAAGGGGGAACGCAAGCGGAAGAAAAGGGAGGAGCAGGCGAAGAAACGCTACCGCAAGAAGCCGACCGACACCGTGAGGCTGTGCGCCGATGACATCATGAGCCGCTTGAAACTGAAAGCCTATCAAGACAGCTACGCTGTTGCGATGAAAAAATACGGTTTACAACGGGGCGTGGACGGTTCGGAAGCGAGGCACGTTTCCACGCAGCAATATTACCGTGACATAAAGCGACAAACAGAGGAACTGAAAACGGAAGTGGTGGAATTGCAGGAACGGAAAGAAACGGCACGGGAAGAGCTTGAACGGGCGAAAAAAGAGATACAGACCGAACGGCTGAAAGGGGCAGCCACGACCGCAGCCGCCAACATCGCCGAGAGTGTCGGTTCTCTTTTCGGGAGCAACAAGGTCAAGACACTGGAGAGGGAGAACACCGCCCTGCATAGGAAGGTAGCCACACACGAGGAGACCATCGAAGCCCTGCAAGCCGAGATACAGACCATACGGGCAGACCACAGCCGCCAAGTGCTGGAAATGCAGCAACGGCACTTGCTGGAAAAGAACGAGACGGTAACAAAACATCAAACGGAAGTATCAAGGCTTAACGCCTTGTTGATAAAAGCCACAGAATGGTTTCCTTGGTTTCGTGCTATGCTCCGTATTGAGAAATTGTGCCTTGCTGTCGGTTTTACCCATGAACAGACCGCCCATTTAATGACAGGCAAGCCATTGCCGTACAACGGCGAACTCTATTCCGATGAGCATAGGCGTAAGTTCAAGACGAATGATGTTACTGCCAAAGTTGGTACAAACAATGGAAAGCTGATACTTGCCATTGACGGACTGCATATCGGGGAATGGTTCAAGAAACAATTTGAACGATTACAACAGAATGTCGGCTTGAAGCCTATTCAGAAAAAGAATAAAGGCTTCAAGCTATAGTCAATCATGCGCATCACATACATGGAGGACATTTTTTGTCCCCCATGTATATATAGAGTCCAAGACTAACTCATGTTATTCCCAAGAAATTACTCATACGGTCAATACACCGTTTCTTTTGATTGAGATTAGGATGAACGTACAGATTAAGTGTCGTTGCCACATTTGAGTGACCGAGTATGACACTGACAGTTTTATAATCACACTGGCTTTCAATACATCGGGTCGCAAATGTATGCCTAAGTCCATGAAAGACCAAGTGGGGAATATCCAATCGTTTTAGCAACCTGCCAAAATAATCACGATAAGAACGGGGCTCTTTAGATTGTGTGGAAGTGCCTACCACGTATGGGGATTGAGATTGTTTCCTTACCATTTTCAACGCTTGGAGAAGCTGTTTGGATATAGGAATCTCACGATAGGAATTCTTGGTTTTTGGGGAAGAGTGAACCCTTTCTGTAGATTTCAACTCACAGTTATATATTCTGCCTACAGTATGCTTCACGATGACTGTCTTTTGTGCAAAATCCACATCTTCCCATTTCAAAGCACAAACCTCACCGATTCTCATTCCGGTACAGAGAGCCAACAGTACACCTATATTTTGTGGAGTGGGCTGTTCCAGCAAGTGACGCATCAATATACGCTGATGATTTAATGACAATGTGGGCGGCAGTTTGTTTTCTGTTTGGGTAGGATATTCGATTTCCCATTCTTCAAAATGGAAAATCCCGTGCTTATTCCCGTATTTGATAACAGATTTGAGCACTGCCACTATATCCCGGACTGTTTTTCTTGCTAATCCGGAAGTACATTTGTCTATCACAAACTGCTGGACATCCTTCTCTGTTATATTTTCCGCAGCGCCAAATCGTGGCAATAGGTGTGTTTGTAACGTAAGCTGATAAGCACATAGGGTGGAATGCTTCACTATCGGACGCTTTGCATCACACCAAATCTCGGAAACTTCGTGAAATGTTTTTTTATTGTTCATATTTTGAGAGAATTAATTGATTTAACTCTCTCAAAATAACACACTTTCACCGATTTCCCTTTGAACGATTATGGGTTTTACAAAGCATCTCGCAATTTTCCATGCTGGTTGCCCCTCCCTTGCTCCATGCAGTCACATGGTCGGCATCCATTTCCGAAAGTTTGTAAATGCGGGTCTTGTTGGCATTATTCCCCAACGCACAGAGCGGACAATTGGAAATTCCTTGTTTCTCAGCCGCTTCGGTCTGACGCTTGTAAGCAGCCCGCTTGGTTGATTCTTCAAAGATACGGATGTCAAGCAGTTTCTTATCCTCTTCTCCACCCAGTACATATTCGTAAATATTTCGGGGACACCGCACACTTTCATCCGCTTGCAAGGCTTTTACCCGTTCCGCGACATGGACGGTGCTATAAGGGGTGGCATGGTACGTTTCATACAGCCGTCCCCATTCCAAGCCGCACATGTCACGCTCTACCATAGTAAAGGTAGCCGATACCCAGTCAATCACAGAACGGAAATAACTTTCCAATTCTCCCGTGGAAGGCTCGTGACGGTGTATGCTCATATAGGCATCAATGCTCATCCCCTTACTGTCGCAAATCCACCGGAGGGCTTCCGCCAGATAATCCTGCCGTTTCACATCTCCCTTGATATAATGACTCCATTTCTGTATTTCCGCATTTTGGGAATTACTGAACACCCGCTTGGCTGCATTTACGAACTCGCCCGAATAGATGGCATTGAGCAATTCCTGCTCCTTGAGCGGAATGCCTACAATATTGATGGTCTTGAACCACTCCTTTATTTCCTTTTCTTCACCCTCGCATTCATATACCAGCAGAGAGGATTGCATAATCTTTTGTTGCTGCTCTTCGGGCAATCCCGAGAAATACTGTACGTTATCCGCTTCATCCTTGATGGCGAATTTTCCTGTAACGAACCGACCGATAGAAGTGATGCGTTGCTGCCCGTCAAGTACTTCAAATCGTCCGTCCACAGTCCGGTTGAAATAGATTAGTCCGATGGGATAACCTTTCAGCAGGGATTCTATCACCGCTACATCACGTTTCCCATCGTTGTAGATGTAATGGCGTTGATACTCGGGTTGGATAGTGAGCCGCCCGTCCAATCCAAACAGACCTTTACCTTCCAATTCGTTGTAGGTAAATCCTTTACAGATGTCTTCGACAGTCCATTCTGTATGCAATGTTGTCTTCATGATATTGATTCACTTTTTAGGATTATTCTTTTGTGTCTTCTTCTTCCGGAGATGAATTGAGCGCAATGCCTGTCTTGGCGTTCAGCGGACTGATGACTGCCTTACCCGTCTTGGCTTCCAACTCCATACGGGCATTGCGGGCAATCTCACCACCGGCTTCCGCCACATCCATGTGTTCCCGAAATGTTTCCGGATTTTTACTTTCAGATATTTCTTTGGTGGAAAGTTCCGCCAACATATTTAGCACCAATTCCTTATTGGTCATATTGTCACGTAAGTTCTCTTTTTTCAGACCTTTGAACTGCTTATATTCCTTGGCGGTCATGTCACTCCAAGTCTGATAAATAATATCGGTCAGCGTAGCAAACTGCACTCCCTCTTGCAATCCGTGCCGCTTCCATTCATCCGTGAGGTCTTTACGAATCTCTATGGATTTGAGACGCTGATTAATCCAATTATCCGAATACCCCAACCGCTTATAGTCCACCAGTGCTTGATTGATAGAGAGTTCGGGGTCTTGCATTTGGTTAAGACGTTCAGTCGCCACTTGTGCCATCCATTGCTTGAATGGTTCTGCTTTGGGCGATGGAATAGACTGAATCAAACGGAGAAGCTGCTGAGTATCTGCCACATCGGTTAAATACATCTTTCCATCAGCCGATTTCATTTTCAGTTGACTACAATTTGTAGTCAACTCACTCCCTTCTTTTTTTAAACGTGTTTTCAAGACACTCCAATACTTACGAGGATTAGGGCTATCGGTTAGGACAGCCACCACATCCACTATGGAAAAGTACCATTTTTCATCTTTGTCGTCCCAAATAGTACGGACTTTTTTAGCTTCAAAAAGCTTGATGGTATTATGTTGTGTCATAATTTATTGTTTTTGTTTTTAAGTTGAAATCTTAGGGATAACTAAAACTTGGTATGGTAGTGCTTCCAAGGTCTATCCAGAACAGATTCAAGTAGACCGTCATGGCAAAGAGACGAAAGTGACGAAACTCAATGACGGGGCAGTCTTGCTTCATTCCGAAGTTCCTCAGAATGAAACATATTATATGGTTGACGGGAAATATTATACCCAAGTTTATGCAAGAGTTCTTATTAAACATATCAGATCATAATTTGCGTATGAGTAATCGGGCATATGTTGAAACCAAAGAGCCATTGCTCCCAATAGCTCCCCTACGGTTCAAATCCGCAAAG
Organism: Muribaculum gordoncarteri; assembly: GCF_004803695.1. Lineage (NCBI taxonomy): Bacteria > Pseudomonadati > Bacteroidota > Bacteroidia > Bacteroidales > Muribaculaceae > Muribaculum > Muribaculum gordoncarteri. Next base: position 265,454 of record NZ_CP039393.1, read on the forward strand.
TTAGGTGTGTCGGAAATGGTGTATTCCTTGGTTTTTAATCCCCATTGATTGCCCCTATCGGTTATCCCTAAGATTTCAAATTGCTCCGGACAATACTTAATCAAAAAGGATATAGGAACTCCCATCACTCCATCATAATCTGAAGGAATGGCATCCGTAAAAGGTACTTCAATGGCATCATAATTATCGTAGCGGTCATAGGCAGCTTTGCCTTTCAGTTCCTTATGTTTGGAAAAGCGGAGGTTGTCTGCCATGCTCATCAGTGGCAATGGTTCATGACGACGGCCATGCTCTATGCTGGTAAACCAACATGAATTACCTAATCGGGTATAATTACCGACATATCCCAATCTTGCAGCTTTAGCCTTGTCTTTCTCATCTACTTTAGCTCCGTCAGGAACGCCAAAAACCATATCATTTCCATTTCCTGTAGCACCTAACCAAACTTTGTTATCTTTTATCAAGGGAAAGACCTCTTTATAAGTGATTGCGTTCATGTTACCTATTACAGCAAACTTCTTCCCAGCTTCCACAATCCAAGCCAAGAACTCACGAAAGAGGGAGAACGGCGGATTGGTGATAATAAAATCCGCTTCATTACGAAGTTCGGTAACTTCTTTGCTTCGGAAATCCCCGTCACCATCCATATACTTCCATTCGAGGTCATCAATATTGATACGCCCGTCCCCGCTTTTGTCTCGTTCCAAGATGAATATCTTACCTTTTACCTGTGCCTTGGACGGGTCGAATTGAGGCGCTTCTTGCTCAAACAAAGAGGGCTGATAAGGTGTTTTGTATTTTTTGCTATCCGGAGCATAACTCGTAGAAATCAGTTTTTTCAAGCCTAACTCATCGAACTTGGCAGCAAAGTATCGGGTAAAGTTACTCCATTCGGGGTCATCACAAGGAAGCAATACAGTCTTTCCCCTAAACACGTCCGGGTCATATTCAAGATAGGCATTCATTTCAATCTCTATGTCATGAAATTGCGTATAGAACTCATCATTCTTAGCCGCCTTAGCTTCTTTTAGATTAGTATTTGCCATATGTCTATTTTTTTATTTCGTTAGGTACAAGAAGTGTACGCACATCCACATTCAGTATTTCCGCTATCCTGTATAGTACGGGTATAGGAGGTTGCACTTTGTTCGTGGCGTATAGATTGACCATATTAAAACCTTTGCCAAGTCGTTTAGCCAATTCAGTTTGACTAATCCCCGCCTCAATCAATGCTTCTTTTATCCGATTCATTGCGACATCTTCTTTAACTTGTTACAAAGGTATATAATTTTATTGGGTAAACCACTGTGCTCTTAAAAGAAAGTATTTCGTTAATGGCTTATCCCAAGCTATTTTGGAAAATTCTATTTGTTTTTTCGCCAGTCGATTTTATAAAACTGCCGCCGATAGTTCGTACTTTCGAAAAAAGATGCTATATTTGCAAATGAAAGAGTTATTTGACAGCATAGCAACGCAAAACGCTGAAATTCGCACGGTTGCTAACTCGTTACCGCCACTTTTCAAATAATTCGCTAAAAGTTTATTCCTCAATCGGTTAAGTCTAACCGATGAAAATCTAAAATAGTTTATCGTCGCAAGAAAAATGAAGTTCTCATGGAGCCTGAGCGAGTAAGAACTCTTGAAATCGAGCAACGAGGATTGAAGAAGATAACTTACAACCATCCGAGCGGTGGAACTATTGACGATACCTACATGGAGTACTATGAAGAGTATCTTGAACATTATGACCCATTGGACCAGCACACTATGCCCGGTGAGGTTTATAAAGGTATGCCTTGGGGTATAGAAGGGAAAAATTATCATCAATCAGGATGGTCAAGGCTTATTAATTCAGATGAAGTATACGATGACGGATTGCAGGCAACACAGTTTGTAATATATACAAGAGGTAGAAATCCGGATTCAGAGTATATTCCTATGAGTACGGTAAAGCTATACAATGACAATCCTCCTTCTACGGCTTTTCACTATTGCTATGGTAAAAATAAAAGGAATGCTGATGGGTCGGTTCCATCTCCTAAAAATAATAGTTATCAAAATATTGATAATGGTGGTTGGTATCTTCCAGGTATTCGAGAACTTGAACGTGCGTTAACTGAACATTATTTGATATTCCCTGATTTTAAAGGAAATTTTTATTGGTCGGCATCCGCAGCTAAAAATGTAGTTCTAAATTCTTATGGAGCGAGAAATCGAGCAAGAGCGACCAAAATAATAATAAACGGGACTGATGTTGATTATGCCGAATCCGGATCAGAAAATAGAGATGATGATTATACCGGTCCTGACGGGATTAAAGGCCGAGCTGAAAGAAAAGAATATTTTCGCGTTAGGGCATTCTATAAGTTACCGAGATAAACAAGTCAGGTCAACATTAACATCATAATCATGATTCGTCCCGGTGAGGTCATTTGTACAGAACGACCTCATCGGGGCGAGTTGTATATGCGCATTTCTGTCGGTGCGTTATGTGAGGTGGTACGCAAAAACGAATTTAGATGAAAACTTCAAGATTTTTGTCTAAATTTGTCCTATGACAACAACTATTGAGATCAACCGATTGAGGTTATACGCTTTTCACGGGGTGTTGCCTCGTGAACGTGAGGTGGGCAACGAGTTTGAGGTGACGCTGCACCTGGAGTGTGACATGACCGAGGCCATGACCTGCGACCGCCTCGACGGCACGGTGAGCTATGCCGATGTCATCGAGCTTGTCAAGGCCGAGATGGCTGTGCCGTCGCAGCTGCTGGAGCATGTGGCGTGGCGCATAAAGTCGGCCGTGGAGCGTGACTTACCCAAGGTGACGGGCGGATATATAAAGGTGGCCAAGCTGCGTCCGCCGGTGACCGCCCAGCTTGAATCGGCTGCCGTAACGCTAAAATGGAATAACAATGGCTGACAACTATCTTGAACGCAAAATGGAGGAATACCGCTCGGGAAAGGGCGTGACCTACCGTCATCGCACTACTCCCACCGGGGCGCGACCGGGCACACTTACTGTAAAATTCCCTCCACGGCGGGTGCTTGTCACGGGCGGTGCTCGCGGCATAGGCCGTACCATTGTCAAGGCGTTCTGCGACGCCGGATGCCGCGTGGCGTTCTGCGACATCGACAGCAAGGCGGGAGCGGCTACGGCCCAGGCCACGGGAGCGCAGTTTCATCCCGTCGATGTGCGTGACGCCGCCGCTCTTGAGCGCTGCATGGATCGCCTGCTGGAGGCGTGGGGCGACATCGATGTTATTGTAAATAATGTGGGCGTGAGCGCGTTCAAGCCGCTTGAGGAGAGCAGCCTCGAGGAGTGGGACGACATCATGTCGATCAACGTGCGCCCCGTCTACATCACTTCGCGCAAGCTCGCCATTCATCGCCGCAACATGGGCGGTGAGCCTCATTACGGCCGCATAATCAACATGGCCTCGACCAGGCAGTCCATGAGCGAGGCCGGCACCGAGGCCTACTCGGCATCCAAGGGAGCCGTCAACTCGCTCACCCATGCGTTGATGATGTCGCTCGCTCCGCTCGGCATAACGGTCAACTCCGTGTCGCCCGGATGGATTGAAACCGGCGACTATGACGCACTCGGCGAGGCCGATCACTCCCAGCATCCGTCACGCAGGGTGGGGCGCGTCGACGACATTGCACGAGCCTGTATTTTCATCGCTTTACCCGACAATGACTTCCTAAATGGTGAAAACATTGTGATAGATGGCGGTATGACTCGTAAAATGATATATGTTTGATACGATAATCATGCAAATGTTTGCCAAATTCATTCAAATGTTGTAATTTTGATGCGTAAAACATCAAAATACAAATAGAGTTGAATAGAATAAACCGAATAATAGCTTCAGCGTTGTTGCTTGTCACCGGAATGAGCGCAATGGCCGATGATGTTGCAGACAACAGAGGTCGTATGCTCTCCCCCGAGCGTATTGAGTTTGCGCCTTATTGGTCGTTGCGGCTTCAGGCCGGAGTGGCCGAAACACTCGGCGAAACATCGTTCAGCGACATGCTGTCGCCTGCAGCTGCATTGAGTGCGGGCTATCACTTCGCTCCCGCATGGAGCGTGAGGCTCGGAGTGAGCGGCTGGCAGGCCAAGGGCGCGTGGGTATCGCCCCGCCGTGTCTACAAGTATGACTTCATCCAGGGCAATGCCGACATCGTGATGTCGCTCTCCAACATTATAGGCGGCTTCCGCCCCGACCGTCGTGTCGACTTCTACGCCTTCCTTGGTGTGGGAGTTATCAACGCATTCAACAACGATGAGGCTGCCAACGGACTTGAATATGCCGACCAATTGAAATATCTGTGGACTGGTCACAAATGGTTTGTCGCCGGCCGTGCAGGTGTAGGCGTCGACATAAACCTGAGCCGTTACGTGGCATTCAATGTCGAGGTCAACGCCAACATGATGTCGGATCACTTCAACTCCAAGCGCGGAGGCAGCGTCGATTGGCAGTTTAACGCTCTTGCCGGCTTCACCTTCAAGTTTGGCAAGGGAACCCGCAAGGTTCCTGCCGTCTATGAAGAGCTTCCTCCGGCTCCCGTAGCCGCCGCTCCCGTAAAGGAGGAACCCAAAGTAACACCTAAACCCGTTGAACAACCTAAGCCTGAGGTGAAGGTTGAGAAAATTACCGAAAATATATTCTTCCTCATCAACTCCTCCAAGATCAGAGCATCGCAGGAGAGCAAGGTCGCAGCTGTAGTCGACTACATGAAGCGTAACCCCGGCGCGACAGTTGTAGTTACCGGATATGCCGACAAGGCCACCGGAACATCACGCTACAACAAGACTCTGTCGGAGCGTCGTGCCAAAGCCGTAAGCGATGCATTGCTCAATGCCGGAATTTCGGCCGACCGCATTTCAATGTCGGGCAAGGGCGACAGTGAACAACCGTTTGTACAGAACGATGACAACCGTGTCGTCATAATGATAGCCGAATAATAGCGACAAAATAGACTATACTACATTTTCGAGAAGAGAAAAACAATAATTTACGATTAGGCAAAGTCTGTCCGTGAGGATGGGCTTTGTCGTTTTATATAGTCGGCGATAGGACGCTTTTTTACAATTGGCAAGGTTTTTTTGGAATTTTAAGAACAATTGTCTACATTTGGTTTTATTAATATATACATAACCAAAAACTATGCAGCAACCGATCGAAAAAGTCAATCCCGTAGTGAGAGTGTGGCGTTTTTATCGCGACGGCTTCCGCGCCATGACGGTGGGCCGCTATCTGTGGGCGTTGATATTGATAAAGCTGTTTATCCTCTTCTTTGTGTTTAAGCTCTTCTTTTTTCCCGATCTGCTTAAGCGTGACTACGACAACGACCGTGACCGCGCCCAGGCCGTGAGGACGGCGCTTACCGATGAGAGGCGATAGCCCTGTTGCGTGACTGCAGTTAAGATTAACCTAACAAAATTATATTATATGGATGACTTAATTAGTGTTGTAGACTGGTCGCGATGGCAATTTGCGTTGACGGCCATGTACCATTGGCTATTTGTTCCTCTCACGATAGGACTTGCGTTGATAGTCGCTATCATGGAGAGCGTATATGTGAAGACGCGTTCGGCCAAGTGGTTGGCAATGACCAAGTTCTGGATGCTGCTATTCGGCATCAACTTTGCCGTGGGTGTAGCCACGGGTATTATCCTTGAATTTGAGTTTGGTACTAATTGGTCCAACTACAGCTGGTTTGTAGGCGACATATTCGGAGCCCCGCTTGCGATAGAGGGTATTGTGGCATTCTTCATGGAGTCGACCTTCATCGCAGTGATGTTCTTCGGCTGGAAGAAGGTGAGCCCCCGGTTCCATCTCGCCGCAACATGGCTCACTGCCATAGGCACCGCCCTGTCGGCGTTGTGGATTCTTATCGCCAACGCATGGATGCAGCAGCCCGCGGGCATGGAATTTGACCCGGCGCAGATGCGTAATGTCATGGACGACTTCTGGGCGCTGGTGCTGTCGGATACGGCTGTTGCCAAGTTTACCCACACCGTAGCCAGCGCATGGACTCTTGCCGGCGTGTTTGTGATAGGCGTGAGCTGCTGGTTCCTGCTGCGCAAGCGCAATGTCGAGATGGCCATGTCGTCGATCAAGGTAGCCGGCTGGGTGGGATTTGCAGGTATTCTTACCACGCTTGCCACCGGTGACCTGTCGGCAGTCAATGTAGCCAAGCATCAGCCCATGAAGCTTGCCGCCATGGAGGGACTCTACGACGGAAGCCGCGGACAGGAGCTTGTGGCCATAGGCATTCTCAATCCCGACAAGCGACATGACAATGACGAGGATCCCTACCTGTTCCATATAAGCATACCCAAGGGATTGTCGTTTCTCGCCACTCACGACTTCGACGCTTTCGTTCCGGGTATAAACGACCTTATCGACGGATATGAAATCGACGGGGACGGTGAAACCGTGACATGCGTAGGCTATGCCGATCGCATAGCCATAGGCAAGGAGTCGCATGAGGCTCTACGCGCCTACGACACAGCGATGGCCGACGGCGATGTGGCCGGAATGGAGGTCGCTCTCGATAAGCTGCGCTCGACCTACCAATACTTCGGCTACGGCTACCTTGACAACCCGGCCGAGGCCATTCCTCCGGTTGCTATGACATTCTACACGTTCCGCATCATGGTTATTGCGGGAGGTTATCTGCTGCTATTCTTCATTGTTGCGCTCTTTGCCGTCTACTATCGTGAGCAGTGGCTCCGCAACAAGGTGGTGCAATGGATAGGCATGTTGTCGATAGCCGTAGTGTGGGTGTGCTCGCAAAGCGGATGGATAACCGCCGAAGTGGGCCGTCAGCCCTGGGTGATTCAGGATCTGCTTCCCACCCGCGCCGCAATAAGCGACATCTCGTCGGCTACCGTACAGGTGACATTCTTCATGTTTGCCGCCGTGTTCACGATTCTGCTCATCGCCGAGATAAGCATCATGCTGTCGCAGATAAACAAACATTCCAAAGAAGACATTGAAACAATCTCTAAAGACTAACGACTATGGCACTTGAACATTTACAGATATATTGGTGGCTTATCATCTCAGTGCTGGGTGCGCTGTTGGTATTCCTGCTTTTCGTGCAGGGAGGGCAGTCGATGCTTCTCGACACCCGTAACGCCATGGATCGTACACTCATGGTAAACTCGCTCGGGCGCAAGTGGGAGCTGACATTCACCACGCTTGTGGTGTTTGGCGGCGCATTCTTCGCTTCGTTCCCGCTCTTCTACAGCACCAGCTTCGGCGGTGCCTACTGGTTGTGGATGCTCATCCTGTTCAGCTTCGTGGGACAGGCCGTCAGCTATCAGTACCGTCGCAAGAGCGGTAACATCTACGGCACGCGCTTCTACGACTGGCTGCTGTTTATCAACGGCTGTGTGGGTTGCTTCCTTCTCGGCGTGGCTGTGTCGATGTTCTTCTTCGGCGCAGAGTTTACGGTGCGCATGGGCAACATACTCGATCCCGGTTCGCCCGTCATTTCGCAGTGGGTGCCGTCACATGGCTTTGAGGCCATCTTCAGCTGGCGCAACTGGATTCTCGGACTGGCCGTGCTGTTCCTCGCCCGCACTCAGGCTTCGTTGTACTTCATGAACAACATCGCCGGCGATGATCGATTCTTCAACCTCAACAAGCGTCGCGTGCTTGTGAACGGAGTAATATTTGTGGTATTCTTCCTGGCGTTCACAGTGCTCCTGTGGACCTATGACGGATATAACTTCACCCCCGACGGCTGGGAACGGCTTAAGGGCAAGTATTTCTACAACTACATCGAGATGTGGTGGTGCATAGTGCTGTGGCTCATCGGAGTCGTAATGGTGCTCTACGGAGTGCTTAAATCGGCTTTTGCCAAGCACTACACCAAGGGTATATGGTGGTCGGGCATCGGTACGGTGCTTGTGGTGCTCACTCTTTTCTGGGTGGCCGGATACAACAACTCCGCCTACTATCCTTCGCTCATCGACCCGGCAAGCTCGCTGACAATCAACAACAGCTCGTCGACCGAATTCACCCTCACGGTAATGAGTTTCGTGTCGATACTTGTGCCGTTTGTCCTCGCCTACATCTGGTACGTGTGGTACAAAATGGACCATAAGCCCATCACTCCCTCCGAAATGGAAGGTGACGGCGAGCACGTATATTGATCATTAACATTTGTAACCTACGCCCATAATCCCTAACTTTGTAAAAAAGTCAAGGATTATGGGCGATACTTTTTATACTCTTGAATCTCCGGCCGAAGGGTGGTACAAGGAGAAGATGAGCAAGTTCCTGGCCTTTGCCGTTCCGGTTACGACGGCTGAGGAGGCCAAGGATGTGATTGTGCAGTATCAGAAGAAGTATCACGACGCCCGTCATGTGTGCTGGGCCTACATGATAGGTGCCGCACGCGAGGAGTTTCAGAGCAACGACAACGGAGAGCCGTCGGGGACGGCCGGCAAGCCCATACTCGGTCAGATAAATTCGTTTAACCTCACCAATATCGTAATAGTGGTGGTGCGTTACTTCGGTGGCATAAAGCTCGGCACAAGCGGCCTTATCGTGGCATATCGCGAAGCTGCCCGCGAGGCTATAACGGCAGGCACCATAATCGAGTGCCACGAGCAGCGGGTGATAAACTTTGTGTTTCCCTATCTCGCCATGAACGATGTGATGCGGGTAGTGAAAAATCCCGAGGTCAAGATACTCGAGCAGGCATTTGACAATGCTTGCCGGATGAGCATAAGAATACGCGCCGACCATGCCGGGGCATTGTCAGCGCGTTTACTTGATATCGACGGCGTAACGCTGTCGGATGATGATGCGTGAGTGATTGTCAGATAATCAGCATTGCGTCACCGTAGGCTCCGAAGCGATACTTCTCCTTTACAGCCACTTCATAGGCGTGCATCACGAGGTCGTAACCTCCAAATGCGGTAACCATCATAAGCATGGTCGAGTAGGGCATGTGGAAGTTGCTTACAAGCGATGTGGCTACGGTGAAATCGTAGGGCGGGAAGATGAACTTGTTGGTCCAGCCGGTGAATGTCTTCATGTGGCCGCCCATGCTCACTGCGGTTTCTATTCCGCGAAGCACCGAAGTGCCTACGGCGCACACCTGCTTGTTGTCGTCCTTGGCCTTGTTTACCATATCGACAAGTTCGGGAGTCACTTCCATCTCCTCGGAGTCCATGCGATGCTTTGTGAGGTCCTCGACATCGATCTCGCGATAGTTGCCAAGACCCGAGTGCACGGTGAGGAATCCAGTTTCGATGCCTTTTATCTCCATGCGCTTCATCAGTTCGCGGCTGAAGTGCAATCCTGCGGCAGGAGCCACTACGGCACCCTCCTTGGCTGCGAATATGCACTGATAGCGCTCGGCATCGGCGGGAACGGGTTCGCGCTTGATATAGGGGGGCAGGGGAGTCTGTCCGAGCTTGTACAGGGCATCCTTGAACTCCTCATGGCTTCCGTCGTAGAGGAATCGGAGAGTGCGGCCGCGTGAGGTGGTGTTGTCGATAACCTCGGCCACCATCGACTCGTCGTCGCCGAAGTAGAGCTTATTTCCGATGCGAATCTTGCGTGCAGGCTCTACGAGAACATCCCATAGCTTGTTTTCCTCGTTGAGCTCACGCAAAAGGAATACTTCAATTTTTGCTCCGGTCTTTTCCTTGTTTCCGTACAATCGAGCCGGAAACACCATGGTGTCGTTGAGGATGAACACATCACCGTCGCCGAAATAGTTGATTATTTCCTTGAATGTGTGATGTCCGATTTCACCGGTCTTACGGTTTACAACCATGAGTCGTGACTCGTCGCGCACGGCGCAGGGCTCTGTAGCGATGAGCTCCTCGGGAAGCTTAAATTTGAATTGAGAAAGTTTCATATATACCTTTTTTGGAGAAATTATCGTAGTTAATAGTTGGGGCGGTTATTTCCGCTGTGTGTCGTCGTCTTCGGGCATCTCGATGTCGATTACCTGAAGAATCTCTATCGCCTTGTCAAGCGGCAGGCAATCCTCGACCTTTATGTCGCCCACTCTTGTACGGCGCAGTGCCGTGAGGTGTCCGCCCGAGCCGAGAGCCCTGCCGATGTCGCGTGCAAGTGCCCTGATGTAGGTGCCTTTGCTGCACACGACTCTGACAACGATGCTTTCGGGTGAAAATTCAAGCAGCTCAATCTCGTCGATTACGAGTGTCTTGGGCTTTATGTCGACATCGCCGCCCTTGCGTGCTATATCGTAGGCTCGCTGGCCTGATATCTTGCAAGCCGAGAAGGCCGGCGGTACCTGCTCTATAGCCCCCTTGAACTGCGAGAGAACCGACTCGACGAGCTCGCGCGTGATGTGCTCCACGGGGTAGCGGGCGTCGATCTCGGTTTCGAGGTCAAATGAGGGTGTGGTGGCACCGAGAGCTATAGTGGCAACATACTCCTTGGTGTGGGCCTGGAGGGTGTCTATAAGCTTGGTCGCCTTTCCGGTGCAGATGGCCATGACTCCTGTAGCGAGCGGGTCGAGCGTACCGGCGTGACCCACCTTCAGGCGTTTCATCCTCATGCGTCGCAAAAGGGTGCCGCGCACACGCTTCACGACATCAAACGAGGTCCACTTATAGGGCTTGTCGATATAGAGTACTTCTCCGTCGATAAAATTCATAGGCTTACCAACAGATGCAGATTATACCCATGATGACGCAGTAGACGGCAAACCACACGAGTTTTCCCTTCTTGACGATGTTGAGCATCCACTTGCAGGCAAGGCAGCCTACGACGAATGAGGCGATGAAGCCTATCGTGAGGGGAAGCATCCCGACACTGCCCGATGCCGAGGGCTCGGAAAGCATGTCCTTTATGTTGAGCAATGTTTCGCCAAGGATGGGGATTATGACCATCAGGAACGAGAATGAAGCTACTTTTTCACGCTTGTCGCCGAGGAGTATACCTGTGGCGATGGTGGTGCCTGAGCGGCTGAGGCCGGGAAGAACGGCGATAGACTGCGCTATACCGATGACGAATGCATCGAGCCAGGTGATGTCGCGCGGGCGATATACACGGCCCGTGAGCTTGTTGGTTTCCTCGGGCTTTGTGCGGAAGAAGTAGGCAAATGCCAAAAGTGCTGCCGTTATGCAGAGGCATATTCCCACTGTGGTGAGATTGCCGCCAAAGAAGCTTTCGACAGTGTCCTTGAAAAACAGGCCTACGATGGCTACCGGAATGCATGAGATGAGGATTTTGCACACGTAGTAGAAATTGTCGTCACGCTTGATTGTGAAGAAGCTGCGGCATAACGGGAAAAATTCATTCCATAACACAACGAGTGTCGACAGCACGGTAGCGGCATGCAGCATGACATCAAACTCAAGGATATCCTCATTGGGCAAGTTTATGCCGAGGATTTCACGAAATATCTCAAGATGTCCGCTGGAGCTGATGGGCAGATACTCGGAGAGTCCCTGCACAATGCCTAAAATGAGGGCGTCAAGCCATTCCATATATTATTGATTGTAGATTTACTATGTTAAAGGGGTGAATTATTTGTCGCTTTCGGCGGCGTCGGCAGCGCTATCCTCTTTTTTGCGCGGACGATATACAATGGCTACGCCCATGAATATGAATCCGAGAAAAGCCATGGTGGGGCCGACCACGATGCGACGGGTCGAGAATATGTCGGGATTGAACTCGTCAACGGTTGAGCTGCCGCCGAGCATAAGCAGGAATCCGAGCACGATTATCAGACCGGCAACGGCCATGAGGATGAAGTTGATCTTTACGAGTGGAAATTGCGAGTAGGATTCGCGCTCGATGCCGTTGTCTTCGACGGCCGGCTTGAAATTGTTATTTGGTTTTGCCATATTCTTTATATTTCAGTGTGAGAGTTGTTTATCGGAACATGTCGTCATAGTCAAGACGAAGATACTTGTTGGTTGCGAACAGCGCTGCAACTGCGCATATCACTATTCCTATAACCAGGATTCCGGCGAATACGCATGCAGCTTGGGGCCAGGTAATGGCCGATGCGATGCCTGAGTCTATTCCCTGCAGGTAATAGAGTGTACCCGCGAGGATTGCGCTTGCAATCAATGCCGAAATTATGCCGCTCACCACGTTGGCGTTGATGAACGGCCGGCGGATGAACGACCCTGTGGCTCCTACGAGTTTCATAGTGTGTATGATGAAACGTCGCGAATATACCGTAAGACGCACCGTGTTGTTTATGAGTGCGAATGATATAAAGAGCAGCGCGCAGGTTATTATTATGAGAATCAGTGAAATCGAGTTGATGTTGCGGTTGATGGAGTCGACAAGCTCGGTGTGTACGTTCACCTCCTGAACGTAGGGGAGCGACTTCAACGGGGCGATGATCTTGTTGATGGAGTCGGAACTTGCATAGTCGGCTTTAACCTTGACTTCGAGCTCGCCGCTGAAGGGATTTACGCCGAGAACATCCATGAGATTTTCGCCTGTTTCCTCCTCCCAGTGCATGAGTGCGTCGTCCTTGGAATAGTATCGCACGCTTGCCGTATAGGGCGCTGCGGTCCATCGGCTTTTGAGCTGATTGACTTCGGCATCGGAGGCTGTATCGGTCAATACGATGTCAAACCCGATGTTTTCCTTTATATTCCGGGTTATGGAGTGTGCGGCTATTCCGAGCATGGCTATTATGCCGAGCAACAACAACACAAGGGCCACACTGATTGTGGCTGTAATCTGGGCAGAGAATGTAGATATGCCTTTATTCGGTCTTTTTTCCATAGAGGGTTGTTAACGGGCACATTTTGCCCAAAAGACTTACAAAGTTAATATATAAAACCCCCGTTGTCAAGTGATTGAAGTAAAAAAATATTGGCCGCAAAAACCATTGCAGGTTAATGCGGCCAATAAATATCTGTGAATAAGTTGATTATGCGAATTTAGCCCAGTCGGTCTTTCGCATGTCTCCTTCGCTGGCAAATGTGGTGTGGAATGCGAGTGCGGCGTTGAGCGAGTGGGGTGTCTGACCTCCCTTGCCCATGCGCAGGTAGTCCCAAAGGAGTTCCTTGTAGTCGGGATTTACGCAATTCTCGATGATTGTTTCGGCACGCTGTACGGGATCCTTTCCGCGCAGGTCGGCTACGCCCTGATCGGTGATAAGAACATCGACCGAGTGCTCGCTGTGGTCGAGGTGAGAAACCATGGGGACGATTGTCGAGATAAGACCACCCTTGGCAACTGACGGACAGCTGAATATCGAGATGTAGGCGTTGCGGGTGAAGTCGCCCGAACCACCGATTCCGTTCATCATCTTGGTTCCTACAACGTGGGTTGAGTTGATGTTTCCGAAGATGTCGGCTTCAAGTGCGGTGTTCATAGTGATGACACCGAGTCGGCGTACAATTTCGGGGCTGTTGGATATCTCTCCCGGACGGATGAGAATCTTGTCGCGGAAGAAGTCGATGTTGTTGAACACCTCGGCCATCTTTGCATCGGAGAATGTGAGCGAGCAGGTTGAGGCGAAGCGGCATTTTCCGTGTTCCATGAGGTCGACAACTGCGTCCTGGATAACTTCGGTGTACATGTCGAATGCGGGAACCTCGTTGGATTCACCAAGGCCGAAAAGCACGGCGTTGGCCACATTGCCTACACCGCTCTGCAGGGGCAGGAACGAAGGAGGTATTGCTCCGCGGCGAAGTTCGTGGATGAGGAAGTTGCACACGTTGTTACCTATCATCTGAGTGGTTTCGTCAAGCGGTGAGAAACCGTGAACGCCGTCGGTGAGGTTGGTGCGTACGACTCCGACAATCTTTGCGGGGTCTACCTTCAGCAAAGTAGTACCGATGCGGTCGCTGGGCTTGTAGATGGGTATTTCGCGACGATAGGGAGGATCGAGCGGCATATATATGTCATGAAGGCCTTCGATTGTTTCGGGAATTGCCTCGTTGAGCTCAATGATGATCTTCTTAGCAAGATGGGCTACTGTGGGTGACATTCCCACGCCGGTGCCGAGAAGAATCTCTCCGTTGTCGCTTACGCGGGCGGCTTCAATTATGGCAACATCGATGTCGCCGAATGTTCCGTAACGCACCTTTTGTGCAAGCTCCGACAGGTGAAGGTCGAAGTAGTGGGCGTCATGAGTGTTGATGCGCTTGCGCAAGTCGGGGCAGCTCTGATAGGGTGTGCGAGTGCCAATGGCATTTGCGCGTGCAAGGGCACCATCGACATGGTCGTTGGTTGATGCTCCCGAGAAAATGTTTACCTTGAAGGGACGACCTTCGGCATGCTCTTTTTCGGCCTTGGCTGCAAGCGCCTCGGTGACTACTTTGGGGGTACCGGCGGCAGTGAAGCCTGAGAGTCCAATGTTGTCGCCGTTCTTGATAATGTCGGCGGCTTCCTGAGGGGTGAGAATGGGAAATGCCATAATCTTGTGACGATAATTGATTATATATATGATTTTAAGAAAAATACATGGTAGATTACGCTTATATCGGAAGCCTGCGGCTTGACGGTTTCGGCGGATTTTCGTATTTTTGCACAAAATTAGCTAAAACTCTCCTACTATCAAAATTTTTTCGCATCAGCCGCCGATGTAAGGCAAGGCCGATGCCATGAATATAAAGAAGATGATGAAACAGAATGATAACGGATCGGCGCATTCAGAGAAGCGCCTCTATATAGAAACCTACGGATGCCAGATGAACGTAGCCGACAGCGAAGTAGTGGCCGCGGTGATGGATACCGTGGGATATGTGATGACCGACGACATAGACAAGGCCGACGCGGTGTTGCTCAATACCTGCTCGATACGTGACAATGCCGAGCAGAAGATACACTCACGCCTGCAATATCTTGCGTCACTGAAGCGTAAGCGTCACGGACGCTTGACGGTGGGCGTTATAGGCTGCATGGCCGAGCGCGTTAAGGATGACCTTATTGAAAACCACGGAGTGGATCTTGTGGCGGGCCCGGATTCCTATCTCGACCTGCCTGCGCTGTTTGCATCGGTGGAGTCGGGTGAGAAGGCTATAAATGTAGAACTTTCCACAACCGAAACCTACCGTGACATAATACCGATGAAGATTACCGGCAACCGAGTGTCGGGCTTCATCAGCATCATGCGCGGATGCAACAACTTCTGCTCCTACTGCATAGTGCCCTATACCCGAGGCCGTGAGCGCAGCCGCGAGGCTGAAAGCATATTGCGCGAATTGGCCGATTTGCGTGAACGCGGATTCAAGGAGGTGACGCTGCTTGGCCAGAATGTGAATTCCTACAACTATACAGGCCCTGACGGCGTTACGGTAGACTTTGCCGCATTGCTCGCAATGGTGGCCGAGGCCGCTCCCGATATGCGAGTGCGATTTACAACGAGTCATCCCAAGGATATGAGCGATGAGATAATCGCCACGATGGACCGTTACCCCAATATATGCAAGCACATACATCTGCCTGTACAATCGGGCTCCAATGCCGTGCTGAAGAGCATGAACCGAAAGTACACGCGTGAATGGTATCTTGATCGCATAGCGGCCATTCGTCGTGCTATGCCCGATTGCGGAATATCCACCGACCTGTTCACGGGATTTCATGACGAGAGCGAGGCCGACTTCGAGATGACGCTTGACTTGATGCGTGAGGTGGGATTTGATTCGTCGTTCATGTTCAAGTACTCGGAGCGTCCCGGAACGCTTGCGTCGAAGGTTATGTCCGACAATGTGCCCGAAGATGTGAAAATCGACCGCCTTAACCGCATGATAGCTCTACAGAACGAATTGTCGGCTGCTTCCAACCGCCGTGATGTGGGACGGACTTTTGATGTGCTCGTCGAGGGCGTGTCGAAACGCTCCAAGGAGCAGATGGTGGGCCGCAACCAGCAGAACAAGACTTGTGTGTTCCCTCGTGGCACATTCCGTATCGGCGACACCGTAAAAGTAAAGGTAGTCGACTCATCATCGGCTACCTTGATATGTGAATTGGCCTGACGCTTTTGTCGTCAGGCTTTTATTCGGCTGCTGTGTTCAGTATGTCGAGCAGGCTGTCGCGTGAATTGATGCGGATTTCATTGTTGTTGTATTCGATTATTCCGCGATTGCGCATGCTCTCGAGTGTGGCGAGGAATGATGTGCGCTGTACTCCGAAAAGTGAGTAAAGGTCGCGCTGACGGCATGTCAACGCTATGTCGGTTCCTCCACGCTGTGTTAGCGAAATTATCCAGAATGCAATTCGTTCCTCAAGGCTACCGGTTGTGATGGCCAGAATGCCGTCGACTGCCTTTTGGGCGTTCTTCGACAATATGTTCAGGAAGTTGAACAGGAATATCTCGTCGGTGTTTAGTATCTTTATGTAGTCGCTCTTGGATATCTGAAGTATTCCGGTGGCTTCGATGGCTTCGGCCGTACACGGATAGAATGGAGCGCGGCCAAACAGGAATTCCGGTGCTATTACATTGGGCGCTTCAAGTGTCTGCGATACCTTGAAGCGGTCGTCTGAATTGGCTATAGTGAGTCGGGCTTTTCCTGAAATGATGAACTTTATATGCGTGCATTGGTCCCCCGCATTGAGTATTATCTCATTGGGGAGATATTTTAGAAAGTGAAACTTGGCCATGCCAACTATCTCCGATATTTTTTCATGGCTGACTCCCTTGAATAGCGGGAGCCCCATTAATATCTCGTACATGCTGTCCATAATGGTTGTATATTAGGTACTATTATTAACATTTGCCGGGGCGTAAAAGTTTTATTTTTAACTTATTGTTTCTCTTTTTGTCTTAAAGTATAACTGCATGGAGTTTATTGTATTCTGCCATGCGACATAGGCTGCCGGACCCACCGATGCGATAGGATTCAGGTAGGTGAGAGCCATCCATATAGCGAGCACGGTGTTCTTTTGTCCGAGCCCTTGCGCTCCTGATATTTTGTCGCCGAGTCGCGCACCCACGCGTCGTCCTATCCAGAACTGTGCGCAGCACACCACAAGCGACGCCAGCGCGAGCAACAGCATCTCGGGTATCTTATCGGCCGGTTCCTTCATTATGAAGCTGACGGCATTGCCCACGACGATGATGAGCGCTACGGCCCAGATGTAGAACGATAGCGACTGGCGCGAGGCTATGGCGTCGTGTACTCGCGGCATGAATGCCTGGAAAAGCAGCGCGAGAGCAAGCGGTGCGAGGATGAGGGGAAATACACGAGTGCTTATGGCAAAGAATGACTCGACAAAGGTGAGGTCGGCATCGGTACCTATATATGTAAACAGTAGCGGAGCGAGAATGGCTACCGTGACATTGCTGAACAGCGAGTAGGTGGCGAGTCGGGGTATGGAGCCTCCGAGCATTCCGGTGATAACCGGTGCGGCCGTGGCCGTGGGACAGAATACACAGATGAATGCTCCTTGGGCTATGTCGCTGCTGAATGGCAGAAGTGCGAAGTAGACACACAAAGCTCCGAGAACCTGCACGGCGAGCAGCGCCCAGATGAATTTGGTGACCCTGAATTCATTGGCTGAAACCCGGCAGTAGGTTATCAACAGCATAATGAAGATGATATAGGGCGATAGAAAAGCGATTTTCCCTATTGAGTCGTGAAACAGGACGCCGCATAGCATTGCGATGGGGAGCATCCAAGGTTTAAGCAACTTTTGAATCTGTGAAACTTTCATGGTGCAAAGTTACTGCAAATATTGTAAGTGTTAATTGCCATGAAATATTTTTTTGAAAACACACAAATATTTCATACCTTTGCATTGTGTCGTTCCGAAATTGGTGAAACGGCTACAATCGGAGGGCTCAGAGCTGCCCTCAAAAGGAAATAGTAATAATCAAACAAGTATATGAATACTTGTACAATTCATCTATATTCAAAATGGCATTTTGACTGATTATCAGATATATTTTTCTATATTGACCATGAAATTATTTAGACGCCTACTATATGAGTTGTGCGGAATAATGTATAAATGATAATTTTGCGCTACAAACAACTCAAAACAGTATAGGAAAAATAAATTGGTATTTATATATTATTTTAGGGTTAGTATAGATTGTTAGAATCATTAATGCGACGAATGTAAATAGTGCATAATAGTAAATGTGTTTTATGTTAGGTTTGGAAGTCTTTTTATTAAAAAAGGCAACAAAATAGGCCGCTTCGTGAGAAATGGCCTATTTTGTTGTATGTATGTGGGTGATTTCCTTTCTATATTGGACTAATATACGTATATTTGTTGTGCAATATAAAACTAATCTATAATATCCTTCAGATGCTTATCGGTCGTTTCAGTTTTTTGAACAGGATTGTTGTGTCGTTACTGCTGCCGCTCGTGTTTTGCGCAGTGTGTAGGGCCGACGATTTACCGGCTACGCTTGACGATGCCATCAAGCGCCTTGACAAGGCTTTGCCCTTGCGCTATGAGAAAGTGGCTCGCCGATTTGCCCGGATTGATTCGATGAGGGATGTCGTAGAGAGTGTCGGCGGTGTAAAGAATGCCGATCTTTCCTTTGTTGAAAACATCGGCGTTGAATACAGCTCGTTGAACATCGACTCGGCTTTGTCGGTCTTTGATTCGGGCTATAAGGCGGCGTTGGAGCGCGGCGACTCGGTGGCGGCAGTCAGATTCCGTTTGCGAATGGCTCGTATATACCCGCTTAAGTCCATTGTGAAGGAAACTATAAACATATATGAATCCATTGATGCTCTGGAGCTTGACTCTGCGGAACGGCGATTGTATTACGACAGCGGCCGCTTCTCCTATGTGCTTATGGCTTCGATGTACTCGTCAACCGAGTTTGCCGGTGAATATTTTGAGCGGGCGTGCCTTTTCAATGATTCGTTGATGACGCTGATAGGGGAGAATGACAGTATTTATAAGCTCTATCTCGGTACCGATTACCTTAATAAGAAGCAATATTCGCTGTCGATTGCCGCGTTGAACGACTTGCTGGAAACGTTGGAGATGGATAACATCGTTTTCCCTGAAACGGCCTTGTTACTGTCGGCCAACTATGCTGAGCGAGGACGCACCGAGCAGGCGTTGTATTATACAGCTCTTGTGGCCCTTTCCGACATCGAGTGCGGATATTTGAGCAGCGAGGCGTTGAGGCGGCTTGGAACGGGACTTTACAGCCGAGGCGATAACAAGCATGCCCACAGGTACTTGCTTGCCTCGCAGGAGAATATTGCGAAAACAGGAGCTGTGATGCGAAGCGGCTTGGTGGCCAAGTCGTTGCCTATGATTGTGGGAACGCATCGTGACGAGGAGCGCAGGTTTACGCGCATGCTTATAATCATCATTGTGTGCCTGGTGCTTATTCTGTCGCTGATTTTTGTGATAATGTACAATCATTACCGAAGCTTGAAGCGATTGCGCCGCATGAAGGACAATCTTGAGCAGGCCAATCAGATAAAGGAGGTTTACATAGGCCGGTTCCTGTCGCTTTGCTCTATATGCATGGATTGCATGGATAAGCTCGATGATTTCAACCGCATAGTGGGCCGCAAAATCGTTGCAGGTCAGGTCGATGAGCTTTTGTCGATGGTGAAGTCGGGAAAGATGTCCGATGAGTACAGCCACCAGTTCTATGAAGTGTTTGATGATGCATTTGTCAATATATATCCTACATTTGTCGACGATGTAAATAAGTTGCTTGAACCCGACAAGGCCATATCGTTGTCGGAGGACGGGCATCTGCCGCCTGAATTGCGAATCATTGCATTGATGAGGCTTGGCCTTGACGACAGCGCGCAGATGGCGCGGTTCCTCGGACTGTCGCTTAACACGGTTTACACCTACCGTAACCGAATAAAGAGCAGGGCCCGTAATCGCGACACATTTGACAGCGACATAATGAATATCGGTATTCTGAGCTAAAATATCCCTTATATTGCATTGCTTTATGACGATGCATAATCGGCTGTTAATCAACGGTCGTGCTTTATATCGGTTTTGGAAGTATTTATATCGCAGTGATATTGTGTTGAAATCAATGCCGCTGTTAAGTAATTTTGCACTCGATAATTGAATGTGACAATTTTACGTATGGTTTTGGAAAAACGGTAAAACAATAGGTATAGTTAATGGTAGAAAGACCCAAACGTGTATTTTTGCGGTCATTTAGATTAGTTTTATGTTAGTTAGTAAAGTAGAGGCCCCGATTTAAGGGTCAGGAGATGAGCGGCGTCGAGAGATGTCGCTCTTTGCCTATAGTATGGGGTCGTGATTTGAGCTCCCTTCTCGACACTATAATCGCCGGATTTCATGCCCCTTGGCAGCCTGTAAAATGGGCTTAATTTCAAAATATCCTTAGAAAATGGTTTATATTTTTGCTTGTTGTGTGTGAAAATAATAGTCTGTATATCAGATATGTAATTATTATATCCATCCATTTTATTTTATATCACATCTCAATACTATAGGTTGAGACGTTTCGATGGCGTAACTTTGCAATGTGTAAAATAATTAATCAGTCTTTTGTAATATAGGATATAAAATTAAGGTAGTTTCTTATTTAGGTTTTTAAAGTGTTTTTTGATTAATGATGTTTTAGGTTAATGGCTCGGTTGATCCGAGATATAACAAGAGGGTCGCTCGCGAGAGTGACCCTCTTTGTTTATTCTATCTTCTATCGGTCGATCATCTCCAGTGGGAGTCGCCGAAATGCATCTATAAATGAGTCGGGCGTCGAGTTGTAGACATTGGCACCTATGTGGCGTGCGTAACGCTCGATTGTGTGGTAGGATCGGAATGCCACGACCATGCTTTGCAGTATGCCGTGCAGTGTCAGCCCCATGCTTACCGCCTTAGTGCGGGCGAGTTCGCTGGCGTTGTCCTTGTAGAAGTGAGGTTGTATCGACACCACTTCGTTGTTTTCGTTTACGCTGAGTGTGTGCGTCCAGGAGTGGTCGGCCCCTACGATATACACATTTTTAAATCCGAGGGCAAGGGCTATCATTATCGAGGGGATCAGCACGTTGCGCGGACGCGGCATCCCCCTCATTGCTTTGAATGCCGCATTTTCAAGCCATCGGTAGCCCTCCACTCCCACCGCGTTGTAGGTGCGCAAGTCGATATTGCTGTTCCCGGCTCCCGGGGCTTTGGCCGCATATTGCGCCGGAACGAGCAGTGTCATCGGCCAGTCGACTGCCGACAGGTTGTCGTGAAGTCGCGTTACGTTGTCGTTGCCGGTCGACATGAAGAAGTGGGGATCGGCCAAAACGTAGAATCGAGGCTTTAGCGTGAAAAATTCCGGCGCGTTGGCTGCAAAGTTGACTGCCAGGGTAGGGTGCTTGGTCAGTAAATCGCTGTGCCGGGCTATCGTGTCGGCAAGCGACGGCCCGTTGCCCATCACGATTATCGAATCGGCATTGTCGAACGGTTTCAGTGTCGGGCGACGCGTCTGTAACGCTATCTTGGCTATCGATTTCAGCGAGTCGCCTGTGCGTGACGCAAAATCGGCTATGGTGTCAAATGTCATCTTCGCTGTATTTGTGGGTTTTAAGATATTCGGTCACGCTCATCGGTTCCCATGTCGTGTGCTTCGATATGGCAAACGAATTAAATGTAAGCGTTGTCGTCCTCGCTTTCAACTTCTTCCTGCTCCATGGCAATGCGCCGAGAGTTATGTCGCCGAGCAATGCGAGTGCCTTGGCCGCTTTTAGCCCTGTGGCGAAAATGCGCTTGTTCCCAAGACGATAGGCTATCGCGTCGGCCAATTGCTCTATGGTGGCACCGCTGCGGTCGGTAAGGTTGTAGACGCCCTCGATGCAGTCGTCACCCGCCTTCTCGGCCACGGCCCTTACCGCCTTGGCCACATCTATTGCGTGGACTATACTGCGCTGTGCCTCATTGCCTTTCACGTGCATGTAGCTGCCGTTGTTTACATCGCGTGCCAGCCTGCCTGTGAATCCTTCCATTCCCGTACCCACCACATCGGCCGGACGCAGTATCGTGCACATCGCACCCGTGGCTTTGCAACGCTCCTTGACCCTATCCTCGATTGAGGCGAGGTGACGCGACGCATTATCGGCGGGCCGCACCGGAGCCGTTTCGTCGATGTTTTCGCCCGACGAGAGCCCATACACGGCGGTCGACGACACCACCACTACATGCTTGGGCTTGGTGTCGTCAATCAGTTTCACGGCCTCCTCCTCGGTCATCTCTCCGGAATCCGATATTACCGTCAGCGGGCACAGGGCAGGGGGCTCGTAGTCGTCGCCGTGTCCCAGCTCGCGGGCTATGTACCGCCCCATGAATCCGTTGCAGTGCGATATGTGCGCATCCTTTGTCCGGGGCTTGCTTGCGTCGTTATTTGATGTTGTCATAGAGTGTTATGTATTGTTCCACGGCTTTTGCCGTGTCGTCGGTGCTTATTATATAGGTGGGATGCCCGTCGAGCCCCTCCTCGGCGGCACGTTCGGCGGTGTGTTTGCTGTCACACACGAGGTGAAGCAGGTCCCACGCTCCGAAAGTGCTCTCAATTGTCTTGCGCCGGAACCTGTCGCGCTTTATCAGCGACTTCCGCCCTGTGCCCGGTATGGTGCCCTCGGTCACCGACAGCGCAACCGGCATTTTGCAGCGCATCAACACGTAGGCCATAAACGGAATGTTGATAAATGAGTTATTCAACCCCGCAAGATGCACTACATCGGGATTCAGCGCTATTATGCGGTCGAGAAGCGATGCCGTAACTCGCGTCGAGTGCATCCCGTGGGTGTCGCTGAGCCATGCGAGCGCATTATGCACGGCCCGGTCGACGCTGTTGCCTATCTTCAGGTCGGTCATGCAGCGTGAGCCCTCGTCACCGCCTGTCGCGGTAGCTATAATGGCCTGATGACCAAGCCCTTTTAGCTGCTTTGCGATGGCTGTCATCATCGGGGTGACACTGTAGTTTATGAGCACTATTTTCATACCGACCTCAAAATTAGTCAAATAATTTGAGAATAAGAAATTTGTGTTGCGGCTCGCAATCCACGCGAACCGCAACACTTTAATGCGACGAAAAATAGTTGGAGTTAAGTATCTCCTACCTAGAGATACTTTTTTAAGATTCCGCAAAGATAAAACATTTATTTGAAACAGCAAAAAACATTTTAACTATTGACACTGTTAAAAATATCGTGTAAAATATACACTAAAAGTATAAATTACTGATTGTATGGTTATTGCTTGGAATGTTAATTTGATTTTATGTCAATATTTAAGTGTTTTTAACCTTATTGGGCGGGGGTATATTTGATAACATTCAAACATTACCAATTTTAAACTTATATATACTTATATGTGTAAACATTTCTGACAAATCGACTATTCAATTGTTATAATGAATATTGCACTTAGTATCTCTAGGTAGGAGATATTTTACTATGGAACTATCGATGTGTGGAAGGATATGTGTTTCCTTTATCTGCTTGGATGTTAGCGTTTTATTTTGTTGCGTTTATGCCGTATGTGAAGGGAATGCACATTGTTTTTGACATGGGGTAGCTGCTATGACAGTGCTTAATATTGAATTAATATAACTATAATCTTTACATCAATGAAAAAGAGGATTGCAGTAGCGTTATTGTCATTACTGGCAGTTATGCAATTCAGTGCATCAGCTCAAGAGGTGGCTGTTAAGACCAATTTGATATATGATGCCACACTGACTATCAATGCTGGAGTCGAGGCTCGCTTGGCGCCAAAATGGACTTTTGACCTATCGGGCAACTTCAACGGCTGGAAGGTAAATGAACACTATTGGAAGCATTGGCTCATTCAACCCGAAGCCCGTTATTGGCTATGTGAAACATTCCAGGGGCATTTCTTTGCAGCTCACGCATTGGGCGGACAGTTCAATCTGGGCAACATCCACAACTCAATCAAGTTTCTCGGAAGCGATTTCAGCAAGCTCACCGACCGCCGTTACCAAGGCTGGATGGTAGGTGCCGGAGTGGCCTACGGTTACTCTTGGATTCTCAACCGTCACTGGAACATCGAGGCTGAGTTTGGATTCGGTTACATCTACACCCATTACGATGTATATCCATGTGCCAAGTGCGGAACCAAGATTGCCAAGGATCGCTCCCACAACTATGTAGGGCCCACCAAGGCGGCAATTAACCTTGTTTACACATTCTAATTCACGATTTCAACAAGCAAAATCATTTCAGCATTTACAACAATGAAACTCAAGAATATCATCATGTCATGCGTGGCGCTGTTCATGGGCCTCTATGCCCAGGCTGCCGCTACATCGCTGCTTGCCGGCTCCGTGAAAATCGACGACCTTAAGGTTGAGCGCTCCGAGAGTCGTTTGTTGGTGTCGATGAACATCGATGTCGCCGCCTTGAAGCAGGGCGCGAGCAGGGAAACCGTACTAACTCCCGTCCTCAAGGACGACGAGGGCAACCGTGTCGCATTCCCTTCGGTTACAGTGGCCGGACGCAACCGCTACTACAGCCATCTCCGCAACGACGGCAACAATCCCACCCCCAATCTCTACCGCTCGGGCAAGACTTCAGTGATTCCCTACTCGGCCAACGTGGCCTATGAGCAGTGGATGGAGCAGGCTGAGCTCGCCATCGAGGAAGATGAATGCGGATGCGCAGGCCGCACCCTCCTTTCATCCGACGAACTCCTTCAGCAGCTCGACTTCAAGGAGAGGGTATTCGCTCCGCAGTTTGTGTTCATCACTCCCGAAGCCGAAGTGGTGAAGGCGCGCGAGCTTCGCGGCTCGGCCTACATCGACTTCCCCGTCAACCGCACTGAGATATATCCCGACTATCGTCGCAACCCCGAGGAGCTTGCCAAGATTCGCAAGACTATCGATGTCGTGCGCAACGATGCCGACACCCGCATAACCGCCCTCTCAATCAAGGGTTACGCTTCGCCCGAAGGCTCATACTCCAACAACGTGCGCCTCGCCAAGGGCCGTACCGAAACTCTGAAAAACTACGTGCAGAGCCTCTACGCCTTCGAGCCGGGACTCATACGCACATCTTTCGAGCCTGAGGACTGGGAAGGCCTCCGCCGTTATCTCGAAACATCAGGCATCGAAAACCGCGACCTCATTCTCGCACTTGTCGACAGCGACCTCGAGCCCGACGCCAAGGACGCCCGCATCAAGCGTGACTTCCCCAAGCAGTATGCATTCCTTCTCGCCGAAGTATATCCCGGACTCCGTCACTCCGACTACACAGTCGAATACGTAGTGCGCTCCTACACCGATGTCGAGGAGATAAAGGCCCTCATGCTCACCGCCCCGCAGAAACTCTCCCTCCAGGAGCTATTCCTCGTGGCTCAGTCAATGGAGCCCGGAACGCCCGAGTACATGGAAGTGTTTGAAATCGCCGTGCGCATGTACCCCGACGATCCCGTGGCCAATCTTAACGCCGCCAACTCCGCAATGCAGATTGGCGATTACGCGAAAGCCGCACGTTACCTCCTCAAGGCGGGCAACGATCCTCAGGCCATCTACGCGCGCGGTGTCCTTGCCGGACTTCAGGGCGATTACGATGCCGCCGAGCGCTACCTCAAGCAGGCCGCTCGCCTGAAAGTTGCAGTCGCTCCCGATGCCGTAGAGCAGCTTGAAGAGATGAAAAAGTACAACTCTAAAAAGTGACCAATCACAATTAACCCGATATAAATACTATAGCAAATAAAAAAATCAAATCATTTAACGAATCATTATAACGATGAAACACTTTAGCAAATTATTCGTAAGCGCATTCGCCGCCTTCTCAATGGTGGCTTGTAGCGAAGACCTTCCCGAGGGTGGCAACAATAATTTCTATCCCGGAAGTGAAGACGACAAGGCTTATATTCAGGTTGATGTTAAGCTTCCCTCTGCTCCCGGCAGCCGTAGTGAAACCATTCCCGGTGGTGACGGCAGTCAAAGTGATGCTGGTGTTGAAGTAGGTAAGGACTATGAAAACAACGTACACACAATCCTCCTCGTTCTTGCCACTCCCGATGGCGGGTATGTTGACCACGGTCTTGTAGGCGGTCTTGGCACCAACGACAACAACAATCCTTCTACTGCAGTAAAGCCCAACGTAAAGGCTACTGCCTCTATTTCGCGTTCCAATTTGCAGGCTTTCTATGACAAAGATAACGTAAACCTGCTTCCTGAATATTCTGAAGGAATAAATGTATATGTTATCTGCAATCCTCTGCAGGAAATGATTGAAGTTCTTAACAAGGCTACTCGCTTATCTACTGAATGGCTCGATGCAAAATATAAGATAAAGGATGATGTCAACAGTGCTATATGGGCCAAGAAATCATTCCTTATGGCAAGCCATGATGTTGCCAAGCGTAAACTTCCTGCAACATTCGCTGCATGGGACAACTATGCTTCTGAAAACTCTCCATTTGACCTTTGCGGCAATAATGAGAATGGCGTTGACAATTCTCTTAACCAGACCACAAATTACATCGATGTAGAGCGTGCTGCCGCCCGTTTCGACTTCAAGGATGGAAGTGAGCTTGGCAATAACACCTACGACCTTGGCAAAACCACTGCCGATAAGGAAGTGATGAAGGTGCAGCTCGTGCGCATGTCACTTGTCAACCTCAGCAAGGAGTTCTTCTTCCTTCGTCACACCTCAACCGACGGAACTTTGGCTGGCGCAATGATCGGCGGTCCTGAATATGGTCGTTATGTTGTTGACACCGATGCTGAATTCAAAAAGAATGAAAAGCTCATCGAGCATGCTGCTGAGTTCCCCAACTACGTTTTCTATCCTATGTTCAATTCCGAAGGTAAAATCGATGAAAATCAGCGTAACTTGTGGCATAATCACACTCTCGATGACGTACTTAACGGGGCCGAACAAGACACTGATGATTCTTGGAACAATCCTAAAGATGGTAAGAAGCCTTACGGCGATTATGTAATCTGGCGTTATGCTGTAGAAAACACTATCCCCGCAGTTGAAGATTATCAGCGCAACGGTATATCTACCGGTGTTGTATTCAAGGGTAAGCTTTTGTCAGGTAGCAATACTGCCACAAAACACCCGAAATTGAACACTGCCATTAATGGTACCTACACCGTGCCTATGAAGGACGGAAAAGTTAATGGTTACGTTTACACTGTTGACGGAAAGACCTATCCTATTATCTATGAGTTCCAGTCACAGATTTATGTAGGATGGAACGATGAGGTTATGGTACATGCCGCTGAGTACGGTCCCGGTTCTCCCCTTCACACTGCAGCTACTGTCGCTCCCGCAGGTGGCAAGAGCGTCAACGAGCTCTACCAGGCTCTTGTTGCAGCCGTACAGGAGAACGACAAGGCCAAGGAAGAAGCTGCACTTGCTGCATTCCGTGCCGGTGCTACCGCTGCCGGATTCACTCTCTATCAGGCAAGCAGTGACGATAAATTCAATTCAGGTTACTTCTTCTACTATTACTACTGGAACCGTCACAACGACAACGATATGCCCGCAACAATGGGCCCGATGGAGTTTGGCGTAGTGCGCAACAATGTCTACAAGCTTGCCGTAACCAACATCAAGCGTCTTGGTCACCCCCGCATCACTCCCAATGATCCTGACCCCGTTACCCCCGACACCCCCGATGAAAAGGGCGATGTTTACCTGACTGTTTCTTGCCAGGTACTTCCTTGGACGGTTCGCGTCAACAACATTGAATTCTGATAAATCAATATGAATTTTTCAAAATATCGAAATAAAATGTCACGATGGCTCGGTGCGGCATGCTTTGCCGCACTCGGTGCCGCCGCTATGTCATCGTGCAGCGACGCAATCTACGACGACCTCGATCCCTGCCGCATTGGCGTGGAACTGAGATTTGTCTACGACTACAACATGGAGTGGGCCAACGCCTTCCCCGCCAAAGTCGACTGCGTAACGCTGTACATCTATGACGCCGACGGACGCTATCTGGCACAACGATCCGAAACTTCCGAAGCATTGCGCGACGAGAACTACCGCATGATTCTCGACCTTCCGCAAGGCTCCTACCGAATGGTAGCCTATGGCGGCACGACATGCGACAAACACTCGTTTTCGCTTGTCAACAAGCCCGACCAAGGATCGTTGATTACCGACCTGAGAGTCGCTATGGACGACTGGTGCATCAACTCCTCACGCGAGTCGTCAAAATCGCTGCATCCCCTTTTCTGGGGTACTCTCGACGTGACGGTAAGTGGCGACGATTACACTCAAGCCACTCTGCCGATGATGAAGGACACTAACAACCTCCGCATACTGCTCCAGCATGTTTCGGGAAAGCCCGTCGACAACCGCGACTTTGACTTCAAGGTCACCGACGACAACACTCTCCTCGGACATGACAACGCACCCCTCCCCGACGGTGGCATCACCTACCGCCCGTGGACCCGGGGTCAGGCCGTGGCCGGTTCCAACACCGACGGCTCCAATGTCGAGGTTGCCTATGCCGAGTTGTCTATGTCACGACTCGTGACTCAAAACGCTCCCCGTCTTGTCATCACCCGTCACGCCGATGGCGGTGAAGTGGTCAACATTCCCCTCATCAACTACCTGCTCCTGCTCAAAAGCGACCTTTACGCCAAGATGCCGGCTCAGGAGTTCCTTGACCGTGAAAGCGAGTGGTCGATGCTCTTCTTCCTCACCGGTGGTGACAACGAAGGCAACGGCGCCACTTGGCTGAAGACCCACATCGTCGTCAACGACTGGATTGTAAGATTGAATGACATTGACATGACGGAATGAAATCTTTGACCCGATACAAATATTATTTCACACTGATGATTGCCCTCGTCGTCGGAATGACTCTCCCGTCTTGTTCCGACGACGGCCAAGGGCCCGATGTCGTCAGCCCGCAGCAGTTGATCAACTACACGGTCACTCTACGTGTGGCAGGCGACACTCAGGGCTCTCGTGCCGATGGTTTTGACGATAACGACTACACCGGCGGAGGCGACGACGGTGATCTCGAGGATCCTGTAGGCGACTTCGAGAAGCTCGACCGCGTAAGGCTCATTGTCACCAATGAAGCCGGAGTTGTCGAGGCCAACTATGTCACCTTCTCCCACGAGATAACCGTGAAGCTCACCACCGGTAAGAAGAAGCTCTACATCATCGGCAACGAAGGCTCTTGGGACGACTTTGGCTCATTTGCCTCAGGCGTCAACTGGCTTTCGGCCGCCAAGGGCGACAACATCGGCGATGTCTACAGCGCAATGCTCAACCTCTCGGCCGATCACTCCGTGATGGAAGGCACTCGACTCCCCATTACCGGAACAGCCGATGTGGAGCTCACCGAGCCCAAAACGCCTGAGGATATCAACCAGTCCACCGAGGTTTGGCTCCACCGCGCAGCCGTGAAGTTCACCTTCCGCATGCGCAACAACACCTCGCGCAAGTACACGGTTACCGACTTGAGCCTCGGCGGAATGTCGACTGCAATGTACCTTATGCCCAAAGGAATAACTATGGGCGGTAAGGACGGCAAGACCATCACCGCATTTGACGCAGTGCCCGATGCCGCCACCTACGACATCGTGCGCACCCTCGCTGTGGAGCTGCCCGCAAAGGCCGCCGACGCCACCGACGGTGAGTGGATTCTCCTCTTCGACAAGCCCCTTTATGCCCTCGAAGGCAAGCTTTTGGAGAACAACGCCCCCAAGAACTATCCTTTATCGATAACCCTTGATGGACTTATAAGCTCTGAAATGAACTTGAAAGAGGTGCAGCTCCCCCGTGGCACACATGTATATGTCAACATCACGCTCAACAAGATTGAAGACCTCGATTTTGATTGGCAGATTGATTTGGTTCCATACGCAGGTGTGACGCTTGAACCCGATTTCGGTCTTGATGCCGATGATTGAACCCATTTATTATTGAATAGAAAACTGACTGAACAATGAGATTTAACTTCTTATATATAACGTTGGTACTCGGCTTACTGTTGGGGCTTGTGTCGTGTCAGGACGACCGCCTTTACGATGATTCGGTCATCCCCGAAGGCGAAACTCTTGTTTCGGCAACCCTCAACTTTGAGTCATTCACTCCGGCTCTTGAATCACGTGCCGCCGGCGATGCCATTAAGGCTATCAAAACGCTGAGCATACTGATTTATGACACGGAGGGTAATTTACTGGAAACACACACAAAGGATGAGTTAACTGATTACAAAGAGGAAACCAACACCAATTATCCCGAAGATTGGCCCGATAAAAACGGAGTCGACAATCCCGGTTATCCCGAGCAAGGTGTTGAAGGCTCGACACCTCGTGCCACATTCAAGTTTAAATTGCCTATGGGCCGATACTATATCTATGCCGTAGCCAATTATGATTTGACGGGAAAGGATGTTTCCACTGTGGAAAAGTTGAAAAACATTAAGCTCACGTGGGACAAAACCGCAATAGCCAACAACAGTGAGATGTTTGGTTATTTCACTTTGACCAATACTGTAGGAGCTGATAAATTTCAGCCTGACGCACCGATCACATTGAATAAGTCGGTTTCCACAATTCACTCTTGGATTAAGCGTGCTGCATCCAAGATTACCATAGCTTACGATGCCAAGAACATGAAAAACGGTGTCTTTGTTTACCTTAAAAATGCTACGATAAAGGACATCCCCGCTTCATGCTTCCTTGGCGCTGATAACACCCCCTCCTCAGCCGATGACCTTATCGCTGAAGGTGAGTCGTTTAAGTACTACAAAGGTGACACTCCTCCGGCTTATGATGAAAAATATCCTGCACGATTGACACGTGGAGGTGAAACTTCTACATTCGGTAGCGACCATGCTGAAAAGTCTGATGCTCTCTTCTTCTATGAGAATATGCAAGGTAAGGGCAAGGACAAGCGTCAGGATGCCGATGGCAACAACATTCTCGATGCTCCCGGTTTGCCCGGTGATGAGAAGTATGTCCTTAAGGATGATAAGCCTTACGGTACCTATATAGAAGTTGAGGCTTATTATGTGCAGATTAATGCCGGACATGTAAGTCGAGGCGATATCAAATATCGTTTTATGCTTGGCAAGGATGTCACCACCGATTATAATGCTGAACGAAATCATCACTACAAGCTTACTCTTAAGTTTAATGGTAACGCCAATGATGTCGATTGGCACATAGAATACAAGGAGGATAAGCCCGGTATTGAGCTTCCTGAAAGATTCTATATCTCCTATCTATACAATCATAGCACTATGCTTCCTGTCAAAATTAATACGGGTGGTCGTAAGGTTGATTGGATGCGGGCTGATATTATAGAAAATAATTGGAAACCTGATGGGGCTCCTAATGATGGATCTATATATTACGGCGGTTCTGTTAAAAATCCAGTTGCCGATGGTACGAAATATAAATACAATGGTTTCCTGTCATTGCATAAAACTACCGACACTCGATTGATTAGCACTGATGTTACTGGTGGCAATAAAACATTTTATGAAAAAGCTCCTAAAAGAGGTGAGCGTATTTATGAAAATTTCGGTTTTGATAATAGCTATACAACTGAAGGGAGTGAGTCAGATGATAAATATAATGTATTGCCTGAAAATGATGACCCTAATCAGATAAATTTGGAAATACCTTTATACACTCGTGCTAAGCAGATGATAAAAGCCACAGGATATACAGGTAATAATCCATACGTGGCTTATCAGCGTACGGCTCGTGTCAAGGTATCGGTTAAGCTCTCCGGATTGGCTGATCCTATAAGTGAGGAGGTTGAGATTCGTCAGGTTCGCCGTATCGTTAATCCAAAGGGTGTCTATCGTGATGTAAACACTACTAATCCCGACTTTAAGGTCGAGCTTAAAGTTCAGGAAGGTGAGGAATCGACCGAGTTTACTAATCTTGCTTCTGAAGGTAAGTGGAAGGCTTATGTTGTTGTTGGAGATCGAGGTTTGGTAACTCTTAATGGAGCTACTGCTTTGAGTGGTGAGGAAGACGGAGCTGTGGGTGGTGACACCGGTTCCGACATCGCATTCAATATCCACTTCAATAACACTACTCCTGCCGGACAATCAAAGTTTGCCATAGTCAGGGTTGAGTACCATAACTACTCATGCTATCACCTCATATTTATCCGTCAAGGCGATGCTCCGACGGCATTGCTTAGCGGTGGTGCTAAATGGCACGCTAAAAATCTTAGAACGGCAACTGCCGAAGCTGAATCTCCCCTCGATGAAGGTTCATTGTTTAAATGGGGAAATCTTGACGAACCTATAGATGCTGAAAGTAATCAGTCAGATCTTAATTATGGTAAAATTCCGGCTCCCGGCGATTTTAAAGCTCCGGGAAATCTAACGCTTGTTGATGGAACAAGCAAAGCATGGAGTGAGATTACATCTGAAAAGGACTATAAAATAGCAACTTTTAATTATCAAGGTCCCGGGAGAATAGCTGATTTGGATGATTATGCCCAATTGTACCAAAACGAGTCCATTGAGCAAGGTTACGGTGTCCTATATGGTGATGGAGCTACTGGAACTGCTACGAATATTGATGTTGCCTATGGCTATGGATACTATCGTGCTGATAAAGCTTCATGTGGCATGAGAGGATGCTTTGTTTATAATAAGTCAGAAACCGGAGAATATAGTGGAGTCAATGTATTTTTCCCAATAGGTGCATCGGGTTATGGTAATCGTAAGTCCAGTGAATCAGGTATGTTAAGGTATTCATCAGCTCGAGTAAATTATTATCCGGAACATGCGACTTTTGCAAGGAGTGTTGAATGTCGACCGTTATTTTATGATTTATATCGTAGGCCAGGCGGTGTTTATTGGATTAATACACCTGTTCTTGTAACACAAGAACAATCCTCTACTGAAGGGAACTTATATTATTCTTTTGATGCCGACACCGAAGCCACCAAGGGTAAAAATTATACGAATGGGTGGGATTTTAATTATTTTACATTCGACTTTTTCCCGATTACTTATGCTAATGTATTTACTGGAGGATGGCTTGCTGATCTGATGAATGATTCAAATGCATTGTTTATTCGATGTGTTGATTAAATAATATACCTTTCCGATATATGTGCTGTGCCAACTAAAAATTGGCACAGTTTTTTTATCCCCGCATACCCCGGGCACACCTCCACGCTCGCGATATGCAACCCGCAAGGGGTAGCACCTTGGCATGTATCTCCCATCCACGGGTGACGCTGACGCTCACCCTCGCCCTGGATGACGCTCACCCTCGCCCCGGGTGCCGCTAACGCTTCACCACGCCCCGCGTCAGCGCCGGGCGCAAACCCCCGCACCATCAGACCCCCGCGTTAGCGCCAAAGCTGCAGAGCAGCTTAATAACGTTAGGCCCGCGCAAGGCCGCCGTTAGGCGTCCGCAGCACGGGTATAGGGTACAGGGTACATGTGTTAAAAAGTATCGGCGGCCGGATGCTGGGTGCATCCGACCGCCGGTTATGTGTCGTGTTGACGATGTGCGTCAATCAAATACGCCCTCGATGCTCTCCTCGGTGCCGCTCTCGTCGACATACTCGCCGAAGTACTCTTTGTGGCAGAGGTCGATGTCGGCCGGGAACTCAAACTTTGTGTCCTGGCTATAGGGTAGTGACGGGTCGGCGTAGACCTGCTTCATGTATAGTCCGTAGATAGGCAGGGCCATTGAAGCGCCCTGACCCATGGCCATGCCGTTGAAGTGGATATAGCGCTCTTCGCCGCCTACCCACACTCCCGACACGAGGCGCGGGGTGAAGCCCATGAACCATCCGTCGGAGTTGGAGTTGGTTGTACCGGTCTTGCCGCCCATCTGAGCTGTCAGGTTGTAGGGCGGGCGGCGCAGGCGGTTACCCGTACCGCCGTCGACCACGTTGAGCAGAATCGACAGAATCTTGTAATAGGCTTCGCGGCTGATGACCTCGGTGTGACGCGGGGTAAACTCCGATATGATGTTGCCGTTGTTGTCGGCTATCGCGGTCACGAATAGGGGGTCGACGCGCATTCCGTTGTTGGCAAACGCCGAGTAGGCCGTAACCATCTCCTTGACCGACACATCGCACGGGCCGAGACACAGCGACACCACCGGGTCGAGATGGTTGGTGATGCCGAAGTTGTGCATGTTGCGCACAAGTGTGGCGGGCGAGAGCTGGCTCATCAGTCGGGCCGAGATCCAGTTGTTGGAGTTGGTAAGCGCCCAGCGTATGTCGACCATTTCGCCCACACGGGCGCTGCCGGCGTTACGCGGTGACCATGGATTGCCGTTCTCGTCGTAAATGGTGGGCTGTTCGTTCAGGAACTCGTCACATGGGGTGTAGCCCTCCTCCATGGCGTAGGTGTAGAGAAACGGTTTTATTGTCGAACCTATCTGACGGCGTCCGGTCGACACCATGTCATATTGGAAGAATCGGAAGTCGGGGCCTCCCACGTAAGCCTTCACATGTCCCGTCATGGGGTCCATCGACATGAATCCCGAGCGCAGGAAGTGCTTGTTGTAGAGAATCGAGTCCATGGGAGTGAGCGTCGTGTCGATTACTCCCGCGTAGGTAAACACCTTCATGTCGACAGGCGTGTTGAATGCCGTCTTGATTTCACTCTCGCTGCATCCGGCCTTTTTCATCATGATGTAACGGTCGCTCTGCTTCATCGAGTGGTCGATGAGAGCGGCGAGCTGCGATGACGACAACTCCTCGCGGTTGGTGGTGTAGGGTGCGCCCTTTACATTGCGCTTTTCGCGGAAGAATGCCGGCTGCAGTGTGCGGCTCAGGTGGGTGTTGACGGCGTTTTCGGCATATCGCTGCATGCGCGAGTCGATTGTGGTGTATATCTTGAGGCCGTCGTTGTAGATGTCATATTTTGTTCCGTCGGGCTTGGGGTTCTTTTCGATCCAGCCGAAGAGCGGGTTGGTTTCCCATGCAATTGAGTCGTCGATAAACTTCTGCTTCTCCCATCCTCGGTAGGCGCTGCGTTCGGGCTTCTTGGCACGCAGGATTCTGCGCAGCTCCTCGCGGAAGTAGGGGGCAGGGCCCTCCTTGTGGTCGACGCGGTGGAAGTCGAGCTTCAGCGGCAGTTGCTTCAGCGAGTCGAGCTCTTCGCGCGACAGCATGTCCTCCTTGTACATCTGCTCCAGCACCACGTTGCGGCGTTCGCGCACGCGCTCGGGCTTGCGCACCGGGTTGTAGTATGACGGATTCTTCACCATTCCCACAAGCGTGGCAGCCTCCTCGACGGTGAGGTCCTTGGGATCCTTGCCGAAGTACACGTAGGCCGCCGACT